>NZ_JBVVQK010000144.1:0-200 GCF_055811175.1 Mesorhizobium sp. WSM4828 | reverse complement strand
TCCTCGCCTTCTTCAGTGTCACTATCTCTCGCTCATCACCTCAAGCCGCGCCAGATGGGGTCGGCTTAGCGCTTACCCTTGATGACTGTCTTGATGACTGGCACCAGGGTCGTCCCACTCCACGCGCCTGCGCTCCTCGCAAAATCAGGCGGCAAATCTCCCCGGCGCATAGCCCCAAGGCAAGATGGGGTGCTCGTCAC
>NZ_JBVVQK010000143.1:0-205 GCF_055811175.1 Mesorhizobium sp. WSM4828 | reverse complement strand
GAGCCGCTTGAACAGCGGCATCAGCGCCGCGGCGCCGGCGCCGACCTGGTCGGCGAGCGTCGACAGGCTGAGCGGCAAGCCTTCGCGGGCATAGCGTTCCGCCTGGCGGTTGAGCGGCTGATGCTGGCCGTCTCGCAGTCGCGGCAGGTGAACTTCTCCCGCACGTGCTGGATCACCTTCCATTGCCGCGGCACCACCTCCAGCG
>NZ_JBVVQK010000142.1:0-229 GCF_055811175.1 Mesorhizobium sp. WSM4828 | reverse complement strand
TCGCGGTTGGGGGGGGGGGGGGGGGGGTCGGGGGGGGGAGGTGGGGGATAGTGGAAATAATCAGGAGGGGGGGGGTGGGGGGGGGGTGGGGGGGGGGGGGGGGGGGGGGGCGGGGGGGGGGTGTGGGGGGGGGGGGGGGGGGGGGGGGCGGCGGGCGGGGGGGGGGGGGGGGGCGGGGGCCGCCGGCCCCCCCCCCCCCCCCCCCCCCGCGCCCCCCACAAGACGTGAA
>NZ_JBVVQK010000141.1:0-232 GCF_055811175.1 Mesorhizobium sp. WSM4828 | reverse complement strand
ACCAACGACACGCCGGTGGTGATGGCCGTCACCTTCGTCTTTGCGTGCCTGGTCGTGCTGTTCAACCTCATCGCGGACGTTCTTTATGGCTGGCTTGACCCTCGCATCTCCCTCCGCTGAGCGGCGCGTCTACTCGCCCTGGCGCGAGACGTGGCGGCGCTATAGCCGCCACAAGCTTGCCGTCGTCAGCGCGTTCCTGCTCCTCGTTCTGATCCTGGCGGTGGTGGTCGGC
>NZ_JBVVQK010000140.1:0-232 GCF_055811175.1 Mesorhizobium sp. WSM4828 | reverse complement strand
GGCATTCTGCAGGCCGATGCCTTTGGCGGTTATGGCGATCTCTATGCGACGGGTCGTCAGCCGGCGCCTGTTCTGGAGGCCAGCTGCTGGGCCCACAGCCGGCGCAAAGTGTTCGAGCTGGCCGATGTCGAAGCGGCGGCGCGCAAGAAGGCGCGCGGCGAGAAGCCCAACCTGGTCTATCCGCTGGCGGTCGAAGCCGTGAAGCGCATCGATGCCCTGTTCGATATCGAGC
>NZ_JBVVQK010000139.1:0-233 GCF_055811175.1 Mesorhizobium sp. WSM4828 | reverse complement strand
GGACGGGGGGCGTGGGCCTTGGCCTGTCGATCGTCCAGGCACTGACCCAGCGCTACCGGGGCGACCTGGTGCTGGAAAATCGCGCGGAAGGCGGGTTTCGCGCCATCCTGTTGCTCCGCAGTGCAGGAGGAACCGGACCGGCATGACCGACACGGACTGATACATGGCACCCGACCGGATGATGCAAAGGCCATCCATATCAGGCTTCCCACCCAAGGAGTCCGATCATGCCC
>NZ_JBVVQK010000138.1:0-234 GCF_055811175.1 Mesorhizobium sp. WSM4828 | reverse complement strand
GGAGTTCATCCTGCTGGCCAGGCCGGCGACATACTCGCGATCCCAGGGAAAGCGTCCGGGGATCCGCCAGATACGGCCGTCGTCGAGGTCGTAGGCAAGCGGCAGTTGCCCGGTAACGATCGGTAGGCCGGCCGCGCGGTATTCGCTGATCTTCGTCGTGTAGCGAAAGCTGCCCACGCCGTCGAGGCTCTGCGGGAGGCTCGCGACGTCCATCGCCGCGAGATAGTCGGGCAC
>NZ_JBVVQK010000137.1:0-235 GCF_055811175.1 Mesorhizobium sp. WSM4828 | reverse complement strand
CGACGATCCCGACAGCGCGAATAATTTGTTCTCCGCGCCGATGAAGATGCGAGTCGAATCCCCCGCCCGCGCCGAATCGAGCAGGCGGGCAACCTCCTGCTTGCCTTCCAGATCGTCGAGCAGATCGCGCACCCGCTCCAGATCCGCCGCGGCGGCCGCATCGATCAACCGCCCCTGCCCGCGTACGATCAGGATCGGTCGCCGCTCGCCATCCTCGCTCCAGACGATCAGCCCC
>NZ_JBVVQK010000136.1:0-236 GCF_055811175.1 Mesorhizobium sp. WSM4828 | reverse complement strand
GCCCATGTGCTGGCCGCTTCACGTCTGCACGGCGACGACACGACGGTGCCGGTCCTGGCCAAGGGCAAGACCGATACCGGCCGATTATGGACCTATGTGCGCGATGACCGACCGTTCGGCGGCGCCGATCCGCCGGCGGCGGTGTTCTATTATTCCCGCGATCGCCGAGGCGAACATCCCGCGGCGCATCTCGCCGGCTGGAGCGGCATTCTGCAGGCCGATGCCTTTGGCGGTTA
>NZ_JBVVQK010000135.1:0-242 GCF_055811175.1 Mesorhizobium sp. WSM4828 | reverse complement strand
GTGTTCGCGGTGATCGCGGCGCTGATCCTGTTCGGATGGCCGCTCATCCAGAGCAAGTTCTTCCCGAGCAACCCGCCCGCGACGAAGATCGTCGACGGCAAGCAGGTGCCGGTGGCCAATTCTACCGCGAATCCGACCGCCACGACGCCCTCGGCGATCCGCGATCGCCGCGTCGTTCTGGCCGAAACCCCGCGCGTGGCGATCGACACGCCGCGTCTGAAGGGGTCGATCAACCTTAAGGG
>NZ_JBVVQK010000134.1:0-251 GCF_055811175.1 Mesorhizobium sp. WSM4828 | reverse complement strand
GGAAGGAAGCCCTTGGCCGGATCCTCGGCATAGAGCCGCGCCTCGATCGCATGGCCGTGGATGGCGAGGTCGGTTTGCGCCATCGGCAAGGGCTCGCCCGCCGCCACACGAAGCTGCCACTCGACCAGATCGACGCCGGTGATCGCCTCGGTGACGGGATGCTCGACCTGGAGGCGGGTGTTCATCTCCATGAACCAGACCCGGTCGGCGCGCAGCCCTTCGGAGGCGTCGGCGATGAACTCGATCGTGCC
>NZ_JBVVQK010000133.1:0-253 GCF_055811175.1 Mesorhizobium sp. WSM4828 | reverse complement strand
CTCCAGAACTCATGTGTTGGACGACAACCATGACTTGGTTGCAAGCTTTGAATACTATAATTTCTAGAATGGGGATTATATATCTCAACGCAAAGAAAACCTATATATACTGCTAACCCATATCCCAGTATCACCATTTTGTTTTCCCATCAATACCTTACACATGTGATGCCCACCCACGTGTAAAATCAGATCTTGTAAGACATTGCACATGTCTAGAACTTGACATCGAAAAGGTTACGTTGGCGGATCC
>NZ_JBVVQK010000132.1:0-255 GCF_055811175.1 Mesorhizobium sp. WSM4828 | reverse complement strand
ATGGAAATAGGCGGCCAGGATCGGCACGTCGGCCATCCGGGCGATCTTCAGGAAGCCGGCCTTCCACTCCTTCACCGCCTTTCGGGTGCCCTCGGGGGTGATGGCGAACCACATCTTCTCGTTGTTGCGCAGCAGGTCCACCGCCTGGCCCACCGTGCCCTGCGGCGAGCTGCGGTCCAGCGGGATCACGCCCAGCTTGTGCAGCAGCGGCCCCAGCGGCCACCAGAACAGCGAGGCCTTGCCCAGCACCTTCAC
>NZ_JBVVQK010000131.1:0-258 GCF_055811175.1 Mesorhizobium sp. WSM4828 | reverse complement strand
CGACGTTGAATTCGCGCTTCATGCGGTCAACGAGGATGTCCAGGTGCAGCTCACCCATACCGGAGATGATGGTCTGGCCGGTTTCTTCGTCGGTCTTGACGCGGAACGACGGGTCTTCCTGGGCCAGCTTGCCCAGTGCGATACCCATCTTCTCCTGGTCAGCCTTGGTTTTCGGCTCTACGGAGAGCGAAATTACCGGCTCAGGGAAGTCCATACGCTCAAGGATGATCGGCTTGTCGAGGTTGCACAGGGTATCAC
>NZ_JBVVQK010000130.1:0-262 GCF_055811175.1 Mesorhizobium sp. WSM4828 | reverse complement strand
CGATGGCGAAGGGGTTAATTTCGCCGTCTATTCGGCCAATGCCGACCGGATCGAACTCTGCCTGTTCGATGCCAAGGGCAAGCGCGAACTGCGGCGCTATACCCTGCCCGAGTGCACGGACGAGGTCTGGCACGGCTATCTGCCGGATGTCGGTCCGGGTCTGCTCTATGGCTACCGCGCCCATGGCCCCTATGAGCCCGAGGCGGGCCATCGCTTTAATCCGAACAAGCTGCTGCTCGACCCCTATGCGCGCAAGTTGTTC
>NZ_JBVVQK010000129.1:0-264 GCF_055811175.1 Mesorhizobium sp. WSM4828 | reverse complement strand
CATCTTGATAAGCGGCCAGGCGCTGGTCGGAATCCTCGGCCAGAATCGCCATGACTTCGGACGCACGATAATGGGCGGACGCGGTATTGATATTGGCGATGGCGACGATCTTTTCGCGACGGCTTCGCCCCAGCGTTTCTGCCGTTGCGTTAAGACGCGATTGACTTATGATTGACAAGACCATCATAATAATCAGCGCGGCCGACAGGACGCCAAACGCCAGGAATAACTTTCTACTGATCCGCAGATTCTTCATGCCCCATC
>NZ_JBVVQK010000128.1:0-266 GCF_055811175.1 Mesorhizobium sp. WSM4828 | reverse complement strand
CCCGTCAGCGTATCGCCGGCCTCCCGGGTCACGGTGTCGGCGCGTCGGTCGAGGGCGTCGTCAACTTACCCGTGCGCCAGGATCAGGCCGCCTTGCGGTTGGTGGGCTACGTCGATGTCGCGCCAGGCTGGATCAACAACGCTGGAGGTCGCTCGGACGTCAACCGAACGGTCGTGCGCGGCACCAGAGCGTCGCTTCGCGTTGTCCCAAGCGAGGGGTGGACTTTTGACCTCATTGGCGCCGGTCAGAACATCCGCGCGCTCGAC
>NZ_JBVVQK010000127.1:0-267 GCF_055811175.1 Mesorhizobium sp. WSM4828 | reverse complement strand
CAAATATCTGGCCGAAGGCCGGATCGTGCTGCTCGGCGGCGGAACCGGCAATCCGTTCTTCACCACTGATACGACCGCGGTGCTCCGCGCCGCCGAGATCGGCGCCCAGGCCGTCCTGAAGGCGACCAATGTCGACGGAGTCTACTCGGCAGATCCGAAGAAGGATCCGACCGCCACGCGGTTCGACCGCCTGTCGCATTCGCAGGCGATCGAGGGCGGCTACAAGGTGATGGATGCGACCGCCTTCGCGCTTGCCCGCGAGACGTC
>NZ_JBVVQK010000126.1:0-272 GCF_055811175.1 Mesorhizobium sp. WSM4828 | reverse complement strand
TCCCGCACGTGCTGGATCACCTTCCATTGCCGCGGCACCACCTCCAGCGTCTCGGTGATATCCTCACCCAGCTTGCGTAGCCGATGACCGCCGCAGCAATGGCAAGCGGTCGGCGCCGGCTCGACCACGCGTTCGCGCGGCAGATGCTCGGGAAATGGCTGGCGCGCCGGTCGTTTGCGCATGTAAGGCGCCACCTCGGTGGTCCGGGCCGCGGCCTGTTCGGCGGCGATCTCGTCTTCCGTCGCGGTGCTCTCGAGTTCCTCGAAGGTGAG
>NZ_JBVVQK010000125.1:0-293 GCF_055811175.1 Mesorhizobium sp. WSM4828 | reverse complement strand
CGAGAGCCACCAGCTTCTCACGGATGGCAAGGGACTTCTGATAGTTCTCCAGGGCGCCCGCCAGGTTCCCCTGCGCCTTCAGGACGTCGCCGACGGCAGAATAGTCAATGGCAAGATCATTGAGCCTGTTGGTGTTTCCTTGGTCCGCAGCGCTTAGCTTTTCATCGATGGCAAGTCCGCGCCGATAGTTTTCCAGGGCTCCAGCCAGGTTCCCCCGCGCCGTCTGAACATCACCCAGTGTGGTGTAGATCGACGAAAGATTGCTCTGCCAGTCGGCATTGTTCGGTTCGAGA
>NZ_JBVVQK010000124.1:0-318 GCF_055811175.1 Mesorhizobium sp. WSM4828 | reverse complement strand
TGACCATGCAGCGCCCGCTGCAGCTTGCGGATCGTCAGATGCTGATGTGCGATCAGCGCCGCATCATCCGATGCCTTAGCCCTGGCGACCGCCAGTTCGGCCTCGACCAGCGCAGCGCGCGCGGCCTCGTCTTCGGCTCTGGCCAGCGCCGCGGTCAGCGCCGCTCTGAGCGCGCCGATATCGTCCGGAACAGCATCCTGGGCGGTGGCAACCATGCCCTGGAGTGAATCATAAAACGCGCCCGCTGACTCGCGGAAAATGGCGCAAACTCAAAGAAAACTCAGCCCGCGCGCTGCGGGCGGAACGTGTGAACCGGGT
>NZ_JBVVQK010000123.1:0-328 GCF_055811175.1 Mesorhizobium sp. WSM4828 | reverse complement strand
TCTCGATCATCCAGCGCTCGAGCTCGGTGACCAGCGGCGCGCTCCGCTCCTGGCGCACGGCGTGGCGTTGGGCGGGCGACAGGCCGTTGATCGCGCGCTCGATATCGAACAGGGCATCGATGCGCTTCACGGCTTCAACCCTGAGCGGATAGACCAGGTTGGGCTTCTCGCCGTGCGCCTTCTTGCGCGCCGCCGCTTCGACATCGGCCAGCTCGAACACTTTGCGCCGGCTGTGGGCCCAGCAGCTGGCTTCCAGAACAGGCGCCGGCTGACGACCCGTCGCATAGAGATCGCCATAACCGCCAAAGGCATCGGCCTGCAGAATGCC
>NZ_JBVVQK010000122.1:0-338 GCF_055811175.1 Mesorhizobium sp. WSM4828 | reverse complement strand
GGGCCAACATGTCGAACCGCCGGCCATTCCGGCCAAGACGATGGTTGCCGAGGCTTCGGCGAAGCCGGCTGCGAAGAAAACGGCCGCTTCGAGGAAGCCCAAGACCACCGGAGGGATCGCATGATGGATCAGACCCTGCAGAAAGCCCTCGACCAGCTCGACCAGGCGACAGCTGCCGTGCGGCTCGCCGTGCAGAACCTTGCCGTCGCTCCCGGCACTGAGGCGGCCGGCGACGCCGCGCACGCGCTGTCCGGCGGCGCCATCGATCCCTTCGTCTTCCGCTTCGCCATTTTTGTCCTGGCGATCTTCGTCGGCTACTACGTCGTCTGGTCGGTGAC
>NZ_JBVVQK010000121.1:0-341 GCF_055811175.1 Mesorhizobium sp. WSM4828 | reverse complement strand
ACCACCTACACGTTCGGCGGACTGATGCGCGAGCAGGTCTGCACCTATATGTGCCCATGGCCGCGCATCCAGGCGGCTATGCTCGATGAGAATTCGCTCACCGTAACGTACAATGATTGGCGCGGCGAGCCGCGATCGCGCCACGCCAAGAAGGTGCTTGCCGCGGGGCAGCCGGTTGGAGACTGCGTCGATTGCAACGCCTGTGTCGCCGTCTGCCCGATGGGGATCGACATTCGCGACGGCCAGCAGCTTGAATGCATCACCTGCGCGCTCTGCATCGACGCTTGCGACGGCGTCATGGACAAGCTCGGCAAGGAGCGGGGACTGATCTCCTATGCGAC
>NZ_JBVVQK010000120.1:0-371 GCF_055811175.1 Mesorhizobium sp. WSM4828 | reverse complement strand
ATCATCTCGGAAGACGTCGAAGGCGAGGCCCTGGCCACGCTGGTCGTCAACAAGCTGCGTGGCGGCCTGAAGATCGCCGCCGTCAAGGCGCCGGGCTTCGGCGATCGCCGCAAGGCCATGCTGGAAGACATCGCCATCCTCACCGGTGGCCAGGTCATCTCCGAAGACCTCGGCATCAAGCTCGAGAACGTCGGCCTCAACATGCTCGGCCGCGCCAAGAAGGTGTCGATCTCCAAGGAGAACACCACCATCGTCGACGGCGCCGGCAAGAAAGAAGAGATCCAGGGCCGCGTTGCCCAGATCAAGCAGCAGATCGAGGAGACCACCTCGGACTACGACAAGGAGAAGCTGCAGGAACGTCTCGCCAAGCT
>NZ_JBVVQK010000119.1:0-379 GCF_055811175.1 Mesorhizobium sp. WSM4828 | reverse complement strand
CATTACACGTCAGGCGGATCAGGCACGGAAATTGCACAAGCCGGATTTAACCTGGCTGACGTTTCATCCGTTGACCAACTCAATGCGCTGCCGGACGGTATGAAAGGCTTGGTCTATCTGAACGAAACCGACGGCGTAACCCAATCGTTTATCGACAAGGTCACGCCCTTCATCGGCAATCCGAAGCTGTTCGGATTCTTCCTTGTCGACGAGCCGGATCCCACCGGCCAATGGGGCACTTATGCCTCTGCCGCAAATCTGAAGGCAGAATCCGACTGGATTCATTCCAATGTGCCGGACGGCAAGACCTACATCACGATGATGAGCTTGGGAACGTCGGCGAATCCGGATTTTTCGGGCACGTACAATCCCGCCAATA
>NZ_JBVVQK010000118.1:0-388 GCF_055811175.1 Mesorhizobium sp. WSM4828 | reverse complement strand
TGTCGGTCCCTTATGGCGTTGGCCTGCTCGACGGCTGCCAGCTTTGCGCCTGCCTTAAGAGCATCGATAGTTTGGCGGGCCGTGGTAAGTTCTTGCTCCAAGAGCTCGACCTTGTGCCGCTCGTCATCAAGCGCTCGCTTCGCCGCAAGCTGGGAGGCGTCGCCGCTCAAAGATGGCGGGCCAGCCTCGACCCGGCAGGCGTGCGGCCAGCTATTGAAATCCTCCAGAGGCCGGTCCACCCCGTCGTCTTTTGTCGCGTTCGGCGGGACGTCGATGGGACTGGCGAGCCTGGCAGGGTCATGGAAATGCCATCGGACGCTGGGCTCGTGCAATCCTTTTTCAATCTGACCTGATCATCCTCCCCAGCCGCCGCCCCCGCTTCCACCGC
>NZ_JBVVQK010000117.1:0-390 GCF_055811175.1 Mesorhizobium sp. WSM4828 | reverse complement strand
TGGTTCATCTTGGCGGTGGTCAGCAGCGTGGCGATGGTCGCCCATGTCCGTCCGCCGCCGTCGCTGCCAGCGAAGAGGCTGTTCTTTCGAGTAATTGTCTGCGGCCTGATCGCGCGCTCGACGGTGTTGGAGTCGATTTCGATGCGGCCGTCGGCGAGGAAGCACTCGAGCGCGGCACGCCGGCCGAGCGCATAGCGGATCGCCTCAGCGGGCTTCGATTTGCCCGACAGTTTCGGCAGCTCCTTTTCCCACAGCGCAAAGAGAGCGGCAACGACGGCGACGGATTTCTCCTGACGCGCAGCTATCCGTACTGCCGGGTCCTGGCCGCGCACGGCCGCCTCGGCGGCCCACAGCGGGGCCATCTGCGCCACCGTCTGCGAGGCGATAACG
>NZ_JBVVQK010000116.1:0-406 GCF_055811175.1 Mesorhizobium sp. WSM4828 | reverse complement strand
CTCGCCAAGCTGGCGGGCGGCGTTGCCGTCATCCGCGTCGGCGGTGCGACCGAAGTGGAAGTCAAGGAAAAGAAGGACCGCGTCGATGACGCCCTCAACGCGACCCGCGCGGCCGTCGAAGAAGGCATCGTTCCCGGCGGCGGCGTCGCACTGCTGCGCGCTTCGCTGAGCATCACTGTCAGTGGCGCCAACTCCGACCAGACCGCGGGCATCGCCATCGTGCGTCGCGCGCTGCAGGCTCCGGCCCGCCAGATCGCGGCCAACGCCGGTGCGGAAGCATCGATCGTTGCCGGCAAGATTCTTGAGAACAAGGGCGCGACGTTCGGCTTCAACGCCCAGACCGGCGAATATGGCGACATGATCGCCATGGGTATCGTCGATCCGGTCAAGGTTGTGCGCACGGCTC
>NZ_JBVVQK010000115.1:0-416 GCF_055811175.1 Mesorhizobium sp. WSM4828 | reverse complement strand
TGCCGCTTCGTTTTCGGCGGACGGATCGTCGCCCACACTGGTACTTGTGCTTGTGTCACCAACGTTGCCGCTGGCACTAACGCCTGCGTCGACTGATCCGTCATCCGCCCCGACCGAAACTCCAACATTTGCTCCGCCTACGCCGTCGACGCTCGTGCCCGCCCCCACGGATACGCCTTGCGAACCGGCGCTCACTCCAGCACCGACCCCGACACCGCCCGCCCTACCGCCCACGCCTGCTTCAAGGGCCGAGGCAGGCCCAATTGTGATCCCGATAGTCAACGCGGCCGCGACATACTTCTTCATTCGCGTCTCTCCTGCGGCATTACATTTCGCTCACTAGTCTTCACTGGCGCGGCTCGAGCTTTTTGATGGCCGTGTTGGAAGCAATGCTGCGGGAAGAGGTATGGTTGCGA
>NZ_JBVVQK010000114.1:0-421 GCF_055811175.1 Mesorhizobium sp. WSM4828 | reverse complement strand
GTCGCGCGGCGTTGGGGGATCAATCGAGGTCTTCTTTCGGTCTGGCGACGGCACGTGGGGCTGGTGCAGGCGAAGGCAGCTGCGGAGACGACGCCAGCTCTGCAGTTTGTGCCAATTACGATCGCAGGCGAGGAGCGGCAGCTCGAGCATAGTGACGCACGGAAGAAGGAGACGCCCAGGTCGACCGGTCGGATCGAACTCGAGATCGGTGAAAGCCGCCTCGTCCTGACGGGCTCGGTCGATCCGGCCCTGGCGGCCGCCATCGTGGGTGCGTTGCGTGTGCCGCGGTGATCGCGCCAGCCGGCGACGTGAAGGTCGTGGTGGCGACGCAGCCGGTCGACTTTCGCCGCGGCATCAATGGCCTTGTTGCACTGGTCGCCTCGGCTCTTGCAGCCGATCCCTATTGCGGCGACGTCTTTGT
>NZ_JBVVQK010000113.1:0-444 GCF_055811175.1 Mesorhizobium sp. WSM4828 | reverse complement strand
GCCACCGATCCCACTTCTACGGCGAGCATCCCTTCCGAGGCCACCACTGGCGGCAGCACCTCGACTGCCACCGCCCCGGCCGAGGCCACCACTGGCGGCAGCACCTCGACTGCGACCACCCCTACCGAGGCCACCTCCAGCGGCAGCACCTCGACTGCCACCGCCCCTACCGAAGCCACCTCCAGCGGCAGCACCTCAACTGCCACCGCCCCTTCCGAAGCCACCTCCAGCGGCAGCACCTCAACCGCCACAGCCCCGGCCGAGACTACCACCGGCGGCAGCACCTCGACTGCCACCGCTCCTTCGGAAGCCGCCACCGGCGAAAGCAATCATGGCAAGACCACGCTTTCGCACCTCCTCGCCGGCAACGGCAGTTCGACTGCTACCGCCTCCGGCGCTACCACCAGCGATGGCAGTCATGGCAAGACCGCGCTGTCGCACCTC
>NZ_JBVVQK010000112.1:0-449 GCF_055811175.1 Mesorhizobium sp. WSM4828 | reverse complement strand
GCCGACGTCGTCGCGACGCTGATCAAGAACGCCAAGAAGATCAAGACCTCGGAAGAGGTTGCCCAGGTCGGCACCATCGCCGGGAATGGCGATGTTTCGGTCGGCTCGATGATCGCGGAAGCGATGCAGAAGGTCGGCAATGAGGGCGTCATCACGGTCGAGGAAGCAAAGACCGCCGAGACCGAGCTTGAAGTCGTCGAAGGCATGCAGTTCGATCGCGGCTATCTCTCGCCCTACTTCGTCACCAACGCCGAGAAGATGGTTGCGGATCTGGAAGACGCCTACATCCTTCTCCACGAGAAGAAGCTCTCCAACCTGCAGGCCATGTTGCCGATCCTCGAGGCCGTCGTGCAGACCTCGAAGCCGCTGGTTATCATCTCGGAAGACGTCGAAGGCGAGGCCCTGGCCACGCTGGTCGTCAACAAGCTGCGTGGCGGCCTGAAGATCGC
>NZ_JBVVQK010000111.1:0-474 GCF_055811175.1 Mesorhizobium sp. WSM4828 | reverse complement strand
GCCACCGATCCCACTTCTACGGCGAGCATCCCTTCCGAGGCCACCACTGGCGGCAGCACCTCGACTGCCACCGCCCCTACCGAAGCCACCACCGGCGGCAACACCTCGACTGCCACCGCCCCGGCCGAGGCCACCACTGGCGGCAGCACCTCGACTGCGACCGCCCCTACCGAAGCCACCTCCAGCGGCAGCACCTCAACTGCCACAGCCCCGGCCGAGACTACCACCGGCGGCAGCACCTCGACTGCCACCGCCCCTTCCGATAGCAGTCATGGCAAGACCACGCTCTCGCATCTCCTCGCCGGCACCGGCAGTTCAACTGCTACCGCCGCCTCCGGCGCTACCGCCAGCGATGGCAGTCATAACAAGACCGCGCTGTCGCACCTCCTCGCCAGCGACGGCAGTTCGACTGCTACCGCCTCCGGCGCTACCACCAGCGATGGCAGTCATGGCAAGACCGCGCTGTCGCACCTC
>NZ_JBVVQK010000110.1:0-492 GCF_055811175.1 Mesorhizobium sp. WSM4828 | reverse complement strand
CGATGATTTGCTGCCGTGGAATTGGAGATCCGCAAAACTGCGGACCCAACCAGCTGCGGCCTGATCATGCAGCGCAACAAGGTGCATCACGTCTACACCGTCGAACGTGTCGCCAGCGACCTCGGCGTCAGCGAAGCGCTCATCCAGGAACTGACTCTCGGTCTCGAGCCGGAGGACGGCGTCATCTGGGTGTACGGCACCAACGATGACGACGGGATCTTGGCCTTCACCGATGGAGGCATCGAGGAAGTCAAACTCCTCCTCGAAGAATATCATCGCTCTTGAAGCCGAGAACGCGGAGCTGCGCGTCTATGCCGATCTGCTTCGGCAGATGATCTTCGGGGCAAAATCGGAGAAGCTGGCCGTCCTCGATCCGACCCAGATCGCGCTCGATCTCGGCGACCTCTGCGAGGTCCCGGCCGCGGCCAATGACGATGCCGCCGAAGACAAGGATCGTCCGCGACGCAAGCACCGGTCGGCATCGCGCAACAT
>NZ_JBVVQK010000109.1:0-497 GCF_055811175.1 Mesorhizobium sp. WSM4828 | reverse complement strand
TCGGCGAATCCGGATTTTTCGGGCACGTACAATCCCGCCAATACGGGTATCGATTACTACGGCGTGGATGTCTATCCCGTCCGCACGGATGGCGCGGTCGACTACAACATGATCGACAAATTCGTCGCCGCCGCTCAGGCGTCGGGCATCCCGACGAGCAAGATCGTTCCAGGCTACCAGACGTTTGGAGGCGGCGACTATAACACCGACATGGGTGGCAAATATGTCGTGCCCACCGCCGCCCAGATGGAAACCATGATGGACCACTGGGCCAAGCTGGTTCCGTCACCCGCCTTCGACTACGCATACGCCTGGGGTTCGCAGCGAGGCGACACCGCGCTTGAAAGCTCCCCGGAACTGCAGGCCATTTTCCGGCAACACAATCTCAGCACTGCCGGGACTGCTCCTTCCGAAGCCGCGGCCACCGATCCCACTTCTACGGCGAGCATCCCTTCCGAGGCCACCACTGGCGGCAGCACCTCGACTGCCACCGCCCC
>NZ_JBVVQK010000108.1:0-515 GCF_055811175.1 Mesorhizobium sp. WSM4828 | reverse complement strand
GAGGGATTGGTGACGTCGTTGGCGCCGATGACATAGGCGACGTCGGCCTGCGCGAACTCAGAGTTGATGTCCTCCAGCTCGAACACCTCGTCGTAAGGCACGTTGGCTTCGGCCAAGAGCACGTTCATGTGGCCGGGCATGCGGCCGGCCACCGGATGGATGGCGTATTTGACGTCGACGCCGTTGGCCTTGAGCTTGTCGGCCATCTCGCGCAGCGCGTGCTGTGCCTGGGCGACGGCCATGCCGTAGCCCGGCACGATGATGACCTTTTGCGCATTCATCATCAGATAGGCGGCATCCTCGGCCGAGCCCTGCTTGACGGTGCGCTCGATGCCGTCGTTGGCAACGGCTGATGTCTCGCCGCCGAAGCCGCCGAGGATGACCGAGATGAACGACCGGTTCATGCCCTTGCACATGATGTAGGACAGGATGGCACCCGACGAGCCGACCAGTGCGCCGGTGATGATCAGCGCCAGATTGCCGAGCGTGAAACCGAGTGCGGCGGCGGCCCAGCC
>NZ_JBVVQK010000107.1:0-557 GCF_055811175.1 Mesorhizobium sp. WSM4828 | reverse complement strand
TGCTGATGTGCGATCAGCGCCGCATCATCCGATGCCTTGGCCCTGGCGACCGCCAGTTCGGCCTCGACCAGCGCAGCCCGCGCGGCCTCGTCTTCGGCTCTGGCCAGCGCCGCGGTCAGCGCTGCTCTCAGCGCGCCGATATCGTCCGGAACAGCATCCAGGGCGGTGGCAACCATGCCCTGGAGTGAATCATAAAATGCCTCCGCTGACTCGCGGAAAATGGCGCAAACTCAAAGAAAAACTCAGCCCGCGCGCTGGGGGCGGAACGTGTGACGCGGGTTGCGCCAATCGATCCCGTCGAGCATGTAGGCGAGCTGCGCCGGTGATATGGAAACCGTACCGTCCGCCGGCGACGGCCATAGAAACCGGCCCTTCTCGAGCCGTTTTGCATACAGTGACATGCCGAGCCCATCATGCCAGATAATCTTGATCAGATTGCCGCTGCGGCCGCGGAAGACATAAAGATCGCCGGCATGCGGATCCCGGCCCAACGTCTCCTGAACCTGCAGAGCGAGGCCTTGCATCCCGCGACGCATATCGGTCCGGCCGACCGCCAA
>NZ_JBVVQK010000106.1:0-619 GCF_055811175.1 Mesorhizobium sp. WSM4828 | reverse complement strand
CGATGACAGGCGGCTCTGCCAGTCGGCATTGTTCGGTTCGAGAGCCACCAGCTTCTCACGGATGGCAAGGGACTTCTCATAGTTCTCTAGGGCGCCCGCCAGGTTCCCCTGCGCCTTCAGGACGTCGCCGACGGCAGAATAGTCAACGGCAAGATCATTGAGCCTGTCGGTGTTTCCTTGGTCCGCAGTGCTTAGCTTTTCATCGATGGCGAGTCCGCGCCGATAGTTCTCAAAGGCGCCCGCCAGTTTCCCCTGCGCTGTCTGAACATCACCCAGTGTGGTGTAGAGCGATGACAGGCGGCTCTGCCAGTCGGCATTGTTCGGATCGAGAGCCACCAGTTTCTCCAGGATGGCAAGGGACTTCTGATAGTTCTCCAGGGCGCCCGCCAGGTTCCCCTGCGCCTTCTGGACGTCGCCGACGGCAGAATAGTCAACGGCAAGATCACTTAGCCTGTCGGTGTTTCCTTGGTCCGTAGCGCTTAGCTTTTCATCGATGGCGAGTCCGCGCCGATAGTTTTCCAGGGCGCCCGCCAGATTTCCCTGCGCCGTCTGAACATCACCCAGTGTGGTGTAGATCGACGAAAGATTGCTCTGCCAGTCGGCATTGTTCGGTTCGAGA
>NZ_JBVVQK010000105.1:0-627 GCF_055811175.1 Mesorhizobium sp. WSM4828 | reverse complement strand
GCCGATCCGCACGTGAATCTGCTCGGTTTCGGGAAGCGAAGCGTTGCGCTCGCCAAGCCCGCGCTGCAGCGACGCCGCACATTCGACGGCATCGATGACGCTGCCGAATTCGGCCAACATCCCGTCGCCCATCAGCTTGAAGATATGGCCGTGGTGGCGTGCAATTTCGGGTTCAAACAGTTCCTTGCGTCCGGCGCGAAGGCGCTCGAACGTGCCGGCCTCATCGCGCTCCATCAGAGCCGAATAGCCCACGACATCGGCGGCGAGAATCGCGGCAAGCTTGCGGTCCATTGTTGGCCTGGCCCCGCAGGATCATAGTATCAGTTGTTCTGAAAGGAAACCGACCTCACCGGCGCTCAGCAAATCCCTTCTTTCCGCGCTTTCATCGACGGCTGATATGGCGAGGTTTTGTCAATGTCGTATTCACTACATTCGAGACATTCGAGCTTGCCTGCCGGAATGGCTCGTTTGGGTCGGCTCACGACGATCCTCGCGCCGGCGTGAAGGTCCGCTATTGAATATCCGACGCCAAAAGCCGCCATTCCGCTAACGTGAAGAGTTTCGGGCGCCGGCAGGCGTACGAAAGTCCCCGAGGAAGGAACCCGCGGGCCACAGGCGATGGCTATG
>NZ_JBVVQK010000104.1:0-635 GCF_055811175.1 Mesorhizobium sp. WSM4828 | reverse complement strand
TTTCCAAGCGCCGATCCGCGCGGGCGTTCCTGCCCTAATCGAGCTTGGCCGGTTGCTCCAGATCACCGAACGGATTCTCCGGGACGAGGAAACGGATGAAGACCTGCAGCTCATCTTTGCCCCAGGCTCCTCCCTTGGCGGTACCCGACCGAAGGCGTCCGTCATCGACCAACATGGTCACCTCTCCATAGCCAAATTCCCGAAGGAGACCGACGACTACAGTATGGAGACCTGGGAAGAGATCGCGCTGCGGCTAGCCGGCCAGGCAGGTATTGCCACGCCTCAACACGAGCTGATCGACGTCGCCGGCAAGGCGGTCATGTTGTCGCGACGCTTCGATCGTGACGGTGCGATCCGCATCCCGTTCCTGTCGGCGATGGCGATGATTGGCGCCAAGGACGGCGAGCGCGGCAGCTATCCGGAGATCGTCGATGCCCTTGCTCAACACGGCGCTCAGGGAAAGACGGACGCCCATGCCCTCTATCGGCGGGTCGTCTTCAATGTGCTGATTTCCAATGTCGACGACCACCTCCGCAATCACGGTTTCCTGTGGCTGGGAAAGGCGGGTTGGTCTCTCTCGCCGGCATACGACCTCAATCCCGTTCCGACCGATCTCAAGGCCCGGGTGCTGACGA
>NZ_JBVVQK010000103.1:0-654 GCF_055811175.1 Mesorhizobium sp. WSM4828 | reverse complement strand
GATCGCCGAGGCGAACATCCCGCGGCGCATCTCGCCGGCTGGAGCGGCATTCTGCAGGCCGATGCCTTTGGCGGTTACGGCGATCTCTATGCGACGGGTCGTCAGCCGGCGCCTGTTCTGGAGGCCAGCTGCTGGACCCACAGCCGGCGCAAAGTGTTCGAGCTGGCCGATATCGAAGCGGCGGCGCGCAGGAAGGCGCGCAGCGAGAAGCCCAACCTGGTCTATCCGCTGGCGGTTGAAGCCGTGAAGCGCATCGATGCCCTGTTCGATATCGAGCGCGCGATTAACGGCCTGTCGCCGGCCCAACGCCACGCCGTGCGCCAGGAGCGGAGCGCGCCGCTGGTCACCGAACTCGAGCGCTGGATGATCGAGACGCGCGACAAGCTCTCGCGCGGACACGATCTGAGCAAAGCCTTCAACTACATGCTGCGCCGCTGGTCGTCCTTCACCCGCTTCCTCGACGATGGGCGGATCTGCCTATCCAACAATGCAGCCGAGCGAGCCCTGCGCGGCATCGCTCTCGGCAGAAAGTCCTGGCTGTTCTGCGGTTCCGATCGCGGCGGACAGCGCGCGGCCATTCTCTACAGCCTGATCGTCAGCGCCAAGATGAACGATATCGACCCGCAGGCCTGGCTCGCCGACGTCCTCGCCCGA
>NZ_JBVVQK010000102.1:0-672 GCF_055811175.1 Mesorhizobium sp. WSM4828 | reverse complement strand
TCGGTTCCGGCGCCCGCGACGAAGCCGGCAAGCTCGTCCCGCTGGACGTCAAGGCCGGCGACCGCATCCTGTTCGGCAAGTGGTCGGGCACCGAAGTCAAGCTCAATGGCGAAGACCTTCTGATCATGAAGGAATCCGACATTATGGGCATCATCGGCTGAATATCGGCCTCACCCTCATCTAAATCTTCGGGCTCAATCCAAGCCCCTGCCAGGAGCTAAAAATGGCTGCCAAAGACGTAAAATTCTCCCGCGACGCTCGTGAGCGCATGCTGCGCGGCGTCAACATCCTCGCCGACGCGGTGAAGGTCACGCTCGGCCCCAAGGGCCGCAACGTCGTCATCGACAAGTCGTTCGGCGCACCGCGCATCACCAAGGACGGCGTCACCGTCGCCAAGGAAATCGAGCTTGAGGACAAGTTCGAAAACATGGGCGCGCAGATGGTCCGCGAAGTTGCTTCGAAGACCAACGACATCGCCGGCGACGGCACCACGACCGCGACCGTTCTGGCACAGTCGATCGTCCAGGAAGGCCACAAGGCGGTTGCCGCCGGCATGAACCCGATGGACCTCAAGCGCGGCATCGATCTCGCCGTCGCCGACGTCGTCGCGACGCTGATCAAGAACGCCAAGAAGATCAAGACCTCGGAAGAGGTTGCCCAGGTCGGCACCAT
>NZ_JBVVQK010000101.1:0-713 GCF_055811175.1 Mesorhizobium sp. WSM4828 | reverse complement strand
GCCACATACTCCGGATCCACCTTGGGCAAGATGTTGAAGAGCACCGTCTGATTGGCGCCTGACCTTGCGAGAAACTCGGTCGACACCGGGCCGACCCCAGAGAAGTTACCGGTCTCCACTGCTACGACGGCAAGAAGATCTTGGCCACCCTGCAAACAGCGGTTGTGACCCAGGAGGCGGAAGCCTACACCCTGTTTCGACGGGTCTGTCCGGATTGCCACAATTTTCGGTAACCGACAGCAAGTTCCACGTGCGGCTGTCGGCGGCGTGATGCGGCATCCGTCCGTGGACGGGTATGAAATCGCGCAAAATCGTAAAGTGGCGCACAGCACGCGATTCGAACCGCCAACAGGCGCAGGGACTCGATTTAGCAAGTGAATTCAGTAGCAGCACTGTATTGGCGGTATCCCTCTCCCGCTACCAGCGCTCCCACTGTACGGCCCGAAGACATGGGTAACAGTTTGTACCTAAGACATGGGTGACAACCTCGTGCCGAACGGGTTGTCGATGGTCTGCAAGGTCCTCTGTTCCAGGTCGATATATCCCAGATCATAGCGCATGAAGGAGACGAGCCAAATGCCGTCGTCGACTTCGGTGATTCCGAGCCTCTGGCCGGCGAGCACGGTAGAGATGTTAATCTTCTTCCTGTGCATGCAGATGCGGCCGCAGGCGGTGACGAGAATGTCCTTGTCATGGAAGGGATATTCCAGCTC
>NZ_JBVVQK010000100.1:0-772 GCF_055811175.1 Mesorhizobium sp. WSM4828 | reverse complement strand
GATAGTTCTCCAGGGCGCCCGCCAGGTTCCCCTGCGCCGTCCGAACATTGCCCAGTGTGGTGTAGAGCGATGACAGGCGGCTCTGCCAGTCGGCATTGTTCGGATCGAGAGCCACCAGCTTCTCACGGATGGCAAGGGCCTGCTGATAGGTCTCCAGGGCGCCCGCCAGGTTCCCCTGCGCCTTCTGGACGTCGCCAATCTGGCTATACCCATAGTCAAGATTGCTTGCCCAGTTGGTGTTGTCGGGGTCTCCGGCAAAAAGCTTCGCTCGAATGGCCTGACTCTTAGAAAAGCTCTCGAGAGCTTTGGCAAGATTTCCATGTGCTCTCTGAGCTAGACCGACTCTTTCGTAGATGAGCGACAGGCGGTTCCGCCAGTCGGCATTGTTCGGATCGAGAGCCGCCAGCTTCTCACGGATGGCAAGGGACTTGTGATAGTTTTCCAGGGCGCCCGCCAGGTTCCCCTGCGCCTTCAGGATGTCGCCGACGGAGGAATAGTCAACGGCAAGATTACTTAGCCAGTTGGTGTTTCCTAGGTCCGCAGCGTTTAGCTTTTCATCGATGGCGAGGCCGCGCCGATAGTTCTCCAGGGCGCCCGCCAGATTTCCCTGCGCCGTCTGAACATTACCCAGTGTGGTGTAGATCGATGAAAGGCGGCTCTGCCAGTCGGCATTGTTCGGATCGAGAGCCACCAGCTTCTCGCGGATGGCAAGGGACTTCTGATAGTTCTCCAGGGCGCCAGCCAGGTTCCCCTGCGCCTTCTGGACGTCGCC
>NZ_JBVVQK010000099.1:0-824 GCF_055811175.1 Mesorhizobium sp. WSM4828 | reverse complement strand
CGCCGCGACAGATGGAGAAAGGGCCCATGTCGGCCCTATCGCGTTCGGTAACATTCCTCGGTGAGGCAATAGGGGGGGGTCAAATCCTCACTTCGCTTGACAACATTCCCTGGCCCACGCTCCCATACGAAACGTCTGTTGATCTTTCCTTAGTTCCCGACATTATACGGAACCGGTTTAGGTACAAAGATGGTTGAAGTCGAGAGAACTAAGCAGAGGTCGGATGCCGCCAGCAGCTACCTTCGAATGCTGCTTAGTTTATCATTAGAACGAATGCTGACGGACGAGCAAAAGTTGCTTAGGGGCCTTGAGCGGGCGGCAAGGAGTGGCCCTATGGCAACCTATTGGTTCTCCCCTCCGGTCCCAGTCAGGACTGAGGGTCGCAATACGACGCACCACGTCAACAACGCAGTGGCAGCAGCCAAGGAACTCTTAATGTGGACCAACCGTGGCCCTCAGTGGAATCTCGCGCTTCACGTCTGCGTCGCTGTGCTTGCCGACGAGATGGAACCTGAGGAGGCTCGGAAGGCATTCCTGGCTGCGGCCGAAGAGGAGGGGGTGGGTGCGACGCTCGTCTGATTAGCGCCAACAGGCCCAGATACCCGAGCCCCCACTTAGTACTTCGTAAGCGTCACGAGCACCGTACGGCTGTCCTTGGTTGGCAGAGGCAGGATTCAGATGCGGGCCGCTTTGACTCGCTTGGGCATGAAGTACGAGCGGATGGCGACGACCGCTTTTGCAACGGCTGCGACGCCCGCGTCGTCGAGACGGGAGTTCAGCCCCGTTGTATCCCGGATCGGGGCGATGATGTCGCCGGTCTTGGC
>NZ_JBVVQK010000098.1:0-839 GCF_055811175.1 Mesorhizobium sp. WSM4828 | reverse complement strand
AGGTTCGAATCCTCTCCGGCGCAGCATTGCCGCAGTTCCTTGCCGACAACTATTCCTGCTGGAATTGACAGGGCCAATTTTCAGGCCTCGTCAAGCCAGAAGGCAACTCGGTCCGCGCGTCTCCGCAAGCCATGTTGAGCTGCCACTGGGACAGACCCGCCGAATTGGAAAGGTCGAGGCCCTCGATACGGGTCAGAAAGAAAAAGGCGCGGTCAAAGTCTATCGGCGCGGTGAACCTCGCTCCTCGGAAGTCCGCGCGTGCGAGATTGGCAAACGAAAAGCGGCTGCCGCTGATATCGGCGTCATGGAACTGCGCACGACCCAATTCCGCCTTTGTGAAATCAACATTGGTCAGATTGGCGTCCTGGAAATTCGAGCGCTGCATTTCAGCGCTCGCAAACACAGCGCCCTGCGCGTCCATACGGCTGAAGTCGGTCCTGTAGGCCTCGATTCTGTCGAACCGGGCGCCTTTGGCGGTCGAGTCGGCCAAGGAAGCACGCACAAGAGTTGCCTTCTCAAGATTTGCCGCACGGAAATTGGTGTTCCTGAGGTCGGTCGAAGTGAAATCAACACCGAACAGGTTCGCCCCGCTCAGGTCCTGTCCATCTAGGATGAGAAGCTTCTTGTCACACTCTTGCCAATTGACGCCAGGCGTCGCGGCTGCGTCGCAATTTTGAGCGGCAGCGGCGTTCTGCCAAGCAAACACAGTGCAAACCGCTAGAACCAAGCCGGATGTGCCGTAAGCTCTGGTTCGCCTCAAAGTCATTGTTGCTGGACCTCTGCTACTCGCCGACACTCACCCTTACCACATCTGCTGACACTCGAGCCACGGTGACCAC
>NZ_JBVVQK010000097.1:0-866 GCF_055811175.1 Mesorhizobium sp. WSM4828 | reverse complement strand
GCGCAGCAATGCTATTGCACGCGGCATGCCGGCGGCGGACGTCCGGTCTGCCGCCGCCGAAGCAGGCGTTGGGATTATTTCCATCAATGCCTTGCAGCGCTTCAATGAGTGGACACCCGCCCGCAAGACCGAGGCGAGCAAGCTCGCCGATTATGCGGCGGCCTGCGGAGCCAAGACGCTCATGCTGATGCCGGTCAACGACGGCTCCTGGCCCGCCAATGGCGAGCGCCGGGGCGATCTCCGCGTCGCCTTGAAGGCGCTCAAGCCGATCCTCCAGTCGCGCGGTCTGATCGGTCTCATCGAGCCGCTGGGCTTCCAGACCTGCTCCCTTAGATCGAAGAACGAAGCGGCTAAGGCCATTGCCGCTATTGATGGCCAGTCGGTCTTCCGCCTCGTGCACGACACGTTCCACCACACGCTCGCCGGGGAGACGTTCTTCTCCTGCGAACTGACCGGTCTCGTGCACATTTCAAGAGTGAACGATCCAATCCACTGGATTTACCCTGATCGCGTCCTATTCGGTTCCGACAATGGCAGCCAGATCCGGGCGCTGCTTGATGGCGGTTATGCGGGCCCCTTCTCATTGGCACCGTTTGCCGACGCAGCCCACCCGCTGGACGATCTGGCCGGCGCACTTGCCGCGAGCATCGATCTAGTCCAACAAGGGCTATTGACGCGAATGGCGGCGTGAGACGCGGGAGTAAATTAGGGGTGCCTGACACGCCTTTCGGCGTCCCGCGGAGAAGTCATTCGAGACGCCTCCTGTAACAATACCTCTCGCATCCAGATGCTTGCCGGATCACTGTTGTGAAGGGCGGGCCATTGGACGGCCTCGGTGAATGCGGGAAGCGGCAGCGGAAGTTCGA
>NZ_JBVVQK010000096.1:0-892 GCF_055811175.1 Mesorhizobium sp. WSM4828 | reverse complement strand
AGAAGTCCCTTGCCATCCGTGAGAAGCTGGTGGCTCTCGAACCGAACAATGCCGACTGGCAGAGCCGCCTGTCATCGATCTACACCACACTGGGTGATGTTCAGACGGCGCAGGGGAATCTGGCGGGCGCCCTGGAGAACTATCGACGCGGACTCGCCATCGATGAAAAGCTAAGCGCTGCGGACCAAGGAAACACCGGCAAGCTAAGTGATCTTGCCGTTGACTATTCTGCCGTCGGCGACGCCCAGAAGGCGCAGGGGAACCTGGCGGGCGCCCTGGAGAACTATCAGAAGGCCCTTGCCATCCGTGAGAAGCTGGTGGCTCTCGATCCGAACAATAATGCAGACTGGCGGAGTGATCTGTCCACGATCTATTCCGAAATCGGCTACGTCCAGCGGGCGCAGGGGAACCCGGCGGGCGCCCTGGAGAACTACCAGAAGTCCCTTGCCATCCGCGAGAAGCTGGTGGCTCTCGAACCGAACAATGCCGACTGGCAGAGCCGCCTGTCATCGATCTACACCACGCTGGGTGATGTTCAGAGGACGCAGGGGAACCTGGCGGGCGCCGTGGAGAACTATCAGAAGGCCCTTGCCATCCGTGAGAAGGTGGCGGCTCTCGATCCGAACAATGCCGACTGGCAGAGCGGCCTGTCGCTCATCTACGAAAGAGTCGGTCTAGCTCAGAGCACACGTGGAAATCTTGCCAAAGCTCTCGAGAGCTTTTCTAAGAGCCAGGCCATTCGAGCGAAGCTTTTTGCCGGAGACCCCGACAACACCAACTGGGCAAGCAATCTTGACTATGGCTATAGCCAGATTGGCGACGTCCAGAAGGCGCAGGGGAACCTGGCTGGCGCCCTGGAGAACTATCAGAAGTCCCTTGCCATCCGCGAGAA
>NZ_JBVVQK010000095.1:0-923 GCF_055811175.1 Mesorhizobium sp. WSM4828 | reverse complement strand
CTGAAAACGGCAGGCCTCTATAAATCCGAGCGGGTGATAACCTCGACCCAATCGGCCGAGATCGAGGTCGGCGGCGAGAAGGTGCTGAATTTCTGCGCCAACAATTATCTCGGCCTCGCCGACAGCGCCGAACTGCGCTCGGCGGCCAAGCAGGCGCTCGACCGCTACGGCTACGGCATGGCGTCGGTGCGTTTCATCTGCGGCACGCAGGAGGAACACAAGCAGCTCGAGGCGACCATTTCTGACTTCCTCGGGATGGAGGACACCATCCTCTACGGCTCCTGCTTCGACGCCAATGGCGGCCTGTTCGAGACGCTGCTCGGCGAGCAGGATGCGGTCATCTCCGATGCGCTGAACCACGCCTCGATCATCGACGGGGTACGGCTGTCGAAGGCAAAGCGCTTCCGCTACGCCAACAATGACATGGCCGATCTCGAAGCGCGGTTGAAAGAGGCGCGCGACTGCCGGTTCCGGCTGATCGCCACGGATGGCGTGTTCTCGATGGATGGCATCATCGCCAATCTGAAGGGGGTCTGCGACCTCGCCGACAAATACGATGCGATGGTCATGGTCGACGACAGCCATGCAGTTGGTTTCGTCGGCAGGAATGGCCGTGGCTCGGCCGAACATTGCGGCGTCGAGGGCAGGGTGGACATCATCACCGGCACGCTCGGCAAGGCATTGGGTGGCGCGTCCGGCGGCTACACGTCGGGCAGGAAGCAGGTGGTCGACTGGCTGCGCCAGCGCTCGCGCCCCTATCTGTTCTCCAACACGCTGATGCCGGCGATCGCCGGCGCCTCGATCCGGGTGTTCGAACTGGTCCGCAATGGCGATGCGTTGCGTCAGCGCCTATATGCCAACGCAGCGCGGTTTCGCTCCGAGATGGGCAGGCTCGGCTTTACACTGGCCGGCGCCGACCATCC
>NZ_JBVVQK010000094.1:0-955 GCF_055811175.1 Mesorhizobium sp. WSM4828 | reverse complement strand
AAGGCATGAGCGATGTGTGCCGGGAGTTCGGCATCTCGCGCAAGACGGGCTACAAGATCTTCAATCGCTACAAGGATGAGGGTCTCGAGGCCCTGACGGACCGCTCGCGCCGGCCGGTGCGCTATGCCAACCAGTTGCCGGTCCAGATCGAACGGATGATCATAGAGAGCAAGCGGGAGAAGCCGCACTGGGGCGCCAGGAAGATACGCGAGTTGCTGGTGCGCAAGCTCGCAGGCGATGTACGCATTCCGGCCAAGAGCACCGTTCATGCCGTGCTCGACCGCCACGGCCTTGTGAGCCGGGCCCGCAAGAGGAACCGGGCGAACAAGGCCGTGGGCACGCAACTGTCCCAGGCGACGCGGCCCAACGATCTCTGGTGCGCCGACTTCAAGGGCGAGTTCAAGCTCGGCAACGGCCGCTACTGTTACCCGCTGACCGTCACCGACCAGGCTTCGCGCTATCTGCTGGCCTGCGAAGCCCTTGAATCGACAAAGGAGGTTCCGGTCATCGAGGCTTTCGTCCGGCTCTTCAAGGAACGCGGTCTGCCGGAAGCGATTAGAAGCGACAATGGCCTTCCCTTCGCAAGCCCCAACGGCCTCTACAATCTATCAAGGCTGTCGGTGTTCTGGCTGAGGCTCGGCATCGCGATCGAGCGCATCCGGCCTGGCAACCCGCACGAGAACGGCCGCCACGAGCGCATGCACCGCACGCTCAAGGCCGAAACGACCCGGCCGCCGGGCATGAACGCCCTGCAGCAGCAGGCCAGGTTCGATGCTTTCATGAGCGAATTCAATGACGAGAGGCCCCACGAGGCGATCCAAATGAAGGTGCCGGCCGAACTCTACAGAGATTCTTCAAGAGCCTATCAAGGCCTCCCCGAGCTGGAATATCCCTTCCATGACAAGGACATTCTCGTCACCGCCTGCGGCCGCATCTGCATGCACAGGAAGAAGAT
>NZ_JBVVQK010000093.1:0-969 GCF_055811175.1 Mesorhizobium sp. WSM4828 | reverse complement strand
GGGTGAGGTAAAGATCACGAACCGGACGTCGCGCTCGCATTGAGGGCGGTTCGGCAGCGGCAGAGCATCACGGGCTTCTTCAACAAGGAGCCTGACCATGCCCTATCCTGTTCTCGATGCACCTATCAGTCCACTTCGTCAGCGGCTGATCGACGACATGAACATGCGGCGTTTCTCCCGGGAGACGCAACGCAACTACCTCCGCGACATCGGACGCCTGGCGACGTTCCTCGGGCGCTCACCAGACACAGCGACCACCGACGACCTGCGCCGGTTCCAGATTGAGCAGCAGGACGATGGTGTTCCCGTGCCGACGATGAACAGCATCGTGTCGGCGCTGCGCTTCTTCTTCACGCATACGGTCGATCGTCCCGATCTGGCGCGCAAGCTCGTTCGTCTGGCGCACCCGCGCAAGCTGCCGGTGGTGCTGAGCCGCGACGAGGTCGCCCGGCTGCTCAACGCCACCACCTGCCTGAAGCACCAGGCCGCGCTGTCGGTCGCCTATGGCGCGGGCCTGCGCGTGGCGGAGGTCTCGACGCTGAAGGTTGCCGACGTCGACAGCGAGCGCATGCTGCTGCGTGTCGAGCGCGGCAAGGGCGGGCGATATCGGAACGCCATGCTGTCGCAAGACCTGCTCTTGTTGCTGCGCCAGTGGTGGAAGGTCGGACGCCAGCAGGGCGTGATGCATCGCGACGGCTGGCTGTTTCCAGGGCAGCATGCAATGAAGCCCATCAGCACCCGCCAGCTCTATCGCGTCGTCGTCGAGGCAGCACAGGCGGCCGACATCGCCAAGCGGGTTGGGCCGCACACGCTGCGCCACAGCTTCGCCACCCATCTGCTGGAGGACGGCACCGACATCCGGATCATCCAGGTCCTGCTCGGGCACGCCAAGCTAAATAGCACCGCCTTCTACACCAAGGTTGCAACCCGCACGGTGCGCGCCGTCACGAGCCCGCTCGACAAGCTTGG
>NZ_JBVVQK010000092.1:0-1044 GCF_055811175.1 Mesorhizobium sp. WSM4828 | reverse complement strand
CCGCGGGGCGAATTGACCGGGCGCGCTGATCAAGGCCGAATTACCACTCCCGTGCCGTACAGTTGCACCCCAAGGCGATCGTTCTTCTGCCACCGGACCACCGCCTGATAGGTGGCTCCGTCCTCGGGGATGAACAGCACAAAACGATCCGGGACCAAGGCATCAGCAGCGACCCGCAGTTCGGCGCCTCTCTCATGCTGGTTGCAGACCGAGCAGCTTATGTCCATGTCCCGACGTCCAGTGATGATGGTCGCGTCCTTCAGAACAGGCGTTCTCTGGTGAAGGCGGCGGTCAGGTTTAGGGTCGGTAGGGTCCATAGTGTCCAGTCCTTGTCGTGGCGGATTAGCCATGTGGTTCACCGCCGAAACCTTGCAACGGAGCGCTGCGAATAGATCCGTGCTCGCCGCGGAGGTGCTTGAGGCGCGGCTTGACCTCCTCCGGCTTTACCCATTGCGTCGCCGGTCGCTTCTTGATGCCCTGCGGAGGCGGGCCGGCATGGTCCTGGACGCGCTTCCACAGCCGTTCCTTCATGTCGCGACCCAAGCTGATGAAGGCCGAACCGATATACTTCCCGGTGCCTGGCTCCGCCCAGCAAGGCGAATGCGGCCTTGCCAGATTCCCGCTCAACGCCGAGCGGCTCATATTCCTGGACGGTGAAGCTCTTGGTCGTCAACCAGTTCGAAGTCGGGCCGCTTCGATATGAGCTGTCAGCGAGCTTTGAGACGATGCCGTCGATCCCCGCCTGGTCGGCGAGATAAAAGATCGCCTTTGGATCACCAGGCAGCGATTCGCTGAACTGGATGCGGCTGTTCGGCTTGATGATGCCGAACAGGATCTCACAGCGTGCCTTGCAGCCGATGTCGCGCAGATCGTGGACGTCCAAATACACGATGTCGAAGGCGCCGAGGATCATGGCGTAGGGGTCGCTGTGGACGGCCTTCTGCAGCGCGTCGAAGTCGGGCAGGCCGGCCGCATTGGTGACCACTGCCTCACCCTCGAAGATCGCGTTCTTGACGTCAAGCTCCCGCGCGGCTTCGACGAGGC
>NZ_JBVVQK010000091.1:0-1046 GCF_055811175.1 Mesorhizobium sp. WSM4828 | reverse complement strand
GACGAGCCGACCAGTGCGCCGGTGATGATCAGCGCCAGATTGCCGAGCGTGAAACCGAGTGCGGCGGCGGCCCAGCCCGAATAGGAATTCAGCATCGACACGACCACCGGCATGTCGGCGCCGCCGATCGGGATGATGAGAAGGACGCCCAGCGCCAGCGAGGCGGCAACGATCAGCCAGAACACCAGCTTGGATTCAGTGGTGACGAGCAGCACGATCAGCACGATCAGCGTAATGCCCAGGGCTGCGTTGATGAAGTGACGGCCGCCGATCATGATCGGCTTGCCCGACATGCGGCCGTCGAGCTTCAAGAAGGCGATGACCGAGCCGGTGAAGGTGATGGCGCCGATGGCGACGCCGAGGCTCATCTCGATCAGCGCCTGGGCATGGATATCGGCGATCGTGCCGATGCCGAAGCTTTCCGGTGCATAGATGGCGGCGGCCGCCACCATGACCGCGGCAAGACCGACCAGCGAGTGGAAGGCGGCGACCAGCTGCGGCATCGAGGTCATGGCAATGCGCCGTGCCGTGACCGCACCGACCGAGCCGCCGATGGCGAGCCCGAGCACGATCAATGCGAAGCGGCCGGCGGAAGGGGTGGCCAGCGCCAGCGTCGTGGCGATGGCAATGCCCATGCCGATCATGCCGTACATGTTGCCCTGGCGGCTGGTGGTCGGATGCGACAGGCCGCGCAATGCCAGGATGAACAGGATGCCGGAGACCAGATAGAGGAAGGAGGCGAAGTTGGCGTTCATAGCGGCCTACTTTTCCTTCTTCTTGTACATGGCCAGCATGCGCTGGGTGACGAGGAAGCCGCCGAAGATGTTGACCGACACCAGCATCAGCGCAACGAAGCCGAAGCCGGTGGCGATGCCCGAGGCCGAGATACCGACGGCCAGCAACGCGCCGACGACGATGACGGAGGAAATGGCGTTGGTGACCGCCATCAGCGGCGTGTGCAGCGCCGGCGTCACCGACCAGACGACGTAGTAGCCGACGAAGATCGCCAGGACAAAAATGGCGAAGCGGAAGACGAAGGGATCGAT
>NZ_JBVVQK010000090.1:223-1085 GCF_055811175.1 Mesorhizobium sp. WSM4828 | reverse complement strand
GACGGAGCGGCGGACACGCTCGAGTTGAAGGTCCGCCGCTCTGGTTTTCAGATCAAAGAGTGATGCTGCAACGGGAGATGGGTGGCGAGCTGCGCTTGAGCTGCACCGCCGACCGCGTCGCTGTCGAGAGAGAGCGACCCGGTCGAGCTGTCAAAGATGATGTGGTGGGAACCATTATCATCGGTGGCCGTACCAGCAGGGGAAGTATGCAATGAAAGCCCGCCCGACTTAAGCTCGGTAGGCGCGGCTTGGTCGAGGTGGAGCTTGTCCTGAAGCTTGCTGAAATCGAAGGCATCGTTGCCCCCGTGGCTAGACATGATCTCGGCGGCGGCGGCGTTTTTCGCCTGGGCGCCGACACTTTCATCGGGCTGGACGGTTTGCGCGAACCCGTGGCGGATCAGGCTGGTTGCCGTCTTGTCGGATGGATCGTTGGTCGGGAGAAGTTCCGAGCCGGCCGAAAGAGAATGGCTCAACGAGGCCAATATGCGGTCAACGCTGCTGCCCTCGCTTACCTTGTCGCCGGCATAATCGTGGGTGGTGTCAGTCGAACTGCCGTCGGTGGCGAGGAGGTGCGATAGCGCGGTCTTGCCATGACTGCCATCGGCGGCGGTGGTGGCGGTATCAGTCGAACTGCTATTGCCAGCGAGGAGTTGCGACAGCGCGGTCTTGCCATGGCTGCCATCGCTGGTGGTAGCGCCAGAGGCGGCGGTATCAGTCGAACTACCATTGCCAGCGAGGAGTTGCGAAAGCGCGGTCTTGCCATGGCTGTCATCGGCGGTGGTGGCGGCGGTATCAGTCGAACTGCTATTGCCAGCGAGGAGTTGCGACAGCGCGGTCTTGCCATGGCTGCCATCGCTGGTGG
>NZ_JBVVQK010000090.1:0-123 GCF_055811175.1 Mesorhizobium sp. WSM4828 | reverse complement strand
TGGCACCGGAGGCGGCGGTAGCAGTCGAACTGCCGTCGCCGGCGAGGAGGTGCGACAGCGCGGTCTTGCCATGACTGCCATCGCTGGTGGTAGCGCCGGAGGCGGTAGCAGTCGAACTGCCGT
>NZ_JBVVQK010000089.1:0-1214 GCF_055811175.1 Mesorhizobium sp. WSM4828 | reverse complement strand
CATGCCTGCATTTAGTCAAGAAGAATATCGCGCGCGCGTGACCCGGCTGCGCCGGCAGATGGCCGAGCGTGGCATCGACGTACTGCTTGTCTTGGATGAAGGGAATATAAACTATCTCACGGGCTACGAGGGCTTTTCAGACTACGTGCCACAACTCGCTCTTGTATGTCAGGAAGAGGAGCAGCCATGGCTTTTATTGCGTGAGATGGACATTGTATGTGCAGAGGCCAGTTCGTACCTGCCGCAATCACGCCTCATCAGCTACCCGGAGAAATACATCGGTTCGAGTCAGCTCACGGCATGGCAACCCATTGCTGACCTTGTCCGCGAGCGCAGCAAGTCGAGCCGTATTGGGGTCGAACTGTCAGGGAAGATGCTTGGGGTGAAGGGCCATGCCGCCTTGAGCAAGAGTTTAGGCGTTGCGGAATTCATCGATGCCGACGGTGTGGTGTCCGCGCTGAAGACGATAAAATCACCTGCTGAGATCACTTATATGGAGCAAGCGGGAAAGATTGTCGATAGAGCTATGCAAATCGGTAGGCATTCAATCTCTGTTGGCGCTCGACAATGCGACGTAGGCGCCGCCGTATCACAAGCGCTGATGGCTGGCACTCCGGAAATTCCGGGCTCATACGCCCGCCACCCTATCTCCATGAACGTAGGTTCCCCTGCGAACGCGGTGCATGCGGCATGGACTGACGAACAGTACAAGATGGGCTGCCAAACGAATTTCGAGATCGGCGCCTTCCGTCGCCGATATGTCACCGCGTTGGCGCGAACGATATTTTTGGGAGAACCAACCGCTAGATCGCGGTACGTCCATCAGGCGTGCCTTGATGGTTTCCTCGCTGCCTTTGACGCTATACGGCCTGGAGTGAAGTGCAACGATGTGGAACGAGCTTTTCGACGCGAATTTGGACCTCGGGGCGTGCGAAAAGAATCCAGAATCGGATACTCGATAGGCATCGATTGGGCGTCGGGCAACCCGAGCTTCCAAGAAAGCGATGAGACGGTTCTCCAGGCCAACATGACCATGCACCTCATCATTGGCATCTTTGAAAGGACTGATGGTTATATCTTCAGTGAAACCATTCGTGTCACCGATGATGGCGCGAAGTCCTTCAGCAATATGCCGCGCGACCTGCTGGTAAATCATTGACGTGTTGCGAAATCGGCAGTGTGATGCGCTGTGGCGGCTTTCCAAGGGAGGCTAA
>NZ_JBVVQK010000088.1:0-1226 GCF_055811175.1 Mesorhizobium sp. WSM4828 | reverse complement strand
TCTTTTTATCGAGCCGGTGAAACATTTCTCATGGATCGCAGTTCTTGGATCCAGAGGAGTTGAATAAGGGCAACCTGATTGCACGCGAGGAGCACGGACGACACAACTATAAATACGCTCTGTATAGAATACTTCGCAACCGGAAGCTCTCGCTCGTCTTGGTTGCCGCCGAAGCTTGTTTGAAAGAGGGCGGTCGCCGCCGAAAAGATTTTCTAAATGAAAATAGCCCAGATCGCGCCGCTAACCGAATCCGTGCCGCCCCGAACCTACGGTGGAACCGAGCGAATTGTTTCGTATCTGACCGAAGAACTTGTCCGACAGGGCCACGAGGTGACGCTGTTCGCCAGCGCCGATTCTCGTACCTCAGCCGAGCTGGTGCCGTGTTGCGACGTCGCGCTGCGCCTGAACCCCAGGGTCCAGGACGGTGTTCCGCACCACGTCATGATGCTTGAACGGGTGCGGCGGCGAGCCGATGAATTCGACGTTTTACATTTCCACGTCGATGTTCTGCACTTCCCCATAATTCGGGATTTTGCCAGACGAACGGTTACCACGCTTCACGGCAGGCTCGACCTGCCCGATCTGGCGCAGCTTTATGCGATGTTCGACGACGTTCCCCTGGTCTCGATTTCCTTCGACCAGCGCCGGCCCATGCCGCCCGTCAATTGGGTTGGAACCGTGCATCATGGCCTGCCCCGCGATCTTCTGCCATTCCACCCGAACACCGCTGGCTATCTTGCATTTCTCGGTCGCATCTCGCCGGAAAAGGGGCCGGAAGCGGCCATAGAAATAGCAGCGCGGGCCGGGTTTCCCCTGAAGATCGCCGCCAAGATCGACAAGGTGGACCAGTCGTTCTGGAAGGAAAGGGTCGAGCCGCAAGTGCTGCGGCATTCGAACGTGGAGTTCATTGGCGAGATCGATGAGCGGCAAAAGGCGGATTTTCTGGGCAATGCGATAGCGCTTTTGTTTCCGATCGACTGGCCGGAACCCTTCGGGCTCGTAACGATCGAAGCAATGGCCTGCGGTACGCCGGTGGTTGCGTTCCGGCGTGGCGCCGTCCCGGAGATCATCGATGACGGTGTGTCTGGATGGATCGTGGATACGGTGGAGGAAGCTGTGGGCGCGCTCCGGCGCATAGACAGCCTCGATCGCGCACGAGTGCGGCAGACGTTCGAGAAGCGGTTCACGGTCGAGCGCATGTGCAGCGATTATGTGGCACTCTACCG
>NZ_JBVVQK010000087.1:0-1421 GCF_055811175.1 Mesorhizobium sp. WSM4828 | reverse complement strand
TTTGGGTCCGTGTTGGGGTGGACGGCCCCCGACGGCATCGTGATGTGCCAGAATGAGGTCGTTGCAGATCTCAATCAAGGGAGACCGTCCGTGGATAAACTTATTCGTATTGGCATGGATACGTCAAAGAGCGTTTTCCAGTTGCATGGCGTAAATGAAGCCGAACAGCCGGTGTTGCGCAAGAAGCTGCGACGCAATCAGGTGCTCGCCTTCTTTGCCGGGCTTTCGCCGCTGAAGATTGGCATGGAGGCTTGCGGCGCAGCGCACCATTGGGCGCGGGAATTGCACGCGCTGGGCCACGAAGTGGTGTTGCTGCCGCCACAATACGTGAAGCCCTATGTCAAGCGCTCCAAGTCGGATGCGGCCGACGCCGGGGCGATCTGCGAGGCGATGAGCCGGCCGGGCATGCGTTTCGTTCCTGCCAAGAGCGCCGATCAGCAGGGATCGCAGATGCTGGCGAAGCTGCGCGCGCAGTTCATTGGCCGGCGCACGCAGCTCGCCAATTCGATCCGCGGCTTTGCGGCAGAGTTCGGCCTTGTCGCGCCCAAGGGGCTTTCCCGGCTTGGCGATCTGCTGGCCGACATTCGCGCTGACGCGACGATCCCAGACACGGCCAGGGACATGTTTGAGACCCTGGCGCGCGATTATGCGCATATCAGCGCCGAGGTCGCCACACTCGATGAAAAGCTGCTTGCGCTTCACAGACGCAATGAACTGAGCCGGCGGTTGGCCGCCATACCGGCGATTGGTCCTGTCGGAGCCACGCTGCTGGCCATCAAGATGCCGGATGCACACGGTTTCAAGTCGGGACGCGACTTTGCCGCCTGGCTCGGGCTGACGCCGAAGAACCATTCGACAGCAGGTAGAAATCGGCTTGGGGTGATCACCCGCGCCGGCGACGAGATGCTGCGAAGCGTGCTGGTAACGGGCGCCACCGCTCTCATCCAGCATATGCGGCGCGGCAGCAAACGCATATGGCCCTGGTTGGCGGCCTTGATCGCGCGCAAGCCAGCCAAGCTCGCGGCGGTGGCGCTGGCCAACAAGCTGGCCCGGATCGCCTGGAAACTGATGGTCAGCGGCGAGCAATACCGCCCCGCTGCCGCCCTTCCGGTGACTGCGCCTGTGCAGCCGTAAGAGCATTCAAGAGTTCGGCGCCGAGCACCGTTCGACGCTGAAGGCCGGAACTTGCAAGTAGAGGAGAAGATGGTGTGACCGATCGAACCGGGACCAGCGAGACACTCCGAGGTGCTCACCGGCAGCCAATGCCGTGTCCGTGCTTGGAACTCGCTATCCGCGTAGCCCATCTTGGCCAGCGCTCACAAACCGGCGCGCAAAAGGCCGGACATATGAGCGCAAGCGATCCGATCAAACTATCCGAACCAATGCTTGCAAGCAGGGGGCCGTCCACATATGAGCACCGG
>NZ_JBVVQK010000086.1:0-1455 GCF_055811175.1 Mesorhizobium sp. WSM4828 | reverse complement strand
CTATCGCATTCACACATCTGGGTTGCGCTTTGCGGCGAAGCTCGATTCTATTTCGGCGGGAAAGCCGAAGGAGGATTGAATGACCGGAATCGAGTACGGGCTGGGGCGATTTGGTGACCTGCGCCTGGAAAAAGGGGGGCCTGCTTGCATCGGGCGCTGGTGGCGCGGCCTGGATCGTGTATCCGCCGGCTCGGCGGCAAGCGGGCGGCCGAAATGCAGTTTACGCGGTTTTTGCGCAATCCCTCGGTGACGGCGACGGAGATGTCGCTGCATGCCGGAAGACTGACCGGTCGTCGCGCGGCCGGCCGCGATATCGTCGCGGTGCAGGACACGTCGGAACTGGTGCTGGGTTCCCGGCGGGCGCGGGCCGATTATGGCCCGGTCGGCAAGGGCAATGCGGCAGGCTTGCTGCTGCACCCGGTTCTGGCGGTCGAGGCCGGCACGGGAGCCATGCTGGGCCTGGTCTCGATGCAGATATGGAACCGCAGCGCAGAGGAACTGGCGCCGCGGCGCCAGCGGGCGACAGCCAACAAGGAATCGCGGCGCTGGATCGACGCGACCAGGCAGGCCGGCGCGGTTCTGGAAGAGGCGGCCAGCATCACCATGGTGTCGGATCGCGAGAGCGACTTTTACGAACTCTTCGCCGAACGTCCGCACAATGTCGACCTGATCGTGCGGGCCTGCCAGAACCGGCGCATCGAGGCCGCGCAAGAAGAGCCCGGCTTGCTGTTCGCCTTCATCGACGCCCAGCCGGAGCAAAGCCGCTTTGAAGTGACCATCCCCGCCGCGCCCGGGCGACGCGCACGGGATGCCAAGCTGGCAGTGCGTTACGCGCCGGTGACGGTGCGGCGCCCACTCAACGGGGCCGATCCGGCGTTGCCCGAGACCATCGGTTTGACACTGGTCGATGTTCGCGAGGTGTCGAAGCCGAAAAACGGCAACGAGCCGGTGCATTGGCGCTTGCTGACCACCCACGGTGTCGCCACGGTGGCCCAGGCACGCCGTGTCGTCGACCTCTACCGCTCGCGCTGGGTCATCGAAGAGTTCTTCCGCATCCTCAAGACGGCAGGCTTCGATATCGAGGCAGCCGACATCGGCGATCCGCACGCCATGATCAACTTCGTCGCCGCTGCCACGATCGCCGCCGTCACTATCAAGCAGCTCGTGCAGGCTCGCGACGGCAACACCGATCAGCGGCTCAGCGATGCTTTCGATCCCGACGACCGACCCATCCTCGAAGCCGTCTCAGCCAAGCTCGAAGGCAAGACCGAACGACAACGCAATCCTCACCCCAAAGGCTCTCTAGCCTTCGCGGCCTGGGCCATCGCCCGCCTCGGCGGCTGGACAGGCTACTACGGCAAGCCAGGCCCCAAGGTTATGCGCATCGGCCTCGCCGAATTCCACGCCATCAAGTACGGAACCAAACTCAATCTGCAAAATGTGTGAATCCGATAG
>NZ_JBVVQK010000085.1:0-1483 GCF_055811175.1 Mesorhizobium sp. WSM4828 | reverse complement strand
CCTGCAGTCGTGACAGAAGTTCGCTGCCGGTTCGCCATGGTTCGGCTTCGAACCAATTTCGTAAGTCCGCAGTCGCCTTGACGAGAGGGTCAGGACGCCGCCGCCCCCTTTTGGCTTTCACAATCGGGCGATCCGTCGGCCGGATAGCTCCGTCCTTCCAGGCAGTCCGCAAACTCGCCAGGAAAAGGTCGATTGGCTGAGCTGTTCCGTCAGGGCGCACGGCGGGCGGAGTATCGGCAAGCGCAGCGAGTCGCTCCTGCACGGCGCGGATATCGCGCAATAGCAGGACAGGATCGAGCCCGGCGTAGATTTCCTGCAGACGGGAGCGGACTGCATCTGAGGTGCGAGGGTCGGCAACCAGCCGCTGATGCGGCGTAGCTGGCGGACTATACGTCTTGCGCACACGCGCGCCGTCGCGCTGCTTCGCGATCAACTTGAACGATGGCTGAAAGAAGTTCACGAACAGCCGCGCTGACCGGTAGAGCTTCGCTAGCAGCGTGGCGGCCTCCAGCCCCTCGAACCGACGATATCCGACCATCCTACGCACCACGGCGCCATTCTTCTGCTCGACAAAGGCCTGGTCATTCTTGCGGTAGGGGCGGCAGCGCGTGAAGACGATGTTGGCGGCGACGCAATAGGCCTTCAGTGTCTCGTTCATGAAAACGGTGTCGTTGTCCGTATCCAGGCCGAGAAGCGCGAAGGGCAGTTGCTTGCGCAATTCTGTGAGCACCGCGCTCAACAGCGTCTGTTCGCGAACCAGCAGCGGCGCACATTCCGTCCAGCCGGTCGCAATGTCGGTGAGCACGAGGGTTTGGATGAAGCTGCCGCGAGCCGAAGGGCCGCTATGGGCCACGAGGTCCGCCTCAACGAAGCCTGGCGCTGGATCGTCCCAATCCGCCGACGTTCTAATGGGAATGCTCCGTCGCAGGGCATGCGCTGCGGGCCGTCGTCGAGGACGTCCCAAGCCTTCTCGGATCGGTCCCAGCGTCCTGTCGATCGTGGCCGCGCTCATCGCCAGCAATTTGCCCCGGATTTCGGGCGCTAGGTCAAAATGACCGTGCCGTTCCATCGCCTCGAGAAGGATGGGCAGCAACGCCTTCAGCCGCTTGCCGCAGACGCGGTCGGACGCCTCCCAGAGCAATATGAGCGCATTGCGTTCCGCTTCATCATAAATCCGCGGCCGCGCTCGCCGGCGTGCAAACGGCCCCTCACCGCGTCGTAGCAGCCGCATCGCGTGCTTGCGGTGAAAGCCCGTGACGACGACGAACTCATCCAAAATTCTCGCCTTCTCCGCTCGCGTCGAAGCACGATAGCGCTCTGAAACCGCCGTCGTCAGTTCTTTCCTTGTCGCCATGCTCAGCCGTCCCATAGTCGCCCCTGCTCTTACCCCTCGGTAGGGAGCAACTTATGTGAGGCAACGGTTGAACATTCAGGAACATTTTCGACGAGGCAATGCGAATCTCACCTTGATTGTCGCCGCGCA
>NZ_JBVVQK010000084.1:0-1540 GCF_055811175.1 Mesorhizobium sp. WSM4828 | reverse complement strand
CGTGAAGAGTTTCGGGCGCCGGCAGGCGTACGAAAGTCCCCGAGGAAGGAACCCGCGGGCCACAGGCGATGGCTATGGGGATTTCGGATTTCGGCAGATGTCGGCGATGGCGCGACCGCCGTCGGGAAGCTCTGGGGTGAATGCGGACAGACCGCATCGTTGCGCCTCCGCGCGGTGCTGTTGGAACGGTGGGCGGCCTGACGCGGCCCAATCGGCACCGATGATCACCATGGATGCGCGTGGGTTCGCCGCCGGAGGCTGAGTGCCTGCGGCTGAAGTCTGAACTATGCCATGCCGGGTCATGGCGTGCTGCTCCCGCTCGACGGGGAGCCGTGTGGCGGTCCGCGCGGCTGCCTCCATCGTTCGAACACTTCGATCACGATCATGCGGCCGCCGCAGCATGGGCATGGCGGACGGAAGTTGTCTGGTTCCGCCGATGGATCGTTCGTGGCGGGAGGCGCGGCCGCGAGCAGTTGGCGGACGAGTGCGAGGCAGTCCTTGCGAGCAGAGCCGGCAAGCAGGCCGCAATGCCGGATGCGGTGGAATCCCTTTGGCAACACGTGGAGCAGGAAGCGGCGGATGAACTCGTCGGGGCCCAGCGTCATGACCTGCTGGCGATCGGCGCCGTCGCGGCGGTAGTCCTTGTAGCGGAAGGTGACGCCGGTCTCGTCGAAGCGGATGAGACGGCTGTTCGAGATGGCGACCCGGTGGGTGTAGCGCGACAGGTAGGCGAGCACCGCCTCCGGTCCGGCGAAGGGCGCCTTGGTGTAGATAACCCAGCGCTTCTTCCGGACCGACGACAGATGGCGCAGGAATGCCCGCCGTTCCGCGAGTTGGGCAATTGCGCCGAAGAAGGCGAGCCGGCCAGCGTCGTACAGCGCGACCAACCGGGAGAGGAACAGGCGACGGAACAACTTGCCGAGCACGCGCACCGGCAGCAGGAAGCCCGGACGCGACGATATCCACCGGCTTCCGTCCGGCGAGATGCCACCGCCCGGCACGATCATGTGCACGTGCGGATGGTGTGTCATCGCCGAGCCCCAGGTATGGAGCACTGCGGTGATGCCGATGCGCGCGCCGAGATGCTTCGGATCCGCCGCAATCGTCAGCATCGTCTCCGATGCCGCCTTGAACAGCAGGTCGTAGACCAGCGCCTTGTTGTGGAAGGCGATGTCGCCAACCTCGGCAGGCAGGGTGAACACGACATGGAAGTAGCCGACCGGCAGTAGATCGGCCTCGCGCTTGGCAAGCCATGTCCGCGCCGTAGCACCCTGGCACTTCGGGCAGTGCCGGTTGCGGCAGGAGTTGTAGGCGATGCGCCACTGGCCGCAGTCCTCGCAGGCTTCGACATGCCCGCCGAGGGCCGCGGTGCGGCAGTGCTCGATCGCCGACATGACCTTGAGCTGGGCGAGGCTCAGATGCCCGGCATGGGCGGCCCGGTAGGCGGACCCGGCAGTGCGGAAGATGTCGGCAACCTCGATCGAGGCGCGCACGCTCAGCCGTCGGGTGCGATCTCTTCCGGCTTGAAGAGGCCAAGCTT
>NZ_JBVVQK010000083.1:1259-1610 GCF_055811175.1 Mesorhizobium sp. WSM4828 | reverse complement strand
AAGGTGTGGCTCAGGTCTGATCGGATCGCTTGCATCCATATGTCCGGCCTGTTGATGCGGTTTTGACCGCTGGCCAAGATGGTTTCCGCGGCGCGAGTTCCAGACATGCCGGCGGGGTCTATGCCCCGATGGATCACTTCGGAGTGTCTCGCGCTTGGGATCGATCGATCACGCCATCTGCTGTTTCCTTGCAAGGTTCCGACATCATCCAGATCGGGTCTGGTGATCTTGGTCTAGACTTGCTGCATCACGGGCCGCAGCAGTCGGTTGGGGTCATGCCGGCGGGGTCTATGCCCCGATGGATCACTTCGGAGTGTCTCGCGCTTGGGATCGATCGATCACGCCATCTGC
>NZ_JBVVQK010000083.1:0-1159 GCF_055811175.1 Mesorhizobium sp. WSM4828 | reverse complement strand
GACATCATCCAGATCGGGTCTGGTGATCTTGGTCTAGACTTGCTGCATCACGGGCCGCAGCAGTCGGTTGGGGTCATAGTCTTCGCCGGTGAGCATCATCTTCCAGGCGATGCGGGCGACCTTGTTGGCTAAGGCCACGGCTGCCAGCTTGGGCGGCTTGCGCGCCAGCAGCCTCGCCAGCCAGGGCGACGGTTCGGCCCGGCCGGCGCGCACCTGGCGGATCACGGCGGTGGCCCCGACCACAAGGGTACTGCGCAGAGCCTCATCGCCCGCCCGACTGATCACGCCCAGTCTCTGTCGGCCAGCAGTGGAATGATCCTTCGGCGTCAATCCGACCCAGGCGGCGAACTGGCGGCCCGACTTGAAGGCCGCTGGATCCGGCGTCTTCATCACCAGCATCGCCGAGCCCACCGGGCCGATCGATGGGACCTTGGCCAGCCGCCGGCTGGCGGCATTCGTGCGCCGCCAAGCCGCAAGCTCGGTCTCGGCGCGTTCAATGCGAACTTGCAGCTGAGCGTATTCTGCGCCCAACAGCGCAAACAGCCCCCGCGCCAAATCCGGCAGGCTCTCATCGGCGGCGATGCGTGCCAGCAGCGGCTCGATCTTGTCCAGTCCTCGCGCCGCAATTACGCCGAACTCGGCCGCGTGGCCGCGGATCGTGTTGGAGAGCTGCGTGCGGGTGTTGATCAGCCGCTCGCGGGTCCCCAGCAACATCAGGCCGGCCTGCTCCTCAGCCGACTTCACCGGCACGAAGCTCATGGTCGGCCGGCTCATCGCCTCGCAGCCGGCCTCGGCGTCACGTGCGTCGTTCTTGTTGCGCTTCACATAGGGCTTCACGTGCTGCGGAGCGACCAGCCGCACCTCGTGGCCCAGGCCTTTGAGCTCTCGCGCCCAATAGTGCGAGGCCCCGCAGGCCTCCAGCCCCACGACCACAGGCTCCAGACGGGCGAAAAACTCCACCATCTGACCGCGACGAAGCTTGCGGCGAACCACCGGCTCCTCGGCCGCGTTCACGCCATGCAATTGGAAAATACTCTTCGACGTATCAATGAAAATGCGCGTAATCTGCTCCACGGACGGCTCCTTCGATTGAAGTTCTATACGACCTCAATCTGGCACATCGATGCCGCTTCGGGGGCCGTCCACCCCATCATGCCGT
>NZ_JBVVQK010000082.1:0-1671 GCF_055811175.1 Mesorhizobium sp. WSM4828 | reverse complement strand
CTAGTTTCCGTCCGCAAACGACAAGCGTTTGATTTTGTTAGCTGAATCGCATCTTTGCGCGAGCAAGGCCCGGCGGTTTCAGGTATCTTGGATCATGCCACTGAGTCCAAGTCCCCGCCACCGCCGGAGCCGACAATGCGCCAAGAACGCACCGTCCAAGCCAGCATATTCGATGTTTTCGCCGTACACGAGATCGGCCATGAACTGAAAGCGATGTCGCAATGGCTGGATGAGCATCGCGATCTGCTTGGCGCGGTGGCGCGCGACCTGCGTCGACATGGCGTCAAGGCGACTGGACGGCGGGGACTGCCCGCCGAAGCAGTGCTGCGTTGCGCGCTGCTCAAGCAATATCGGCAGCTGACTTATCAGGAGCTGGCGTTCCATCTCGAGGACTCGGCGTCGTTCCGAGCCTTTGCCCGCCTACCATGGTCATGGAGCCCACAGAAGTCGGTGCTGCAAAGGACCATCAGTGCGATCCGGTCCGAGACCTGGGAGCAGATCAATAGGGCATTGCTGTCGGGTGCTCGGAAGGCGAAGCTCGAAGACGGCGCGGTCGTGCGGCTGGACAGCACCGTGACCTCGGCACTCATGCACGAACCGAGCGACAGCAGCCTGCTTTGGGATGCTGTGCGGGTCATGGTGCGCCTGCTGAAGCGGGCCGACGCCTTGATCGGGGGCGCCGGCCTTGAGTGGCGTGATCATTGCCGCGCAGCCAAGAAGCGCGCCCGCAAGATCCAGTTCACGCGCGGTCGACCCAATCGGGTCCAATTCTACCGCGAGCTGATCGCGATCACCCACGCGACCTTGGCCTATCTGAAGCAGGCGAGCGAGCGATTGGCCGTTGCGATCACACCGGCCATCGCTCTGTGGCAACTCCAGGTCCATCATTATCAGCCGCTGGTCGAACGCATCATCAGACAGAGCGAGCGGCGGGTGTTGGCCGGCGAGCAGGTAGCGGCCGGCGAGAAGCTGGTCAGCCTGTTCGAAGAGCATGCCGATATCATCGTCAAAGGCAGCCGCGATACCGAGTACGGTCACAAGCTCAACCTGACCACCGGCAGGAGCGGCTTGATCCTCGATCTGGTGATCGAAGCAGGCAACCCGGCCGACAGCGACCGCTTGCTGCCGATGCTGGAGCGCCACATCGACCTCTACGGCCAAGCGCCGCGGCAAGCGGCGGCCGATGGCGGCTTCGCCACTCGTGACAACCTGGCCACGGCGAAGGCGTGGGGCGTCTGCGACATGGCCTTCCACAAGAAAGCCGGCCTCAGGATCGAGGACATGGTCAAAAGCAAGTGGGTCTATCGCAAGCTGCGCAACTTCCGCGCCGGCATCGAAGCCGGCATATCATGCCTGAAGCGCGCCTACGGTTTGGCACGCTGCACCTGGCGCGGCCTTGATCACTTCAAGGCTTACGTCTGGTCCTCGGTCGTGGCCTACAACCTCGTCCTCTTCACCCGCCTCAAAGCGACCTGAACGCCAATCCCGGCATCGTCGTTGCGTCGCACCGGCCATTGCCGGCCGTCGCGGCGTGCGGCTGATAGTGCTGACCACGCTATCTTGTCGACGGTCAGCGCCCGTGATCCCATCCATCCCGTCGCTAAGGCGACCCAGCCTAGCATAAACCTCTGTAAACGCTGCGAAATACACGTGTTTGTGGACGGAAACTAG
>NZ_JBVVQK010000081.1:0-1673 GCF_055811175.1 Mesorhizobium sp. WSM4828 | reverse complement strand
GCGCCGGATCTCTTGGCCGTCCAGGTGGCGATATAGTCCATCAGGCCGGGATTGAGGCAATCATAAGGTTCGAGCCCGATCGACTTCAGCTGTGACCTTATGCCGTCCATGCGGCTCGGATCGACACCGGATTCAATGATCGACGAGACAAAGGCGGTGAAGCCCGGCGGCGACCAGCCGTCTTCCTGGAAGCGCTCCGGATGGATGAAGGACAGCCCCTTGAAAGCGTGGTCGCGCTCGACCGGGCCGTGCATGTGGACGCCGCAGCCCGTGCAGGCATGGCGCAGGATCAGCGCGCCCGGATCGACCACCTTCAGCTTGTCGCCGTTTTCGGTCACCGTCACGTCGTTTGTAGCGGCAACCGCCACGACCGAGAACAGTGCGCCTTCCGGCTTCCAGCATTTGGTGCAGCCGCAGGCATGGTTGTGGGCGATCTGGCCCTTGACCTTCACCTTGACCGGGTTGCTGGTGCAGGCGCAGACCAGCGTCCCGCCGGCAAAATCGGGCCTTTCCCGTGGCAGTCCATTGTCGATTTTAGGATGCAGTTTTTCCGGCATTTTGTCTCCTCCCGTGTTGAACATCTGCATTTTTCGGCCGCTGGTTAGCCGGCGGCTTTCTCCTCCTCAGTAAACCACCACGCTCCTGATCGACTTGCCTTCATGCATCAGGTCAAAGCCCTTGTTGATGTCCTCGAGCTTCAGCGTGTGGGTGATCATCGGATCGATCTCGATCTTGCCGGCCATGTACCAGTCGACGATCTTCGGCACGTCGGTGCGGCCGCGCGCGCCGCCGAAGGCGGTGCCCATCCAGGTGCGGCCGGTGACCAGCTGGAACGGCCGCGTCGAGATCTCCTGGCCGGCGCCGGCAACGCCGATGATGACCGACTTGCCCCAGCCGCGATGCGACGATTCAAGCGCTTGCCGCATGACTTTGGTGTTGCCGGTGCAGTCGAACGTGTAGTCGGCGCCGCCGATCTGGTCGGCGCCGCGCTTGGTCATGTTGACCAGATGCGCCACGACATCGCCGTCGATCTCCTTCGGATTGACGAAATGCGTCATGCCGAATTTCTCGCCCCATGCCTTCTTGTCGTTGTTCAGGTCGACGCCGATGATCATGTCGGCGCCGGCCAGGCGCAATCCCTGGATGACGTTGAGGCCGATACCGCCGAGGCCGAAGACGACCGCCGTCGCGCCTTGCTCGACCTTGGCCGTGTTGATCACAGCACCGATGCCGGTGGTGACGCCGCAGCCGATGTAGCAGATCTTGTCGAACGGGGCGTCGGCATTGACCTTGGCCACCGCGATCTCGGGCAGCACGGTGAAATTGGAAAAGGTCGAGCAGCCCATATAGTGGAACAGCTTGTCCTTGCCGATCGAGAAGCGCGAGGTGCCGTCCGGCATCAAGCCCTGTCCCTGCGTGGCGCGGATGGCGGTGCACAGATTGGTCTTGCGCGACAGGCAGGACGGGCACTGCCGGCATTCCGGCGTATAGAGCGGGATGACATGGTCGCCCTTCTTGACCGAGGTGACGCCCTTGCCGACGTCGACGACGATGCCGGCGCCCTCATGGCCGAGGATCGCCGGAAACAGGCCTTCCGGGTCGGCGCCCGACAGCGTGAACTCGTCGGTGTGGCAGATGCCGGTTGCCTTGATCTCGACCAGCACCTCGCCATC
>NZ_JBVVQK010000080.1:0-1677 GCF_055811175.1 Mesorhizobium sp. WSM4828 | reverse complement strand
TTGGCCCTGTCAATTCCAGCAGGAATAGTTGTCGGCAAGGAACTGCGGCAATGCTGCGCCGGAGAGGATTCGAACCTATAACTTTGTGCCGCGGGCATGCCCATTAAGGTCGAAGCCACCACCCGAGACGGCGAACTCCGGATATCCCTGTCTAATGCCGGAGAGCCCATTCCGCACGAGACAATGCAGGGGATCAGCATTAAGGAATATAATCCTCCCGTTGCGGCGAGCCCCTTCGACGGAAAATCGCCATGACTCGAAAGACCCTCGCCGACACTCTGTCCGCCCGCGAAACCATCTATTCAATTGTGCGCACCCGATGTGCTGCAAATCGACGAAACGTGACATCCAGGCGCTGATTGACAGGCTCGGCCATGACCACGGCTCGATGCATGACGACTTGGTCGGGCTCTTTGTCTGCTCAAATTGCAAGGCTGCCGGCCGTGACCGACCTTCTTCGCATGCATTCCTGACTACGAAGGCCATCAGCGGGCGCGCAATCGCGACTGGAAGCCAACTTTGGAACGAAGGGGCTGAAAGTGGCCGGCGCCGCTTGGGGGGCGTTGGGGTAGATTGCCTGTAGGCGCCGGCGGGGCGGATTGGGGTCCGCAGACGCGAATCCTGGGGGCTGCCCTACGGTTTTTCCGGACACTCCGATTCCCAAGCAAAGTCAACAAAGGGGCGGCGGCATGGTGGCCGAGCTTCATCGTTTGCGGACGTTAGGAACGGAAAGGCCGCAACTCACAAAGCGAAACAATAACAGACGCTTAAGTGGGTATCTGGCGGAGAGAGCGTCTTTCGATTTAACGCCTACAGCCCTGAAAACATTTGGTTTTTCGTGATGTTTGTTACACTGTTTGTTACACGCTCGACGCCCACCTGGCTGATGATAGCCACGATTGCGGTGGTGCCGCTGCAGGCTCACACGTTTACGTCGATGAAACCGCTGGCCGATTCCGGCCAGTAACGATAGGGCGGAAGAACCACAGAATGACCGGGCAAGCGAGAAGCACGACGGCGCCGAAATCGAGCGCGGCGCTCGCGGAGCCGATCGACGCGGAAAGTCTTCCTCCAATCGCCGGTCCAACCGGCAAACCCGTAACGGCCTCCTACCTCAAGAAGACCGTTCAGAAATTTGCCGACACGATCGTTGGCTACGAAGCCACGTTCTCGGCGACGGATGTGGATGCGAAGGCCTCCTTCATATTCGTCACCAATGCGCCCTTTTCAGACTCCCTCTGGAAAGCGATCGCCTCGGTCATAGATGGAAGCACACCGTCCGACCCCGGTGCCGCAACGCAGGCCAGAAATCTCCGGCGCTGGTGCACCGAACGCAAGCTCTCCGACGCCGCACGCCTCTTCAGGTGCACAGTCTTCAAGGCCGCCGAGGAAGGCCTCGCGGCTCAGGACAGGGCCCTGAAACGGACCTTGACGGACTGGTCTGCGGGCGAAGACATCGAAGCGAAAGCCCGGCTCTTCGAACGTACGCCTCCGGCGAAGGCCGCCTTGCGAGAAGATGGCACGGTAGCGAGGCTGCACTCTTAAGGGCGTCCTTACGAGCGAAGTTAGCAGCACAGCATGAGCCATGTGACCTTATTCTCCGGGCCGGAGCGGCGGCGCCGTTGGAGTGAAGCGGATCAGTGCCGGATACTGGCCGCGGCATTCGCGCCCGGGGCC
>NZ_JBVVQK010000079.1:0-1732 GCF_055811175.1 Mesorhizobium sp. WSM4828 | reverse complement strand
ATCCTTGTAGCGATTGAAGATCTTGTAGCCCGTCTTGCGCGAGATGCCGAACTCCCGGCACACATCGCTCATGCCTTCCCCGTCGAGAAGGCGAGCGACAAAACGAAGACGTTCATCCATCACCGAACACTCTTTCCACGGCATCAACACCTCCGGCCAAAGCCAAAAGTGTTACCCATGTGTCCGGTACAAAACGTCCACCTATGTCTCGGGTCGCTCAATATGTCTCAGGCCGCTCAAACGCCCACGCCCATTCTGGACACATTGGTCAGCTTCTGACAACGAAAGTAGAACCGAAATACACGTGCCCTTGGAGGTTTCACGCTCCAGAGGCACAATAATTTGCGGGACGATAAATAAAGGCGTTTCCTAACGCGTATCACAAATTTTGATTGGCGAATGTGGCGGCTCACCTGGAAGTTCAGTTGATTTTGGACAAGTCGGATGCGATTGTGGTGGGGAAGCTACCGCCTCGCCTCGGACCACGCGGGAGCCGGTATGGACCTCGGAGCCGGGCTTTGCCCAACAGCCTTCACCCTGCAAATTGCACCGTCGGAGCACAATGAGTTTACACCTAATCGCCGAAAAAGTAGTCTTTTTCGTCACCCTGATCGTCGTTCTGGTGCTTGCACTTCTGCCAGTTCTCCGTCTCAAGGAGTTCGGCTTCGATATAGGCTTCCACTATGACAAGCTTAATCACGGTATCGCTTTCGCGGCGCTGATGATTATTGGGAGCCTCGGTTGGCCGGAACGCAAAATGAGTTTAATAATCTTCCTCGCTCTAGCTGGTGCCGCGATTGAGGTCCCTCAGGGTACGACTTTGATAGGGCGCGATCTGGATGGATTTGATTGGGCGGCTGACTGCGTCGGCATCGCGTGCGCTCTGGCAGCCATCGGCTGTGCCAATTCGCTTATTCAACGAGCAGCTTAAGGCACGTTCTCGGGAATGGCGCCAAGCTCTTCCCGCAGAGATACTCTCGAGCGGCGAACCGAGGTAGAGCGCAGTCACTGGTTGCCGCCGAAATTTCTTAGGGCGGGCGAAATCGTACAATTCGAATGCAGCGCCAAGTCTTTTGCAGGAAAAGCCTAATCAACTTCATCGGACTGGAGTCGCTCGGCGGCGGTAGTCTCGTTGCAGAGCATGGTCGCGGACTGGCACCTGCGGCGTCTGTCCACAACAAATTGGTCTCGCCGGCAGAGAGCGCGATCCGGCTGACATCTTTAGCTTAATGTCGGCTAAATTGACCGGAACTAAAATTAATCTTATGTATAAAAGCAGTTTTTCTGCCACAGCTTGGCATTTTTCCTTATTGGTTTGAGACTTAACAATAAAAAATTTCAGATTTGTCGCTACTCTTTAGATATATCAGCATATACAACGCCCCTTCATTGACAATTGACGCGATTGACACAATTGACGCAAAACTAATATTTAGTAACATTCAATTCAATTTTTTAGCAATAAGATAATGTTTTTTGTATTGTTACCAAAAATAGAACATCGAAGAAATAAGATCTAAGACTATCTCGGAACAACACGCGCCATATCTGAAATTAAATTTGTTTTACCCGCATAGTGTCGACCGTCCGGTCGTATAGTTTTCGCCGCAATGCGACAATCCTGCCGCCGATCAATCATTCTATCAGGGCGTGCCGGTATGTGATTTGGCGCTAATATACACCTTCTAGTAGGCAGACATCCGCGGGGCGCTATCGAATCAAAAGAGGGATT
>NZ_JBVVQK010000078.1:0-1888 GCF_055811175.1 Mesorhizobium sp. WSM4828 | reverse complement strand
TGTTGTGTGCCGAGCATGATCGACAGCTTGGAGGTGCAAGTCCTCTACCCAGCCTGATGACGGCGAAGGGTTAGCGAAGCGCAAGGGCGTCGTCGCGAGGCGGGGTCCGAAGGAAGCGTGGAGCAAACCCGCGACCCGATGGACAAGAACCGGATACGAGGCCTACCCGGCCGGACGAGCGGGCAACTGACCGCGAAGTCCATGGTCATCAAGGGCCGGGGTGGTAAATTCGGCGGGTGTGCGGGGAAGGCGGTCGATCTTACCTCGGGAGATCTGCGCCGTGTCCGGAATTCCGGACTGAGCCCGCCGTGAGGCGCGCTGATCGCGGTGCAGAAGTCAGCAGAGGGCATAGTAGCTGTCGGGCTCGCTCGGCAGTGAAGGCCCGAACGGTTGGAAGGACGAGTAGGACGGAGCTCTCGCATTGGCCATGCGGCGGAAAACCCAGCTTGAGCTGGCCTTTCCCGGGACCGGAGGGGGTGAAGCCCGCGCCCGCCTCGGGGCAGGGACCGAAGCCAACACGGCGAACGCCGTTCCCGAAAGCCCGGCGGCTATGGCCGGACCGTGCATGGAAGCGATTGTCGATCGCGACAATCTGAGGAAGGCGCTGGCGCAGGTCCGGCGCAACAAAGGGGCGCCGGGGGTCGACGGCATGAATGTCGAGGCCTTGGTGCTGCACCTGAGAGACCACTGGCCCGAACTTCGCATCCAACTGCTCAAAGGCTCCTACAAGCCGCAGCCGGTGCGGCGCGTCGAAATCCCCAAGGCGTCCGGCGGCACCCGTCCGCTCGGCATTCCAACGGTGCTCGACCGCTTCATCCAGCAGGCGGTTATGCAGGTGCTGCAGGAGGCATGGGACGAGGGGTTCAGCGCGTCGAGCTACGGGTTCCGACCCGCACGCTCGGCCCATCAGGCGGTTGCCGCGGCGCAGGCGTTCATTGCATCGGGCCACCGCATTGTGGTGGACATCGATCTGGAGAAGTTCTTCGACCGGGTCAACCACGACATCCTGATGGGGCTGGTGGCCAAGCGGGTGTCCGATCCGCGCCTCCTTCGGCTGATCCGGGGCTTCCTGACCTCGGGTGTGCTCGAAGGCGGACTGGTCGGCCCGATCGACGAGGGAACGCCGCAAGGCGGCCCGCTCTCGCCGCTGCTGTCGAACCTGATGCTGGACGAACTCGACAAGGAACTGGAGCGACGCAAGCATTGCTTCGTGCGCTACGCCGACGACTGCAACATCTATGTGCGCAGCGTGCGGGCGGGTGAACGGGTGATGGCAAGCGTCGAACGCTTCCTGGTCAGGCGTCTGAAGCTGAAGGTCAACATGCACAAGAGCGCGGTCGCCCCGCCGCACCGGCGCAAGTTCCTCGGCTTCAGCTTCACGGACGAGAAGACGCCAAGACGTCGGATCGCGCCGCAGGCTGTGGTCCGGTTCAAGGAGCGCGTGCGGGTGCTGACGATGCGGACGCGGGGCGCCAGCCTCGCGCAAATAGCCAAGGAGCTGTCGCTCTATCTCTTGGGATGGCGCGGCTACTTCAGCTTTTGCGAAACCCCGTCGGTGTTGCGCAGCCTCGACAAGTGGATCAGGCGGAGATTCCGATCCATCGCATGGAAACAGTGGACGCGCGGGCGCACCCGCTTTGCGGAGCTGCGTCGCCGGGGCGTCGGGTACGATCTGGCGGCACAAACCGCCGGCAGCGCCCATGGTCCCTGGCGCATCAGCAACAGCCCAGCGCTCGCCATTGCCTTGCCGAACGCTTTCCTCGCAAGCATCGGCCTCGCTGTCCTCGCCCCTGCCAAGGCCGCATAACCAGCCGAACCGCCCTGTACGGACCCGTACGCAGGGTGGTGTGGGAGGGGAGGAACTGCGAAGCTCCCCCCTATCCCGATT
>NZ_JBVVQK010000077.1:0-1906 GCF_055811175.1 Mesorhizobium sp. WSM4828 | reverse complement strand
CCGGCCGCGGCCAATGACGATGCCGCCGAAGACAAGGATCGTCCGCGACGCAAGCACCGGTCGGCATCGCGCAACATGGGTGCCCTGCCGAAGCATCTGCCGCGCTGCGAGGAAGTGATCGAGCCGGAGAGCACAGTCTGTTCCTGTTGCGGACTTTCCCTCCATCGCATCGGCGAGGATATCAGCGAGGCCCTCGATATCGTTCCGGCACTTCTGCGCGTGATCCGCACGATCCGGCCCAAATACGCCTGCCGGGCCTGCGAGGCCCATGTCGTCCAGGCGCCGGCGCGAGCGCGAGTAATGGATGGGGGCATGGCAACGACGGCGCTGGTGGCGCATGTGGTTGTCTCAAAGTTCGCCTGGCATCTTCCTCTCTATCGCCAGTCGCAGATCTTCTCGGGTTACGGCATCCATCTCGACCGGGGCACGCTCGGCGGCTGGGTCGGACGGGCCGCCTGGTGGCTGAGCCCGCTTTACGATCGCCTGCTTGCCTTCATCCGCTCACAGCCGCGGGTGTTCTGTGACGAAACGCCTCTGCCGCGACTTGATCCGGGACGCAAGCGGACGAAAGTCTGCCAATTGTGGGCGCAGGCCGTCGATGATCGTCCCTGGCAGGGACCGGCACCGCCGGCAGTCGGCTATGTGTTTGCAGAAAGCCGGGGAACCGGAGAGATCGAGACGCAGCTTTCAACGTTCGGCGGCATTCTCCAGGTGGATGGCTATGCGGCCTACAAGAGCCTGGCGAAGCGGCGGCGCAAGAGCAATATCGCACCCTTGCAGCTAGCCTTTTGTCTGGCCCATGCTCGGCGCAAGTTCGTCGAGGTGGTCAAAACGACGGCCTCGAGCGAGGCGCTGGCGGTGATCGCCGCTATTGCCGAGATCTACCGGATCGAGCAATGCATCCGCGGCAGGAGCGCCGAGCAGCGCCTGTCGGTGCGCAAGGCCGAGAGTGCTCCGCTGATGGCGGCACTGAAGGAGCGGCTGGAGACGCTGATCGATGAGGTCTCGGCCAAGTCGTCGCTCGGCAAGGCCGTCGCCTACACGCTGGCGCATTGGCATGGGCTGACAGCCTTCCTCACGGACGGACGGATCGAAGTCGATAGCAACGTTGTCGAGCGTTCGCTCAAGCCGGTCTGCCTGACGAGGAAGAATAGTCTTTTTGCCGGTTCCGCCCGCGGTGGCGAGACTTGGGCGGTGCTGGCATCACTGGTCAACTCGGCAAGGCTCAATGGTCTCGATCCCGAAACCTGGCTCGCCGACGTGCTCGAGCAGATCGTCTCGGGTGCCATTCCGGTCAATCGGCTCGACGAGCTCTTGCCGTGGAATTGGAAGGCAGACCGGGAAGCACGGGGCCAACTGGAGCGTGTGGCGGCATGATCGCTCGTCGGTCAAAAGGGCCCGTCGCCGCTCGGCCCGCCGCGGCTTGCTCAGTTCCGCCTTCGCGCCCGATGCTGGACGATGCGGCCTTCGAGACGTTCTTGCACAAGCAGCGGCCGCATCCGCCGGTCTTCGGCATGGATGGGCTCGACGGCTATCTGACGGCGCTCATCATCGGTCCGCGCTTTATCGACCCGCGCCAATGGATTCCTTTGTTTGCAGGCGAGCAAGCGCTGATGGCGCTCGAAGACACGACCGAGGCGCTCGCCGTTCAGACGCTGGTTGCCAACTACAATCGCATCTCGGTCGGGCTCGGCGAAACGCCGGAGACCTGGCGTCCGCGCCTTGCGCCACAGGAGGACGGCACATTCGAGGCCTTCGAATGGTCGACCGCCTTCCTGCTTGCCACCGGCTACGCCACAAGGCTCTGGCGCCCCGTTCTCCACGGCCATGCCAAGACCGGCGACATCATCGCCCCGATCCGGGATACAACGGGGCTGAACTCCCGTCTCGACGACGCGGGCGTCGC
>NZ_JBVVQK010000076.1:0-2000 GCF_055811175.1 Mesorhizobium sp. WSM4828 | reverse complement strand
CGAGGAGCTTACAGTGTCAATTTCTATGTCTGCGCCTATGCCTGATGATAGAAGTTTCCATGTCCTTGAGGCGGTCCCGAACCGGCTGGAGGCAAGCCCGCAGCGTCCGCGGCGGCGCTGGTCGGCGGAAGCGAAGTCGCGGCTGATCGAGGCGACACTGAAGCCGGGCGCGAATGTATCGGCCATCGCCAGACAAGCGGGGATGGCGCCAGCCCAGCTGTTCGGCTGGCGGAGCAAGGCGATCAAGAGCGGTGCGGTCACGCCGCAGCGAGATGCGGATCAGCTTGGCTTTGTCGAGGTCACGCCGACAGCGTCTGCGTCGGTGGAGATCGAGCTGGGTGGCGTGGTCATTCGCGCCGGTGCCGATATCAATGAGGAGCAGCTGGTGCGGATCATCCGGGCGGTTCGCCAGGCATGATCCCGGCCGGCGTGAAGGTGTTGGTCGCCAGTCATCCCGTCGATTTTAGAAAAGGTCCCGACGGCCTTCTGGCACTGGTGCGCGATGCCGGCTCGGATCCGTTCAACGGCACGCTTTATGTCTTCCGCGCCAAAAGAGCGGACAGGATCAAGATCGTCTGGTGGGACGGCAGCGGCGTATGTCTTTATGCCAAGCGGCTGGACGACGCGAAGTTCTGCTGGCCGCGGATCGGCCACCACCGGGTCCAGCTCAATCATGCTCAGCTCATGGCTCTGGTTGACGGAATGGACTGGAAACGGGTTCGGACGGAGACCGTCAGGCGGCCGCAATCGGCTGGGTAAAACCCTGCGGCATGATGAATCAGGGAGCTGAAAAAGCGGGAAAATTGCTCGCGAATATGCTCTGATTTTGGCCATGTCGGCACCCGAACTCGCGCTCCCGGACGACGTTGACGCGCTCAAGGCGATGGTTATTGCCATGGCCCAAAAGGCCGCCCTTCTGGAGGAGCGCAATCTCCATCTCGAGCTGGTCAACAAGAGCGCCGATGAGCGGATCGCACGGCTGACCGCGGTCGTGAAGATGCTGGAGCGGGCGCGTTTCGGCAGCCGCTCCGAACGGTTGCGGACCGGCGCGCTGAGCGAGGAGCAGTATGCTCTCGTCTTCGACGAGATCGAAACCGGCGTGGCGGCCATCGAAGCGCAGATGGAGAAGTCTGCGGGCGGCTCGAAAGCGAAGCGCGCTCCGCGTCCTCGCAAAGGCTTTGCGGCCCATCTCGAACGGGTCGAGGTGGTTATCGAGCCCGAAACGCCTGCTGGCTGCGAAGCGCTGGAAAAGATCCTGATCGGCGAGGACGTCTCCGAACGGCTCGATGTCACCCCGGCGAAGTTCCGGGTGATCGTCACGCGTCGCCCCAAATATGCCTACAAGGGCTGGGACGGCGTTATCCAGGCAGCCGCTCCCGCCCGCATCGTCGAAAGCGGCATTCCGACCGAAGCGCTGCTGGCGCAGATCGCAGTGTCGAAATACGCCGATGGCCTGCCGCTTTACCGCCAGGAAGCGATCTATGCCCGCGATCAGGTCGAGATCGACCGGTCACAGATGGCCCAGTGGATGGGCAAGGTCGGCTTCGAGCTCGAGCCGCTCGCCGATTACGCACTGACCCGCATCAAGCAGGGTGAGCGGGTCTTTGCCGATGAGACCACCCTCCCAACGCTGGCCCCAGGATCGGGCAAGGCCAAGACGGCCTACCTCTGGACCTATCTCCGTGATGATCGGCCGTTCGGTGGCAGCGGACCGCCCATCGTCGCCTATCGCTTCGAAGACAGCCGTGCCGGCGAATGCGTCGCCCGCCATCTGGACGGCTATCGCGGCATCCTGCAGGTCGACGGATACGCCGCCTATAACAGGCTGGCCCGATCGGATCGGGGCAATGACGGCGTGACGCTGGCGGCGTGCTGGTCGCACGTGCGGCGCAAGTTCTACGAACTGCATGCCGCAGGCTCCTCCGTTATCGCCTCGCAGACGGTGGCGCAGATGGCCCCGCTGTGGGCCGCCGAGGCGGCCGTGCGCGGCCAGGACCCGG
>NZ_JBVVQK010000075.1:0-2093 GCF_055811175.1 Mesorhizobium sp. WSM4828 | reverse complement strand
CGGTTATGGCGAACAAGGTCGCATGTATATCCCGCAAGCAGACTTTCGGCCTTTACGGCGTTTGGGAGTTCACTTGACGACCGAAAACTCGAACTGGTCCCAGCGGTAAACGGCCTTGTATTCGTCGTCGCGCCCCGGCGTCCTGAACACATTGCGATAAATTGCTCCACAGCTTGTCAGCTCTACCGGAAAGGCATTGCACAAGAAATTGCCTTGCACCCACGAGGTTCCTGAGTGGGTCCTCTGGCCAATGGTCTCGCTGACGGCGCCGTCGACGGAGGTCGTGCGCTGCATAGGCAGGAACTTGTCAAACGCCAATCTTCCGCGCGTTTCGTGGCCGAACATGAGAGACCTTATTTCCGCGCCTGTGAGCCGGTCCTTCGGATTCATGCCTGCACTTGCCAATGCCGGCAGATCGGGCACGCCTGCCTTGGTCAGGCCGGCCAAAAGGCGTTCGATATCGGCCGCATTCTTGAACACCATGTAGTCCTGGGTGATCAACTGGCTCGCCCCGTATTCCATTCTGCGCGCAACAACCTTCCTAAACATTTCCAAGGCGGCCGCGGCCTGGTCGGTGCGCCCAAGATGCCCATAGGCTGAAACAAGGACTTGCAGGGCATAGAAGTTGGCCGGTGGATCGGGCGAAGCAAGGTCCATCCTCTCGATGGAGCGAACCGCGCCCTCGAATTTCCCTTGACCGAACTCGGCCAGTCCGGCCTGGTAGCGCCTGTAGTCCATCCACGAGATCGGGTCGACGCGCGCAGCCGCATCGAGATAGCTCAGCGCTTCCTTCGGCCGGCCGTTGAAATTCAGGGCATTGGCCAGCGAGAGATAATTCCAGGAATCGCTAGGATCGAGCGCCACCGATTTCAGAAGAACGGTGATTGCTTCGTCCGAGTTGTGCTCCCTGACCATCAACTCGGCGACCAGTTGATAATAACCCGGCGAAGGATGTCGGGCGGCGAGCTTCAGGGTTTCGTGGACTTTGTCATAGGCCTCGGCTCGCGTGAGCCCCATCACCACGGCCCGGTCGATGTCCGCGTCCCAATAGGCCCAGGCGAGTTGGGCATGAGCCGCGCCGAAATCGGGGTCAAGTTGCACCGCGTGCTGGAAATGCTTCACAGCCTGCGCAAACTCCTCGGGGGTGTTGATGCGGTTATAGATGTCCATCCCTTTGAGATAGACATCATAGGCCTCGGGATTGTTTGTGCCTCCCACGCGGGCGGCCGGCGCGACGCTCACCAGGCGGAGCTGGAGCGCGCCGGCAATGCTGCCGACGACCTTGTCCTGCAGCGCGAACACGTCCGCCCACCGGCCGTCGAAGCGCTCCGCCCAGAGATGTCCGGATGTCGAGCTGTCGATCAGTTGCGCATTGATGCGCATGTTGTCGCCGACGCGGCGAATCGAGCCTTCCAGCAGATAGCGGACGCCCAATGCCGCAGCAATCTCCGCCGGCTTCGTGTCCTTGTCCTTGTAGGCAAAGGCCGCGTTGCGGGAGACGACGAAAAGGCCGGGCACGCGCGCCAGTTCGGTCGTCAGGTCCTCGGTGAAGCCGTTGGCGAGATATTCCTGTTCCTTGTCGTCGCTGAGATTGTCGAAGGGCAGGACTACGAGCGACGGCCGGGCATCTACCGCCTCGCTGGCCGCGGGCGCAGCAGGTTGCGCAGGCCTCTCCCACGGCTGCCACCATGCCGCGGCAAGGCCGAGGGCCAGGATGAGAACAGCCGCCGCTACCGGAAGGCGCCAGGCGCGCGGCCGGCGGCGAGCTTTGAGGGTCGTGCCCGCTGCCGCTGGATCAAGCACCACGCGATAGGTCTGAACTGGTTGGGCAATGTTTTTGACCCTCTGCTCGCCCATCGGCTCGAAGGCGAAAGCCAGTTTCCTCTCCACCTCCTTGGCCACTTTTCCTGACAGGCAGATGCCGCCGGGCTCCGCCAGTTGCTGAAGCCTGGCTGCGATGTTGACCCCGTCACCATACCGGTCCTCGCCTTCGACGATCACCTCGCCGAGGTTGATGCCGATCCGCACGTGAATCTGCTCGGTTTCGGGAAGCGAAGCGTTGCGCTCGCCAAGCCCGCGCTGCAGCGACGCCG
>NZ_JBVVQK010000074.1:0-2747 GCF_055811175.1 Mesorhizobium sp. WSM4828 | reverse complement strand
CCCCCGCCCCCCCCCCGCCCCCCCCCCCCCCCCCCCCCCCCCCCCCCCCCCCCCCCCCCCCCCCCCCCCCCCCCCCCGCCCCGGGGGGGCCCCCCCCCCCCCCCCCCCCCCCCCCGATCGGTTTCCCGATCAGCAGCGATACCGGAGGGGGTGATATCGACTGCGTCTAAAACAACATTTAGGACAAGCTAATGTTCCTAGGCGACTGCAACAAACCTGCCGGCTCAAGCGGCGCGAAATTGCCGCCATTCGCTGCTACTGCTTTGGCGGCTGTGGCGGCACCTCGCCGGGCTTGATCACCGGGGTCTTCCCCTCATCCGGCGGTGGCGCCGCCATGCCCTGATCGCCCGTTGGCGGCGGCTTCAGCACCCCACCGCATGGCTCGAGCGTATCGGACAAATTGTTGCCGGCCGGCTTCTGCTGGTGGCTATTCTTGTCCGGCGGCTCGACTTTGCAGCGGTCGGATTGCGCCTGTTCGCCCGGCTGCGCGGCCGCCGGCACCGCCAGCACCAGCGCACCTAGCATGTACGGCAAGAAAATGAGCGGTCTCATGTCAAGCTCCTTTCGCGCCAAGATCTTCTGAATGTGCCAAGATCTTCTGAATGTGAAGGCAGGCAGGCGCGATTGGTTCCGTCGTGCGGCAATGCGCCCGGACCGCAGTGGCCCCGGGAACCGGCCGCCAGACTTATGAGTTCAACCACTGAGCCAATTCAGGGCCGCTGACATTATGGAGAACCGGCGATGGAACCGCGCAGGAAAGAACGAACCGACGACGAGACCGAGAGCCCGACGATCCAGCAACAGGACTGGGATGCCATCCGGAGCGGGAGAATCCTCCCTGGCGGCGTGCCGCAAAACGGCGATATTCGCTATGACGTCGAGAAAGACGGCGAACTGCCGGAGGAAGATGACGATAACGCTTATCAGGAAAGCGACGAGGCCTTGCCGGACGATGCCGACGAACGCGTCATTTCGCGCGACCTTGCAAGCGAGGGTGGTTCTTTCGACGAGGAATGAGCCGCCGCCTGCTTTCAATTCGGGAGGTCGAAGACCGGCTCCTGGCAGCGATAGACCAGACATTGGCCGTCACGCGTCTGGATATACGCGGCGCGCGGCACCTGCGGCCAGTCGCATTCATTGCCGAATTGGCGGACGTAACGGTCGTAGGTGTTCTGGCCGGTGGTGAGCACCACCGAGCGATGCCTCTGGATCAGAAGCTGTGTCTGTTCGCATGTCATCGCGCGGCTGTCCGGCCGGGCGTCGGCCGTCGCGGCAAACAGAAGCGCCCCGGCTGTCAGGACTGCCGCTTTTGTCAGGACTCTGGCAAGCATGAAACCACCTCCCGTGAAGCCTAACGCGCATCTTGATCTGGCAAACGCCGGATCGAGCCGCTCTCGCGCGAAGGAAAGATCGTACAGAATGCGAAAGAAAATGCAAAAAGCCCGCCGCACCTTTCGGCGCGGCGGGCTCCACCTGAACGTCACTATTTCGTCGGGCGGCTTACTCCTCCTTCACCGGCCCGAACCGGCGCACGATCATTTCGAAGACGATGTCCGATAAGGCCGATAGGCGGCAAGCTGGTTAGTGCGGCGCCTCCGGTCCAGCTCCGCCAGCAGGCTGAGATATTCCTTCCTTGCCGCCCGGCTGTGCGAGGCCTTTTGCGGCGCCCGGCCTTTCGAGAAACGGCCGAAGGACGGCCTCGAGGCCGCGGATGCGCTGCCTGATTTCGTCATCGCTCAATGCATCCAGATTGTTGATGTTGACACTCAGATCCTTGGGCAGCACCGACAGCACGAGCTTCAGGTACTGGTCGGGCTTTTCGGCGCGCACCTCGGCGATGACGCCGGCGCCATGGGCGCGAAAATCGGCGCGGATCGCTTCGAGGAAACCGTCGGCCAGCGTCTTCTTCGCCCGCCTGGTTCGCTTGCCGGGTGCCTGATCGTGCTGCTGCGGATCGCCGGTGGAGGGAGCCTTGGCCATGCCCTACTCCGCCTTCCCGGCGGAGATCGCCGGCTTTTTGTTGGCCGGCCGCACGATGCGCTTGCGCGGCTTGGCCTTCTTGCCGACGCGTGCCGACTTCGGCTTCCGCAGCTGGCTTGCCGGTTTCGCATCAGTGGTCGTGCCGGGCTTCATCGCACCGGCGTCGGGCAAGGCATTCAGCCTTGCCCTGAGAAATGCCGCCGCCTTGCTGTCGGGTGCTCCCGACGGGAAGCCGAAGCCGCCGACCGCATCAACGGTACCGCCACGCATCATGCCGATCCGCACGCCGGCTGCGACCTGCTCGAAGCGGCCGTGGCGGGCATAGGGTGCGGCGCCGGCGAACTCGCCGATGGCACTGACGACCTCTCGGCCGTCATCGTCGGTGATGATGGTGGCGTAACGGTTGGACATGGGGGCTTCTCTGAAGTGGGCGCACGGGGCGCGTTAATCTGAGGATCGTCGGGGTCGCGTTCCGTCGCGCCCCCCTCTGTCCTGCCGGACATCTCCCCACAAGGAGGGAGATTGGCTGTCATCACCGCTTTCGCCAATTTTGTAGGATGCAAAAAAGTGCTGTCGCCCAAGCTGCCGATCTCCCCACTCGTGGGGGAGATGTCCGGCAGGACAGAGGGGGGCGCTGTCCCGCCGACTTACAGCCGGCAGCACGCACATCATTCGATCGAAAAGGAGCCTGAATCGGGATAGGGGGGAGCTTCGCAGTTCCTCCCCTCCCACACCACCCTGCGTACGGGTCCGTACAGGGCGGTTCG
>NZ_JBVVQK010000073.1:0-3215 GCF_055811175.1 Mesorhizobium sp. WSM4828 | reverse complement strand
GGCGGCCCCAACTGTGGGGCTTGGGGTGGGGGGGGCGTGCCGCGCCGGCGGGCTCCGCGCGCCCCCGCCTTAACACCCTGTCGTCGCCGCCCCCCCCCGCCCCCCCCCGCCCCCCCGCCATTCGCAAAATCAGGCTGCCTTGCTCAGAGATCCAGCGGACGACTTGCCAGTGCGGCGGTCCTGCTCGATCTCGAAGTTGATCTTCTGGCCTTCGACCAGGGTCGACAGTCCAGCGCGCTCGACTGCAGAGATGTGGACGAAAACGTCCGCGCCGCCGCTGTCAGGCTGAATGAAGCCGAAACCCTTGGTGGAATTAAACCACTTGACCGTACCTGTTGCCATTTCGATAGTCCTTTACGTTTGCTTTAGTTTGACTGGACCGAAACCCAGCCGGTTTGTATCGAGATTTTGGAGATAGAACGTCAGCAAACGCGAATATCGCGAGGCCCGGATCGATCGGCCGAAATATCAATGGACCGCATATAATATGCTTTCGCTCGAAAAACAAGACGGGGCGGAAAATGGCGCGGCGGCAACGCTGCCCAACGGCCGCCCCAATCGCGTGAGAGCGTCGTCGTCGCGCGCCTGACGCGGGAGATCGCGCTAGCTTCGGGCGCGACCGGGTTTTGGGCAGAGGGGCCATGAAAATCGTTCTGCTTGCCGCTTGCCTGACGCTGGTGGCCGCCGAGACGCAGGCGGCCTCGCGCTACGATCCGACGCGCATGAGCTGCGGCAAGGTGCAGGCGACGATCGCGCGCGAGGGCGCGGTCATCCTGCGCTACAGATCGGCGCGCGTGCCGGGCCTGGCGCTCTACGACCGCTACGTGCGGAGCCAGCAATTTTGCGACATCGGCGAGGTCAGGGCGCGGGCCTCGGTGCCGAGTGCCGATACGAATTCCTGCACCGTCTACAAATGCAAGCGGGTGGAGATCGACCGCCGCTTCCGCCGGCGCCTGCTTCCGGATTAGGAGTTGAGACGACGTGCAGGGTGTCGGCCTCACCTGAACATCGATAAACCCTAGAACCCGAACGACACCTGCGCTGGCGGCGGCGGGCCGACGCGCACGCCTTCCATTGCCAGCATCTTTTCCTTGGTGGCCGAGCCGCCGGGGGCGGAACAGCCGCCGATCTTGCCGCCGGCGGCAAGGATGCGGTGACAGGGGATGACCAGCGGCACCGGGTTGGCGCCGAGTGCGGCGCCCGTCTCACGCGCCAGCCCGGCATGGCCGGCGCGTTTGGCCAGTTCGCCATAGGTGGTGGTTTCGCCGAAGGCGAGCTTTCGCGCCGCGTCATAGATCGCCAGGCGGAACTCGTCGACGCCGCTGAGATCGACCGGCACGCCGGAGAAATCGACGTCCTCGCCGGCGGCGTAGGCCTTGATCGAGGCGATCAGTTCGGCAACCCATTGCGGCTCGGGCTTCGCTGCATGTTCGACGTCTGAGGCATGGCGCAGCAGCCGGCGCTCGACCGCGTCGCGGTTGCGCTGCGGCAGGCAGAGTCGGGTCAGCCCGGCATCACTCCAGGCGATGCCCATGAAGCCGAGCACGGTTTCGAAGACCGCGTGGCCGGTGGTGGCATGAGAGGCGTCCATGGCGTGCTCCTTTCCGGAATCCTTCGAAGTACAAATCCAGAACAATATCGCATTTCCCGGCCCGGCTCGCCACCCGAAAACCGCCGGCTGCCGCGGATTGCCCGGGGAAAGATGCTGGTGTAAGGACTTCTTAACACCCGACGAACCGGACCCGAGCGCCGCTTGCCAGCAAAATTCCTCTTTCCCGTCCTAGCGGCGGTGTTGGCCGTGGCCGCTCTCAGTGGTTGCACCTCGACTTCGCCGGTGACCCCGGCGCCGGCCTTCACCGAAAACACGGCCAACACCGATGCCGGCTTCACGCTGGCGCTGCCCGACACGGTTTCGGTGCTGCCGGAACCATCCAGCGTCGCCCAGGCGGCAGCACTGCCGGTCGAGCCGGCCGCCGCCTTTGCCGGGCCAACGCCGCTGGTGGCAACTACCCCCGCCGTCATGACCGCCAATGCCCAGCCAGCCATCGCGACGACCGCCGTCGCCATGCCGGTCACCGAACAGACCGCTACCATGCCCGGCGTTCAGCCGGTTTCCTACACGGTGCCGCAGAACCCGGCCGCTCTGGCCGCGACCGAACCGGTAGAGGGCCAGTCGAATGCCGGCGGCCGCAGCGAGATCGAGCGGCTGATCGAGAAATATTCCGCGCTCTACCAGGTGCCGGTCGATCTGGTGCGCAGCGTCGTCAACCGCGAGAGCACCTTCAACCCGAAAGCCTACAATCACGGCCATTGGGGGCTGATGCAGATCAAGCACGCGACGGCGCGTGGCATGGGCTATGACGGACCGGCGAGCGGCCTGTTCGACGCCGAGACCAATTTGAAATACGCGGTGAAATATCTGCGCGGCGCCTGGCTGGTCTCAGGCGGCAACCCCAAGCGCGCCGACCGGCTCTATCAGAGCGGCTATTATTACGATGCCAAGCGCAAGGGGATGCTGGGCGAAACCGGTCTCGGCAGCGACAGCCTGCGCCGCCGCATGCAGCCCGATGCCTGAGCCGCGTCCACCGGCGCCAAACGACATCCGCCTGCGCAAGATTTTGGACGACACGCTTCTGGTGCCGCGCTGGCCCGCAGGTTTTTTCATGCGCGGCTTCGAAGCCGCCGATGCGCTCGCACTGCATACGCTGTTGATCGCGGTGTTCGACGACGGTGCCGACGGGCCGTTCGACGAATGGTGGCCGCGCATTTCCGGCGACGCGGAATTCGATCCGGCTTTGTGTTTCCTGGTCATCGACGGCAAGGGCCGGCTGGCAGGCGCGGCGCTCTGCTGGACGCGGGCTTTCGTCAAGGACCTTGCCGTCCACCCCGAGGCACGCGGCAAGGGCATCGCCGAAGCGCTGATGCGCCACGCGTTTGCGGCGTTTCAGGCAAGGGGCGCGGCGCATGTCGACCTCAAGACCAACACGGTCGAGAACGCCGCCGCGGTCAGGCTTTATCAGCGGCTGGGGATGGTCGAGGTGGATTGGGTGGGGTGAGCGGCGGGGCAAAGCTGGCGCTCGGCCGCAGAAGTCGGCGCCGCCCCTCATCTGCCTGCCGGCATCTTCTCCCCGTATAGGAACCTATCGGATTCACACATTTTGCAGATTGAGTTTGGTTCCGTACTTGATGGCGTGGAATTCGGCGAGGCCGATGCG
>NZ_JBVVQK010000072.1:0-3344 GCF_055811175.1 Mesorhizobium sp. WSM4828 | reverse complement strand
CCAGGCGTAATGCATTTCCGATGACAAGCAGCGACGAGGCGGACATCGCGATTGCGGCGATCAACGGTGTGACGTGCCCCGAAATGGCGATCGGCACGGCGACGGCATTGTAGATAATCGCGATGGCGATGTTTTGCCGGATCAGTCGTCCGGCCTTGCGCGAGACGTCGAGGGCAAGGGGTACGGCCGAAAGGCTTTCGCGCAGGAACACGAAATCCGCTGCCTTGCGGCCGACATCGGCGGCCGTGGCAGGAGCGATCGAGACGTGTGCCGCGCTCAGTGCAGGGGTGTCGTTGAGACCGTCGCCAACCATCAGCACCTTGTGGCCGTCCTTCGCCAGCGTTTCGATATACTCAACCTTGCCCGAAGGAAGCAGGGCCGGAACAAAGTCATGGATGCCCAACGTCCCCGCGACCTCGGCGCAGGCAGCCGCGGTGTCGCCCGACAGCATGTGCGCGGAAACACTCGCGTGGTTCAATTGCTCGACGGCCGCTCTGGCGTCTGCACGCAACGCGTCCTCGAAGACAAAGGAAGCCACGATGATCCCATCTTTCGTCAGAACCGTTCCGCCATATCTGCTTTCGCCCCCGGTTCGGGCCTTCCATCCAGCCCATCCGCGCCTACCCAGCCGCCAGGTGCTGCCCGCGGCAGTGGCCTCGATGCCGAATCCGGGGTGCTCGCTGACAGCCTCGAGCTTTGGCTGGCCGGCGAAACCTGCAAAGTTTGCAATGGCCTTTGAAAGCGGGTGACGGGAATGCGCGGCCATATCGGCTGCGATTGCCAGCATGGTCGGGTGGATGGACGGTGCGTTGAGGAGCCGGGGCTGTCCCAGCGTAAGCGTGCCGGTCTTGTCGAACACCGCGAGGTCGATTGCCGCCAAGCGCTCCATGGCGGAACCGTCCTTGACCATGACGCCAGCTTCGAACAGACGCCGCGCGGCGACAACCTGCACGATCGGCACGGCGAGTCCGAGCGCACAGGGACATGTGATAATGAGGACCGCGATGGCGATCGTTATTGCCCGGTGCCAGTCGCCGATGGCCACCATCCAGCCGAGAAACGTCACGAATGCGGTCAGATGGACCACCGGCGCGTAGAGCGCCGAAACGCGGTCGGCGATCCGGCGATAATGCGCGCGACCGCCCTCGGCCGCTTCCATTAGTCGGACCATCTCTGCCAGGAAAGAGTGTTTTGCGGCGGCTGTCGCCTCGACCGTCAGTGGGCCCGTGAGATTGAGAATGCCTGCCTGTACGGCTTCTCCTGACGCCACGGTTCTGGGAACGCTCTCACCGGAAACCAGCGAACAGTCGAGATCCGAGAAGCCTCGAATGATCTTGCCGTCGACCGGAATCCGCTCACCCGCAGCGATCAGCAACTGCATGCCGGGTTCTATCTCGCCAACAGGCCGGTAGTCGCGCGTGCCATCATCACGCATCACCATGGCGCCACGCGCCGCCAGCCGTGACAGGCCGTTCACCGCGGTCCGGGCACGCTCCCGCATCACGTGGTCAAGCGTGCGGCCGATCAGCAGGAAGAACAGCAGCGATACCGATGCGTCGAAGTAAGCGTGGTCGCCATGGTTGATGGTTTCGTAGAGGCTCATCGCATAGGCGAGCGAGACCCCAACAGCAATCGGCACATCCATGTTCATGCGGCCGTGGCGCAACGCGTTCCATGCCGAGCGGAAGTAAATGCCGCCGGCGAAGGCGAGGGCAGGGATGGCAATCAGCGCCGAGATCCAATGGAACAGGTCGCGGGTCGCACCGTCAGCGCCGGACCAGACCGAGACCGAAAGCAGCATGATGTTGCCCGCCGCAAAGCCGGCAACCGCGACGGCGCGGATCAGTTCCGAAAGCGTCTTGTCTTTTCCATCAACCTCGGGCTCGAAAAGATGCGCTGGGTAGCCCAGCCGCTCAAGCGCAGCGACGAATGGCGGTGCCTCATTCCCACGCCAGCGGATCGAAACCCGTTTCGTCGACAGGTTGACCCGTGCGTCTTCGAGGCGATCGAGCTTTTCGAGTGCTGTCTCGATCGTTTGTATGCAGGCGCCGCAGTGAACGCTCGGCACTGAGAGGTCGGTCTGGTGAAGATCATCGCCAAGCGAGCGGCTCGCCAATTTGACTTCCTGGTTTGACGGCAAGACGGGTGTGACCCTATCGAGAGCCAGCGCCATTTCAGCGCCCGGCGCGCAGCAGCTCATTGCAGCGCTCCTTGGGAAATCATGATCCGACGGACATCGCGATAGGGTTCGGCGAGACCAGCATCGGCATCGACTTCGACGATCCAGACGCCATCTCTCGGCGTGTGCTGCGCCGCAAATTCCTGGCCTGTAGTTGAGGCCAGAGTGACGGACTTGTCCTCCGCCTCATAAGCGGGGTGGCGAAACAGAACCTTCACAGAATGCAAGGGAATGGGCGTGCCGGCGGCATCGCTGAGGCTGTAGCGGACCTCGCCCCATGCGATGGTGAGTTTGCCGGTCCAGCCGAGTGCGGCCTGGGCGCGCCCCTCCTCGGCCTTCTTGTTGAACTGCTGGCTCGCCACATAGGTGTTTTCAACGACAAGACCGGTCCAGCTTGTGCTGGCCAGCGTGGCCATGGTCACATTCACGCCAACAACCACACCGAAAAAGCCGAGAATGGTAAGCAGCATATGCCTTCCGGTAAATTCGCTGGGCCTTCGCATATTGATGCTCATCTAAGGATCTCCGGTGCGTTGAACGTGGCCGTGTATTCGTCGACTTCGAAACTTGCCTTGTCTTCGACCCGGAACTTGAATGTTTGCGCTTGCCCCTGGAGCTGTTCAGCCGGCTGGCGGACGAAAACCTTCAGCATCTTCAGCCGGTCTGGTTCGACTGCGATGGCAAATGAGCGATCTGCAGGCAGGTCGATCCCGACGACGTTCATTTCGGCGCCTTTTAAGCCCTGCATGGTGACGACAACCGTCCTTGGCTCGGGGATCATGTTGAGCAGCTTGACGGTGTAACCATTGCGAATCGATCCATCGGACAGCGTCACGAACTGCGGATTGCGGTCGTGCAGAACGCTGACCTCGAGCCGGTCGCGCGTCAGCAACGAATAGAGCAGGGCAAGACCGATCGCCGACCACGCGCCCATGTAGACGAAGGTGCGTGGCCTGAAGATTTTGCGGAGATGGAAATGGGCCAACCTATCGGAGAAAGCGCCGCCGTCGGTCCGCACGAGCGACGGGTTCACCGAGCAGGAACCGCCTGCGGTGGCTACCGCCATGTTGGCGTTGTAATCGGACAGCGTCGCATAGGAGATCAGTCCCCGCTCCTTGCCGAGCTTGTCCATGACGCCGTCGCAAGCGTCGATGCAGAGCGCGCA
>NZ_JBVVQK010000071.1:0-3764 GCF_055811175.1 Mesorhizobium sp. WSM4828 | reverse complement strand
CCCCCAGACGGAATGACAGGCGCGGGAACAGGCTCGTGCTCAACCGGTATAATCACCTTCTTCGGGGTTTTTTGTTTGCGAACGGACCTAACGACTTTCGGCGGAGGCACTCGGCGGAGAATCTTCGGCTGGGGCGTTTCGACCAGCGGCGTCGGCTCAACTTTCGGAACCAGGGAAGTGCAGCCCATGAGACCCGCCACGAAACCGGATAACGCTGCTCCAAGTATTGCTTGTCTCAAGACTCCGCCCGCCATTGTCTCCTCCTTGGTCAAAACAAGTCCCGACGCGGATTGGCTTCTTCCCAGACTCGTCTGGCCGCGTTAACCAGTTGGGTGTCTTGTGAACCGGAGCCAGGAAGCTTCGATTTCAGTTCCTGTCGCAATTGCTTCAACGCCGCTGTTTTCGGCTTCGATCCGAACTTTGCCAGCGTCCTCTGGGCGTCCGGCACTTCCTTGCGCACGTCAAGTGCGGCCGCAAGCGCAAGGAAGCGCACGGCAAGGGCCTGATCGGTCTTGTCGCCCTTTTGCATCTCGAGGGCCGCGCGATCGTAAGCTGCGAACGGATCACCCCGCGCGATCCCAATTTCGAACAATCTTTGCGCTTCTGCGAGGCTCCGTTCCACACCGACACCGTCCCGATACATGCGTGCGAGGCTGCCAGGCGCATAGGGCTGGCCGAGATCGATTGCCTGCTGAAATAACGCTAGCGCCGTTTTGGGATCCTTCTCAACGCCCTGCCCGGACAAGTAATTGCGCCCGAGCAGGTTCATGGAATACATGTCCTGCCGCTGGACACCGGCCTGCAGGAAGGCAACGGCGCGGGCCGGGTCAGCGGTTACGCCGTTGCGGCCCTCGGTGAAGATCGCGGCCAGATCGTTCATTGCATAGGTGTGCCCCATAGCGGCCGCCTTGAGCAGCAGGTCCAAACCCTTGCTGGTGTCGGGCTTGACGCCATAGCCATTGAACAAGGCGCGACCCCACGACGTCATCCCATAGGGATCGCCTTTGTCGGCGGCCGCCGCGTAGAGGGCATTGGCCTGGGTGCGGTCGAGGGCCACGCCGGTTCCGGTCGCATACATGTAGCCGAGTTCGAACACCGCGCGTACATGTCCCTTCCTGGCCGCCTCCTCGATGGCTGTCTTGGCTTCTTCGACCTTGCCTACCGCAAGCAGCGCCCGCCCCAGTTCATAGCGGAAGCGCGGGACTTCCGGATAAGCCTTTGCCGCGGCCTCGCAAAGCTCCACCGCGCTAGTGCCAATTTCGTTCGGCAGGAGGCCGGGGGTGACGCCTTGCAGATCGAGAGGTTCGCCGGCAGCCGTGTCGCACGGATCGATCGTCGGCGACAGTTTCATCGTGGCCGGCTTTGATGAACTGCTGTCCGCCCGGATTTCGAAGCCGACCTCGACCTTGGCTTGCGCGCCGATCTGCGGTTCATAGCGCAGCCGGTCGACCTCCCCGGCCATCAGGCTCGACTGCGGCGCCAGCGTTCGATCGGGCAGCGAGAGCGTTCCCGTTGCCGGATAACTCGATACTTTCAGGCTGACGCCGGGATCATCGGTCGGGAAATCCAAATTGAGCGCAACTGGACCCACGCCCACGGGAACTTCGATGTCGCGGTTGCCGATCGCCTCGGCCGCACCGGTGATATGAATGCCACGCTCCAGCACCTGCTGCTTCTGCTCGGCCTCGAGCGAAGCCATGATCTGTTCGCCTTGCGCGCCTTCGCCGCTCTTGACCCGGAACACGACGATGCCTTGGGTCTGACCGCCCCAGTCGTCATGCGTCGCATAGGCCAGCATGTCGACCTCTTCCTGCGGAGCGACTCCCTTGGGAACATCCATCTGCAGACGCGGGAGATCCTTGCCCTTGATCGGCACGCCCAACTCGACAGGCTTGCCGTCCAGCATCAAACGCCCCAGGGCGGGCGGTCTTTCGATGCTCAGGGTAATCGTGCCACCATCGACATCGACCGGTTCAGGCAGACCCAAGTCGACCGGTCCGACTCCTGACAGCACGACCTTCTCCAGTACGGGCGGCAGCGAGGGTCGATTGCTGCGGCGCATCAGGACGACTTCGTCGATCAGCGATGAGTTCTCCCAGGGAACCTGGAGGCCGTTTGTAGCCTCGACAACATCGCGGCGCACCGCCGCCATCACGGTGCGGATCTCCTGGTTCGGGGCCAGCGCGCGACGGGAAAACGCCGCCGAAAACGGGCTGAGTTCGCCGGCGCCGTCATAAGCCGCCGCGCCGGGTTCGGTGGCGAAAGCAATCAAGGTGTTCAGCGAGCTTCTCACCTGTGCGAGCCCGGTATTGCCGGCAGTGATGAGCTGATCTCTCAGCCAGTAATTCTTGCGCGGAAACGGATTGTTGCGGCAGGCATCGAGTATGATCACCTGGATCTTTGATTTCGAGCGTAACTGTTCCAGCACATCGTTGAGCTTGATGGCCTGGACTTCGATGTCCGCCGCCTCCTTCAAGGAGGCATCCACCGGGATCAGAAAATTTTCGCCGCCGATCTGGAAACCGTGGCCGGAGTAGTAGACGACGGCCAGTTCTGAGCCGTCTGCGGCGGCAAGATAGTTGCGGAACTGCTCCTCGAATTGCAGCTTCGTCAGATCGCTTGCGACAAAGACCTCGAACCCCGCCAGTCGGAACGTTTTGGACACGTCCTCGGCATCCTTGGCCGGGTTTTTGAGTGCGGGGAATTGTCGGTACTCCGAGTTGCCGATGACAAAGGCGACCCTTCGGTCAGCGCAAGCCTCAAAGGTCGTGAAGCTCGCGAGGAGGAAGGCTGCGATGATTCCGCAAAGTCGGAGCATGGCAAATCCCTTGAACGCTATTGCCTCGCCCACAAGAACACGGCATGTGCCAGCAAGGTCCGTCAGAGAGCATGCAATCTGCCGAGACAAAAAGAGAGAAAAGCCGTCGCGACAGCGGGCATATTCCTCACTTGATTGAATGCTAAATTACATCAGGGACCGAGTGTCTGCAACGTCTGTCACACCTCCAGGCGTGCTCTTCCGATCCCTGGCGCTCTGCTCGGTCGGCCACGCGAGACTTACGAGCCTGCCAGTGCAATCACGCGGATCAATCCGGGTCACGAAACAGCTCACGGCGACACAGAGCTGGACCCGCGGCCGCGCCAGACCACATGGCCGCTAGACAGTCGACCGGATTGAGCACTGCGGCGGCTCTCGTAAGCAAACTCTTCCCGTTGCCCAGCGAAGCGGCATTTTGACGATTGTCCCGGCAGCTGGAATTGAAAAGCCCGGCGGTTCTGCGCGGTTTTCCAGCATCGAGCCGAGGCAAGATTCTTGGGTCCGAGTGTATGGCGGAGGGAGAGGAACTCGTATCCAACCTTCTGCGCACCGTACGCATCCGGTGAAGACCGCAGACGTGCGTATCCGGCGGCCATGAGGACCTGAGCACCGCGGTGCTGAGGTCAAGCTTTCGATGGGGAGACGCGATGATATTCTTCGAGGAGGAGTTTGACCTCGTCGATGCCTTCATCGGTGAAGGCCAAGATCCCGTCGTCATCGTTGGCCCCGTACACCCAGATGATGCCGTCCTCGGGCTCGAGACCGAGGGTCAGGTCCTGGATGAGCGCTTCGCTGACGCCGAGGTCCCTGGCGACGCGTTCGACGGTGTAGACGTGATGCACCTTATTGCGCTGCATGATCAGGCCGCCGCTGGTTGGGTCCGCAGTTTTGCGGATCTCCAATTCCACGGCAGCAAATCATCGATCCGATGGGCCGGATAGGCGGG
>NZ_JBVVQK010000070.1:0-5271 GCF_055811175.1 Mesorhizobium sp. WSM4828 | reverse complement strand
GGCCGCATTGGTGACCACTGCCTCACCCTCGAAGATCGCGTTCTTGACGTCAAGCTCCCGCGCGGCTTCGACGAGGCTGGTGTATTTACTCGTCCAGTCCACACCGCTCTTGGTGAAGGCGCGGACATCGTCGGGCTGTTGATGAGGATCTGGGTGCGGTAGCCGTCCAGTCCAGGGCTCACCCTCGGGTGGCTTCGCGACCAGCTTGGGCTCCATCGGCGGAACGACTCAAGGCGGCTGCCGCCGGTACCTACAATTTTACCCACCCAGTCAATACTAGGAACAAAGCTTATATTAGCTAGAGTGAACGGAAGGTGATTCCGCGGCTTCTCAGCCGAACCCAGCATCCAAAAAAGCCCGCGCTTCCGGAGAAGACGCGGGCCGATCGGGGCTACCCGATCTGGCAGCAATTCACAAAGGAGGGAGTTGCTGCGTTAAGATGAACCATCGCGCCGGTCAGCTGTTCCACCAGGACCACAAAAAAGTCCCGCCGCACATGCCCCATGACGGCGGGACCCGATCAAGCGACTTGCACCAGGCTGGGGGGATGCGGGGGGTGGGCTTGCCCGGTGCAACCGGACCGTCAGGCACCATAGGCGCATCGCATGAAATGCGTCCACCAACTGACGGTTGGATAGAAGCTAAGGGCGGACAAGCTCCAAACATGGTTCGCGGGATACGGATAGCTGCCCAAAAAATACCAGTCGGCCAAATCATCCAGCCGACGATACGCTCTGTCAAAATATGTGACCGGAAAGACGCGAGGGAACTCGGGATGGCTCGTCCACGCCCGGACAAACCTTGGCGCGTACCAAAACCCTACTGCCACCCATCGCTCTAATGTCTGGCTTCCCTCGTGAGCTCGACAGTACTGCTCCATAGCGTTGGACAATCGATCGAACGCCTCGACATCCCAGATCATGTTGGGTCGAATCATGATGAGGAACGACCCATCTCCCGCTTCGAACTCATTTCTGAGCACCTGCAACTCCATCTAGTCGCCGTCCTTGAGTTATGGGTTCATACCCTAGTTCAGCGCCGGCGGCTTGCCGGGTCTGAAACCCTTCAGCGCCGCCGCGATGCCCATCACTACTGATTGCTCGGGGTGATCGAGAACGCGCAGGGTGCCCGGCTCGTCGCCACCCATCCCGCAGATCGGTAGGATCTGATAGTCGCCTTCGAAAGGCTCCGTATCGCCATTCAAGAAGAAGTCATATTCGGGGAAACACCTTTTCAGCTTCCAACCCCTCGTGATCGCATCGGGCCATACCGCACCCTTGGCGATCGCCTGCTCAAATGCGATGTGTCTTTGGATGCTCGTGCGGCGAACGTCTCATGCAGCCCGATCGTGTCGGCGCGGAGCTTCACCAGTCCGTCGGAATATCGGGCGCTGATCCGGTCTCACCAGATTGGTAGGGATTGGTTTACCATCTCGGATCGCAGATGTGATCGTTCGGTCGAAACGTTTTCGCGATGCTTCCGAGTCAGATAGGCCCGCAACTGGTCGGGCTCGCCAGAGAGCAGTTCATCGCGGGCTCGGGCAACATAGTCGCTCTGAACTGTGGTGAGCCCGATCACCCGCCTTTTCTGCTGCCGGTCACCCGACCACCTCCAGTGCGGTCCTGGTCGGATTGGCGCCGCAGCACGACGAAAGCCGCTTGGATGGCGAAGCGCCGGCATCTGCTCGACGCTCGCAACGCCGCCGCCGTTGAAGGTCTGCCGCTCTTCCAGCGGCCGAAACGCTGCCTCGGTCGAGGTTCATCGCCTGGACGCGCCGTTGATGTCGCCGCGCTCAAGGCGCTCAACCATGCGGAGCAGCACGACGTTGCTGCGGATGTCGTCGATCGCCTCGATGAAGGCGGCCCGGAGCATCGGCTCAAAGGTCGAGACAAGCTGTTCGAATCGCTCGCGAGGTGATAGGCGCTTTAGCATGTGGAACTTTCAGACCACGCAACGCAGTGTTGCTGGCTAGTTTTCATGTCAGTGAGGGGCAATGGCCGGCACACCTTTAATCAGTATTCTGGTCACTTTCCTCGTCATCGTTCTGGTATTGTATCTCGTTAACCTTCTGCCGCTTGACGGCCGTACCCGCCAGATCGCTCGAGTTGTCGTGATCATCATCGGCATCGTGTCATTGCTCAAATACCTCGCGGTATTTTAAGCCGCCACCAATGCGATGTAGGCCACCGGCGTGCCGGCTGGCGGGATCGGCCGCAGATCCTTGATGACCAGCTCGGCGCCGTCGATGATGAGCGTGTCGGCTATGGCGGGGACAATGGCCCGCACAGCGAACGTGATCTGGTTATCGGTGGCCACAATGAGCGTGCCGTCGACCTATTTCTGCGTGACGCGGCGGGCTCCCTCGAAACGGATAATCTGTTATCTTCGGAGTGCCGGGTATCCATGATGTCGATGGGTCTGGAGCGCCGGTTATGCTTCTCCGCAGAAAGACCTCCCCCTGCCCTAATCCGCCCTCGCCCTCCGGCTGGAGCAGTTCCGTGGCCATCTCGGCCATGTCGTCATAGAAGCCAGCCATCCCACGACCAAGGTGTCAGGCAGACCGTAGGCGGGACCGATTAGCGGGGCGAGCAAGCCCTCGATGATGGTCGAGACCGGCGCATCCGGCGCGAAGATGTTGCCGGTTTCGCCGGGCTCAAACAACTCGCGTTCGATGCCCTCGACCTTCTGGTGCTTCACCTTCTTGGAAGGGTCGAAGGAGATCGACAGCGAGCCGGGCTTTACCAGCTCGAGGTATGCGGCCTCGTACGAGGCATCAATGACCCGCTGCGGGATCAGATCAATGACCCGCTGCGGGATCAGATCGCACGCAAGGGTCGTGCCGTACACAGTGGCGCCGGTGCGCGGCCGTGCTCGCTCTTGCGCTAGACCGCCCGTAGGCACGCCCGGTAGGCGCATGGCGTAGGTGCCGTCGATGTAGGCACTGCCGCGCTGGCGAGCCGCGGCGATCGTGCCCGCAGGCACGGTATAGCCGGCTGCAGCTACTTAGGCTCTGAAGCTTGCATCATCACCGTATCCAGCCATGCCGATCCTGCTCACTCTGGAACATTCAGGTTCCGCTCACGTTGAGTTCTGCGAAAGGAAAAGAACCATGCACAAGGACGAAGTTAAGGGTTCCGCGAAGAAACTGCGCGGCGATGTGAAGGACAAGATCGGCAAGGCCACCGGTGATGATAAGCTTCGCGCTGACGGGGCCGCTGATAAGGCTGAGGGCAGCCTTCAGAAAGGTTTCGGCAAGGCGAAAGATAAAGTTCGAAATGCCTTGAAGGATTGATAGGGGACGGATCCGGCCAATCGCATCATAATCTTGGCGGCCATGGTATCGGCCGCCTTCCTTCGTCGGATTTGGCGAAGCTAGACCACGTTGAAATGCCGCAAGAAAGCAAGCACGATTGCGCCAAGCGCATAAAACCCAAGCAGCCAAAGTACGGGCATGAATAAACCCGTCTTCTCCTTCAGCTTCAGAGTGGCACTTTGGAGTGATCTAAGTCTACTCATGAACAACACCTACCCATGCTTATAACCAAGTCGAGGTATCTTCGTTCCATTGCTGTCGAAGTGCCGAGCTCGAACGGACGGCCCCTTGTCATTGAGAGGTGCGGCAGTCGCGGGCCGCAGTTCGTTGAAGTCACTCCGCCAACTTGGCGTCGACGAGTTCCTTCAGCTTCTCGGTCGAGATGTTCCTGGCGTATTCGATGCCAAGCTCATCCGCCCGCTTCTTGAGGTCCTCGCGTTCCGTGTCGGGCGCGCCCTTGCCCTGGAATTCGTGCGACTTGGACGAATCCTTGCCGGCGAACGAGAACGGCCGAAGCAGTCCGCTACCCGTGACCTTGCCCCCAGTTCTATCCTACTGATCAGACTCAAGCCTCGATCCTGAAGCCGAGGAAGAGCAGGTCAGGCAGCTCGCAAGACGCCTGCTGGAAAAGCCCGGCTCGGCGCTGTGGGATGACTAGGCGTCATGACCGATCCGCTCCTCGGACAGGATGACGCCGCAACGCCGCTCAGCCCTGAAGAGCGCGAAGGCCTGATCCCGGCTTACATCACCCTGCGCGGCGAACTGAACGAAGCCGAACAGGCGAACATTCTCGACGCGGAGGAATGGGCGTTCGCCCGCAAACGCGATGTGCTCAGCGAAAAATTCCTGAACGATCTGCACAAGCGGATGTTCGGCCGCGTCTGGCGCTGGGCCGGCAGCTACGCGACAGCAACAAGAATATCGGCGTCGATGCCTACCGCATCCCCACCGAACTGCGACAGCTCATCGATAACTGCCGCTACCGGATCGACCACGAAACTACCCGCCCGATGAAATCGTAGCGCGCTTTCACCACAAACTCGTATGGATCCATCCCTACCCCAACGGCAACGGCCGCCACGCACGGCTCGCGACCGACCTGTTGCTCGTCAGCATGAATCGCCCCCGCTTCTCCTGGGGCAGCGCCAGCCTCGTCGATCCCGGCGAAACCCGGCGGGGCTATGTCGAAGCCCTGCGCGCCGCCGACAATCACGATATCGGCCCGTTGCTGGAATTTGTCCGGTCCTGAGGGGCAAGATTCCACCGCTTGCCACCTGGCAAAAGCTCATCTACTCCACGTCGTTCTCGACTAACGGATCCGTGAGAATGTCAGGCGCTTCCCGCTCCGCCGCCTTGAGCGGCGCGAGAACGCACCAGTCCCTAAAATAGGTGGACACAATCCGTTAATCCCCCAAGATGCCGCGGCCTATTTCAAGTGCTGTCGCCCGGTATTGGACCGGGTGTTTGTGAGCGGCGACGAAGTGACGGCGGGTGGGCTGATTATCGCAGGCGTGTTGACAGGCTTGCAGGTTCGTATCGAACGCCGCGCTCCTACCATTGTGGAAGGAGAGGCGTTATGAGAGTCGCCTATCGAAAACCGGTCGCTCGTCGTCTCGGTTGGAGGCTTCGCCGCGAGCATCGCGGCGAACACCAGTTCGACGCCGTCACCCATTTTCCGGACAGGCGCGCAAATATTGAGCTCGACGAGCTTGCGGCGCGTCTCAATGACTTTGATTTATTCGGACAGGAGCTACCGGTTCGATGGACCGGTAGCGGTGAACGGAAGCGGCACAAACACCCTTCGGCCGCGATTTCGCCAATAGCTTACCGTAGAAACGTGCCACTTTGGCGGAGGATCTGCGGCCGCCGGAGGCAGGTTACAGGTTCGAATCCTCTCCGGCGCAGCATTGCCGCAGTTCCTTGCCGACAACTATTCCTGCTGGAATTGACAGGGCCAA
>NZ_JBVVQK010000069.1:0-8375 GCF_055811175.1 Mesorhizobium sp. WSM4828 | reverse complement strand
CGATTGAAGTTCTATACGACCTCAATCTGGCACATCGATGCCGCTTCGGGGGCCGTCCACCCCATCATGCCGTGACATCAGCCGAAGAATGCAGCGGTCCAGCACGGCGCTTGTCTCCGCGACGGCGCCGGCTAAGGTTCAATGACCGGCTATGACCGCAAACCGAGACCGGGCTGATGGCATTCGGTCCGCCGGAGCACTGCCGCGAGGCAACGGCATGGATCCTGGGGTCTTCGCGACGGAGCTTCGCTCCTGCTCCGCCCCAGGATGACGAAGGGAGGGAGGAGAAGATCACGTGCGCCGCAGATCGATCCGGGTGGTCACCACACTCTTGCCGGTTTTCGGATCGGTATCGACGACGATCAGCCGCATGCCGTCCTCGCCGGTCTTCTCGACCGTCATTTGCGCCTTGCGATCGCCATTGACCTCCTTGGCCCAGCGGATGCCGAGATTGATCGCGTTGCCGGAGCGGCTGCCGCTCAATTGCGCCGGCCCGGTGCGCGATCCGACATAGGTACCGCTGTATTTCGTCCCGCTGGACCTGAGATCCGCGCTGATGGCGCGCGTTACCACGATAAGACCGCGGCAACTGCCGTCGAGCGACAACGAGCTCGACGTCGCGTCGGAATTGAAGCGGCATGAGACATTCACCGTCGGCGCATCGGTGGTCACCTTGACGATGCCTTTACCGGCGAAATTCCCCTGGAATGAGCGAAGAAAATCCGGATCGTCGGCATGCGCTGCGCCAGCCCCGGCCGTCAGGCAGCCGGCAAGTACAAATCGTGCAAGTGATTTCATCGGACCGCTCCTCGTTGGTATCCAAAACACAGCACGCAAACACTGACGGACCAACGCTTCCAACAGCGGCGGGTTCCGGCTTCAACATCACCGCATGCAACGCTTCGCGGCTGGCCCAGCCGAATGCGCCGGCTAGCGGTTGCGGTGAGCGCTCCGGCTTGCGACATAGCCGCATGGCACCCGCACCTTCGATCCCCAAAGCCGCGTTCTGGATGGCGCTGTCGATCGCCTCGTTCCTGGCGATGTCGGTGGCCGGCCGCGCCACGACGGCCGAACTCAACGTCTTCCAGGTGCTCGAGCTGCGCTCGGTGATCGGCTTTTTCATCCTGCTGCCGCTGGTTGTGATGTCAGGCGGTTTTGCGGCGATGCGCACCGGGCGTCCGCTGGCCCATATCGCCCGCAACGTCGTCCACTATACCGGCCAGGCTGCCTGGCTCTACGCCTTGACGCTGATCCCGCTTGCGGTGCTGATCTCGATCGAATTCACGACGCCGATCTGGACCGCTTTGCTGGCGGTCGCTTTCCTCGGCGAAAGGCTCTCCCGGCCACGGCTCGCGGCGATCGTGCTCGGGCTGATCGGCGTTGTGATCATCGTGCGTCCGGGCGTCGGCGCGGTCAATCCGGGGCATGTCATGGTGCTGGGAGCCGCAGTCTGCTTCGGCATCTCGCTGGTCCTCGTCAAGTCGCTGACGCGGACCGACAGCGTCGTGCGCATCATCTTCTGGATGCTGATCATCCAGTCGCTGCTTGGCCTGGTCCCGGCGCTTTACGAATGGCGCAACCCGCCGCTCGAACTCTGGCCGTGGATCCTGCTCATCGCCCTCACCGGCATGTCGTCGCATTTCTGCATGGCCCGTGCACTTGTCTATGCCGATGCGACAGTGATCTCGCCAATGGACTTTTTGCGCGTGCCGCTGTCGGCGGTGATCGGATGGCTGCTCTATCACGAGCAGATCGACGCCTTCACCGCCGGCGGCGCCCTGCTGATCCTCATGGGCAATCTGCTCAACCTGCAGCGGAGAGCACCGCAACCGGCGGAGATCGCCGCTTCATAAGCGTGCGCAAACTCTTAAAGCGCGTCGCGCTCGACCGGCCTCATGCGACGCGCTTTAAGTTCCTGTTTTGATGCATGTCGTTATCGCAAAAACCGCTGCACACTTTTGCGCGACATGCATTAGACCAATTCCACCTCGACCACGCCCGGCACCGCGCGCATGGCCGACGCGATCTGCGGCGATACGCGGTAGCGGTTGGGCAACTCGATCTCGACCTCGCCCTCGCCGCCTTCCTTGATGACGATGATGCTCACCTGACTGTCGCCACGCTGGCCAAGCTGCGATTGGATTGTCGATGCCGGTGCGTCATTTCTGACGAAGATGCGCAACGCTTTCTGGATGCGGCTTGCCTCTTCCTCCAACGACTGCACGGTCTGGATGCGCAGATTGACGCCCTCAGGCCTGTCCTCGGCCGAAACGGTGATCACCACCGAGCGGCCGGGTTCGAGCAGGTCGCGGTATTGCGCCAGCCCCTCGGAAAACAGCACCGCTTCATACTGGCCTGAGGTGTCGGAAAACTGCACGACGCCCATCTTGTTGCCGGTGCGCGTCTTGCGCTCCTGCTTGGTGGTGACGGTACCGGCGAGCCGGCCGGCGGCAGCACCGCGTTTGACGGCCGCCGAAAACTCGCCCCAGGTCTGCACCCGCATTTTCTGCAGCGCCGCCTTGTATTCGTCGAGCGGATGCGCCGAGAGATAGAACCCGACCACCTGGAATTCGCGGTGCAGGCGGTCGGCGGCCAGCCAGGGATCGGTCGCCGGCAGGTTGAGCGCCTGCGACTGTGCGCCGAGCGAGGCGCCAAAGATGTCATGCTGGCCGGTGACGGCATTCTGCTGCGCCAGCGAGGCCAGCCCCATCATCCGCTCGACGCCGGCCATCATCGCCGCGCGGTCATGACCGAAGCAGTCGAGCGCGCCGGCCATGATCAGGCTTTCGAAGACGCGCTTGCCAACGATCTTCGGATCGACCCTCTCGCAGAAATCGGCGAGGCTCTTGAACGGTTTTTCGCCGCGCGTGGCGACGATGTGCTCGACCGCCGCGTCGCCGACGCCCTTGAGCGCGGCCAGCGAATAGAAGATGCGGTTCTCGCCGACCTCGAAATCCCGGAACGACGTCATCACCGACGGCGCCACCACTTCGATGCCGAGGCGCAGCGCATCCTGGCGGAAATCGGCGAGCTTGTCCGTATTGCCCGTGTCGAGCGTCATCGATGCCGCCAGGAATTCGACGGGGTAATGCGCCTTCAGATAGGCGGTCTGGTAGGAGACGACAGCATAGGCGGCGGCATGCGATTTGTTGAAACCGTAGTCGGCAAACTTTGCCAGCAGGTCGAAGATGAAGTCGGCTTGCGGCTTGCCGACGCCGCGGTCGACCGCACCCGAAACAAAGCGCTCGCGCTGCTTGTCCATCTCGGCGCGGATCTTCTTGCCCATGGCACGGCGCAGCAGATCGGCCTCGCCCAGCGAATAGCCGGAGAGCTCCTGCGCAATCTGCATCACCTGTTCCTGGTAGACGATGACGCCTTGCGTTTCCTTGACGAGATGGTCGATCTTCGGGTGGATCGACGCCATCTCCTCTTCGCCGTGCTTTCTGGCATTGTAGGTCGGTATGTTCTCCATCGGCCCCGGCCGGTAGAGCGCGACCAGCGCAATAATGTCCTCGATACAGTCGGGCCGCATGCCGATCAGCGCCTTGCGCATGCCGGCACTTTCCACCTGGAACACGCCGACCACCTCGCCGCGCGACAGCATGGCGTAGGTCTCGGGGTCGTCGAGCGGAATGTGGGCGAGATCGATCTCGATGCCCCGGCGGCGGATCAGCTTGACCGCCCTGTCCAGCACCGTCAGCGTCTTCAGGCCAAGGAAGTCGAATTTCACCAGCCCGGCCTGCTCGACATATTTCATGTTGAACTGCGTGACCGGCATGTCCGAGCGCGGATCGCGGTACATCGGCACCAGCTCCGACAGCGGCCGGTCGCCGATGACGATGCCGGCGGCATGCGTCGACGCGTGCCGATAAAGACCTTCCAGCTTCTGCGCCGTGTCGAGCAGCGTCTGCACGATCGGCTCACGTTCCGCCTCTTCGGCAAAGCGCGGCTCGTTGGCGATGGCGTCGGCAAGCTTGACCGGATTGGCCGGGTTCGACGGCACCATCTTGCTCAGCTTGTCGACCTGCCCGTAAGGCATCTGCAGCACGCGGCCGACGTCACGCAGCACCGCGCGTGCCTGCAGCGTGCCGAAGGTGATGATCTGGCCAACCTGGTCGCGGCCGTATTTCTGCTGGACGTAGCGGATGACCTCCTCGCGCCGGTCCTGGCAGAAGTCGATGTCGAAGTCGGGCATCGACACGCGGTCGGGATTGAGGAAGCGCTCGAACAGCAGCGAAAAGCGCAGCGGATCGATGTCGGTGATCGTCGTGGCATAGGCAACCAGCGAGCCGGCGCCCGAACCGCGGCCCGGGCCGACCGGAATGCCTTGCGCCTTGGCCCATTTGATGAAGTCGGCAACGATCAGGAAATAGCCGGGATATTTCATCTTCTCGATGACGCCGAGCTCGAAATCCAGCCTCTCGCGATATTGCTCGACGGTATAGCCGGGCGTCGGCCCGTGCGCCGCCAGCCGCGCCTCCAGCCCTTCATGCGCCTGCCTGGCAAGCTCCTGCGCCTCCGCCTTGACCGCAGCATCGGCGTCGGCGACATCGCGGCCGGCAAAGCGCGGCAGGATCGGATTGCGCGTCTTCGGGTAATACGAGCAGCGCAGCGCGATCTCGACGGTGTTGTCGATTGCTTCCGGCAGGTCGGCGAACAGCCTCGCCATGTCGGCCTGGCTTCTCAGGAAGTGGTCGGGCGAAAGGCGGCGGCGATTGTCGGCTGCAACCACGGAGCCTTCGGCGATGGCGATCAACGCATCATGCGCGTCATAGTCTTCACGAGAGAAGAAAAACGCCTCGTTGGTGGCAACCAACGGCAGATCATGGCGGTAGGCGAGATCGACCGACGACTGCTCGATCGCGCGGTCGTAGCCGGACACCCGCTCAAGCTCGACATAGAGCCGGTCGCCGAACAGGCTCTTGAGCGCCAGCAGCCGGGTCTCGGCGAGTTCGCGGCGATCCTCTTTCAAGGCAGTGCCGATCGGACCGCGCGGCCCGCCCGTAAGGCAGATCAGACCGTCGGAGTGGCCCTGCAGCATCTCGCTCGTCAGATGCACCGCTTCGCCGGGCGGTGTCTCGAGGTAGACGCGGCTGACCAGCCTGACCAGATTGCTATAGCCGCCCTCGGTTGCGGCAATCAGGACGACCGGCCGCATCTCCGGTCCTTGCCGCCTGCGGTCGCGCTGGCTGTCGCTCGCCTCGCCGGAAAAGGCGAGATCGATCTGGCAGCCGATGATCGGCTGGATGCCGTCCTTTACCGCCTTCTGGGCGAATTCCAGCGCGCCGAACAGATTGTTGGTGTCGGTGACGGCGATTGCCGGGCACTCGTCCTGCACCGCATGGCCGACGATCTTGCCGAGCTGCAACGCGCCTTCAAGCAGCGAATAGGCCGAATGCACGCGCAGATGAATGAACCGACGCGCCGCCGCCTCCGCCCGCGACGCCTTTGCATAGGCCTCGCGCAGCAAGGGATCGCGTGGAAGTCTCTCATCCGCCATGGTTTTTTCGCGCCGCCTCACAAGGACTCAGTCGATGAAGATGTATTGTCCGGTACCGGGTAACACGAGTCCAGCGGTAGCGATCGGAACCTAGCGAGCTTGGAGCAATCGCTTTCGTCGGCAGAAAAGTGCTGCCGCCGAGCTGCCAATCTCCCCACTAGAGGGGGAGATGTCCGGCAGGACAGAGAGGGGCGCTGTCCCGCCAACCTCCGGCCAGGAAACACAAAACCCGCCTCAAAGGCGGGTCGTTGGAGCCAATTAGCACCATACCGAAATTAGTAGCATAGCTGCCGGCACAAAGCAAGAACAAAATACGTTGCATCGGCAAAAAAATGCGAACTCTGTCTCGTTGCCCAACGAATTGTCTGGTCGCGTTTCTTCGCGCCCCTCTCTGTCCTGCCGGACATCTCCCCCACGAGGGGGGAGATTGGCCGTCACCTCGGCTTTCGCTAATCTCCAACATCCCAGGCCAGCGTCGAAGCGGATTTTCCAGCCTCACGCGAATTCCATGATCACCGCATCGACGGCAAGGCTGTCGCCGGGCTTGGCGTTGAGCTTCGAGACGATGAGGTCGCGCTCGGCGCGCAGCACATTTTCCATCTTCATCGCTTCGACCACGGCAAGCGTCTCGCCGGCCTTGACCTCCTGCCCCTCGACAACGGCGATCGACACGACGAGCCCGGGCATTGGGCAGAGCAGCATCTTCGAAGTGTCCGGCGCGATTTTTTCAGGCATCAGCCTTTCGAGTTCGGCAGTGCGCGGCAGCATGGCGCGCGCCGTCACCGACATGCCTTTCCAGGCAATGCGAAATCCGTTCAGCACCGGCCTGACCTGCGCCGCGACCTTGCGACCGCCGACCGTGCCGCGCCAGATGAGATCGCCCGGCCGCCAGTCGGATGCCACGGTCAGCGGTTTGCCGCCGTCGATTGTGAGATCGAGCTCCATCGGAACGGAAATCATGCCTTCGACGATGGCGAGCGAAAGATAATCCCGGCCGATCTTCACCACCCAATCGCGTTTCAAGGCGCCCGAATGCGGCGCCAGCCGCCCGCCCAGCCGGTCGAGCCGGTCGCGGCGCAGAAGTTCGACCGCGGTGGCAATCGCGGCCAGCACCGACTTCTCCTCGGCGTCTGGCACGATCGGCGCGAAGCCGTCGGGGTATTCCTCGGCGATGAAGCCGGTCGATATCAGCCCTTCGCGCCAGCGCGGATGCTGCATCAGCGCCGCCAGGAACGGGATGTTGTGCTCGATGCCGTCGACGACGAAACTGTCCAGCGCTTCCGACATCGCATCGATCGCTGCCAGCCGTGTCGGCGCCCAGGTGCACAGCTTGGCGACCATCGGGTCGTAGAACATCGAGATTTCCGAGCCTTCGGTGACGCCGGTATCGTTGCGGATGACGATTTCGCCGAATTTTCCTTCTTCCGGCGGCCGGTATTTCGTCAGCCTGCCGATCGACGGTAGAAAGTTGCGATACGGATCTTCGGCATAGAGGCGGCTTTCCACCGCCCAGCCGTTCAGCTTGACGTCGCTCTGCTTGATGGCGAGCTTTTCGCCGGCTGCCACGCGGATCATCTGCTCGACTAGGTCGATGCCGGTGACGAGTTCCGTCACCGGATGCTCGACCTGCAGCCGCGTGTTCATTTCCAGGAAATAGAAGTTCTTGTCGCTGTCGACGATGAACTCGACCGTGCCGGCGCTCTGGTAATCGACGGCCTTGGCCAACGCCACCGACTGCTCGCCCATGGCTTTGCGGGTCTTGGCATCGAGGAACGGCGACGGCGCCTCCTCTACGACCTTCTGGTTGCGGCGCTGGATCGAGCATTCGCGCTCGCCGAGATAGAGCGTGTTGCCATGCGCGTCGGCGAGCACCTGGATTTCGATATGGCGCGGATCGACGATGAATTTTTCGATGAAGACGCGGTCGTCGCCGAACGAGCTTTTGGCCTCCGAGCGCGCCCGGTCGAAGCCGTCGCGCACCTCTGCCTTGCTCCAGGCGATGCGCATGCCCTTGCCGCCGCCGCCGGCCGAGGCCTTGATCATCACGGGATAGCCGATTTCGCCGGCTATCCTTTCGGCATGGGCGGCGTTTTCGACGACGCCGAGCCAGCCGGGCACCGTCGACACCTTGGCCGCATTCGCGAACTTCTTCGATTCGATCTTGTCGCCCATCGCCTTGATGGCCTTGGGCTTCGGGCCGATGAAGACGATGCCTTCCTGCTCCAGCGCTTCGCAGAAGGATGCCCGCTCCGACAGGAAGCCATAGCCGGGATGCACGGCTTCGGCCCCTGTCGTCTTGCAGGCGGCGATGATCTTTTCCGGGACCAGATAGCTTTGCGCAGCAGGCGAAGGCCCGATATGCACCGCCTCGTCGGCCATTTCGACATGCACGGCGTCGCGGTCGGCATCGGAATAGACCGCGACGGTGGCGATGCCCATCTTGCGCGCCGTCTTGATCACGCGGCAGGTGATCTCGCCACGGTTGGCGACCAGGATCTTTGAGAACATGCAGGCCTCGTCCCTCGACTGCCCGTCTTTTACGGGCTTCCCGTTTTATGGGCTTCAGGGGGCCGGTCAAGGCAAGTCGGAGCCTATCCCGGATGCAAATCGGCCGGCGCTGACGAAAATCCCGAGTCAGAACGTCGCTTCGTGCATAGCGCAGAGCTGAATGGTAAGTTAAATCTAACCTGGATTGCAGACTGTCTTGGGAGGATTGCCTGATGAAAACGCGCGCCGCTGTGGCCGTCGCCGCCGGAAAGCCGCTGGAGATCATGGAGGTCGACCTCGAAGGTCCCCGTGATGGCGAGGTGCTGGTCGAGATCAAGGCAACCGGCATCTGCCACACCGACGAGTTCACGCTGTCGGGCGCCGACCC
>NZ_JBVVQK010000068.1:0-9154 GCF_055811175.1 Mesorhizobium sp. WSM4828 | reverse complement strand
TGCGCGGCGCGGATACCAGCAAACAGCAGCACGGGATCGGCGGTTTCCATCATCGCCTGGAGCCGCTGCTTGTCGGCTTCGGCCACATGCCGCCGCGCCTTGCATGGGATGACCTTCGGCGCGCAATCGATGCGATCGGCGCAACGACGCCGGTCGACATCCCCGATCGAGTCGTCCTGCTGCTACTCGCCACGACGGGCATGGCCCCACCGCAAGAGATGCAGTAGGGCTGTTTGTTTCGGACCTTCTGACTAAAGCTCACCCTGCTCGATCCCTCGGGCGTTTTTGTGGCTCCAACGGGTGCCACAACCGCCCCCAGAGCGCCTCATGGCCGACTATTCAGGACGGTGGCTGCGCAGTGAGGGAAACGAAGGGGGTACCGGAGACCGCTTGAGCACCCCACAATAGGAAAATAGAACTCGAGCATTCTTCCCCTCCGGCGTTGTGGCACAGGGGAATCCCGCGCCATGAGAGAGGCATGAAATATTATGTGGCGGAGGCAAGCTGGGTTTTGGCCGGTCCGAAGGGGTCAGGGCGGCTCCGCCACATAATCTCGCCCGACGCATAAGAATGGATCCGCGCCCATCGCCTCGCGCACGAGCGCTGCCAGACCTTCCGCTCCCTTGCGGAAGTCGACCGGCTTCGTCGCCACCATGACCTTGACCCCTCCCGTTGGCCCGATCACGACGTTGCCCTCAGCGCACGGATCACCGCTGCAACCGTCTTCGAATCCGCCCACGACCCACCCGCATTGCGATGCCGTCGATCTCGAGCTCGATCACACCAGCGTCTCGAGCCGGCTCCCGCTTTCTTGGCTGTGGCCGATGCTTCGCCGCAGGCTTCGGAGGCGCTGCCGTCACCACCGCCGGCACGAACATGGATTCCGATATCGCTGCCTCCCCCATCGACCGGCGAGCAGCCCGACGCCAGGTGAACAATTGCTGCGGGGAAAGTCCATACCGGCGTGCCACAGCACAAACCGTCTCGCCCGCCTCGTAGCTCTCCGCCACTATCCGGGCCTTCTCCTCCGGCGGCCACTCACACCGCCGATCCGAACCAGTGAAGATCTCCAGCCGACGGAGCGGCTCCTCGTCCTTGGACTTAAGCATAAACTGTGAAATCGTCATGTCGAAGCCCTCAAAGGCCTCGAACATCGTCCCTTACATCCACGCGCGAAAGGTGCCGCCAGGACAGCTGCTTACACACTTTCGACGCCCATTTACTTTTGAGCTAGCGCTGAGGATTGGTCGAATCTACCATGGGTGGTCGGTTTGGAGATTGTCGTGCCCACTACACGTTTCAGAAAGCCTGTCGTCGTTCAGCCCGGCCGGATCGATCGTGACAGAGTCGTTGCCTCCGTATCGGACGCTGCCGAAATCTTGCTTAGGGAATGGCCTCAGCCGACAAGCAAGTCGCGGCTCACTGCCATCAAAGCGTGCCTTGCTGTCATCCGCGGAGAAAAGCCACCAAGGATAGCGCGCCAGGCATTTCTAAACGCTGCCAAAGAGGCCAAAATACTCCTCGGTGAAGAGATCTAAGCACCGTTCGCGGTGAATCGCGGAGCGGTGCCGGGATCAGCGCGCCCGGTGCTGGCAGCGGATAGTGGCTTCCAATGCACTGCATGTTCGATGTTAAGGTAGATCTTTGTTGCGCAGATTAATTCGCTAGTCCCGCCGAGCGATCGGGCCGGGTGAAGAGGTGAAGAGAACACTGCCCCTGGTGTCCACGATAGCTGGGCATCCGTCCGAAACCTCCCAGTCAGTTCACGCCTAAATGACGTCAGAGGACCGATTCGGCCGTCAGCTTTGACTGTCCCCATAACATGCGTCTGCCCCGGCAAGCACTTCGGTACGCCGATCTTTGTCCAGCGCGCCAAGCCATCGAACCGCTGCATAGAACCGTGGATAGTCGCCCGAACACAAGTCGAACAAGCGGAGAAAGGCCGGCACCCTATCGCTGTAGACAGAAGTCGCGGCGAGCTTTGCGTTATTGATCGGAGCATCGAACCAGGCGTCATATCCGCGGTATCCACCCCAGCGCTTGTCGCGCATCTGACGGTAGCGCGTCCTCAGCCGCTCGATCGCGGCCGTCTTTGCGGCCCGCTTCTGCTCAGAAGTACCATTGTCGTCATAGACATGCCTTAGCTCGTCCCGGGTCTGCGACACCAGCGCGAGAAATTCAGCCTTGCGCCTCCGGTCGGCTTCGTAACGGCGCAATCCGACAGTATCGCCGGTCACGCGCAGCCATTTTCTCACACCCGTTGTTTCGACAGCGACCGCGAACGCCTCGTTGAACGCGGAATCGTTATGCACGTAGACGCGCTGGTGGGCCAGCTCATGGAATACCAGCCCTGCGAGATACGTTCCATCTTGGGTGAGCATCGTGCTTAGCAGCGGGTCACTCGACCAGCCAAGCGTGGAATATGCAGTGATGCCCGTCACATAGACGTCGAGGCCCTGTCTTTGAAGCTCTGCCGCGGTTTCAGTCGCAGACTTTTCGGAGAAATATCCCCGGTAGGGAACACAGCCGAAAACCGGAAAGCACCACGTTCGTGGTGTCAGCGAGAATTCCGGCGCGGCGAAGACGGCCCATGTCACAGAGTCGCGACCAACATCAACATAGCTGCGGTAGCTGTTGTTGTCGGGCAGCGCCAGTTCATCGATAGCAAACTGTCGTATGGCGTTTGCCGATGCCATTCGGGCGCGCAATATCTCAGGGGTCGAAGGATCGTTGATCAGTTTTCCGACGTCTTGGCGCGCCGCCATGATCTGCACATGGCCCCGCAAAGATTGCGCGTAGTAGGAAATACTGGTGCAACTGGCCACAACCGGCGTCAGGATAATCGCAGCAAAAAATCGAACGAATGCACGCATCACGGTTTTGCTCTCACGTCCCGATAGCGCAATTTCGCGGTTGCCTCCGGCCACGAACAGTCGGACCAATTTGATGTGTAGGTTAGACCTTCGTCCTCGGCAAGATTGGCCAATGCGATGACTCGCTGCTGAATTGCCAGCCCGCGCGTGATGAGCGCGAAGGCGTAAGGTGCCCCCGCCATCATGGCGGAGCGATGAAGCTCGCGGTAAACGCGCAGAGCGTTTCAGCTTCCAGCGGACACCACCGGCGCCTCCAGTGGGATCGGGCGGGCGGCTGCAGGCGCATTCGCGGCAAAGGATTTGTGACGTGTTCTCGTGACGCGTGAGCCGGCGCGCGCCGAGTAGGCGGCGTCCGGACTGCTGGTAACTCGGAGCGCGCGTGTTTTATGGGGCACCGATCCTACAAATCGCCCTGAAGTCTGAAGTCGAGCGCATGGGCGATACCCATCGTCGCGGAATTCGGGTGGATCGACGTTTTGGGTGAGTTGCGCCGCAAAACTTCTTCTCGACCGCGAAGGGCGTCCGGGGCGTGTTTGCAGCCACCTGCTCAAAGCCGCGACGTGAGCCAGTCTCCGGCCTGCTCTGTTCGACGGCAATCGTTCAGCTTGCTGCCGCCGACCGCTTGAAAACGATGGTCACCTTCGTCCCTTTGTTGGCGCTGGACTCGACGGCTAACTGCGCTTTGGCATTCTCGGTCAGCGATCGCGCGATCAGCGCTCCGAGCTTGCCTGGCTTGGGCCACATCTCGCCTTCCGGCAGGCCGATTCCGTCGTCCGCCACTATAACCCGGCAGCCGTCGCCATCGACGATGCTGTGCAGCGTTATCGTGCCGCCATCGCGGCCCCGGAACGCATGCTTAAGTGAATTGGTCAGCAATTCATTTACGACCAGTCCCGCCGGCATGGCGACGTTTATTGACACCGGATATGTATCCACCTTCATATCCAGCCGGATCCCCTCGACTGCATGCGAGCTCATGACCGCGGACGCGATCTGGCTGAGATACACACCAAGGTCGACCTCCTCCTTCGGCTCGTCGGCCGTTAGCGTCTGGTAGAGGATCGCCAAAGCGTCGACGCGACCGGCGAGGCGCTCAAACCGTCTCCGGTCGGCCTCGGTAGCGTTGCGGCTTTCCAGCCGGATGAGTGCAGTGATCATCTGCAGGTTGTTCTTCACCCTGTGCTGCAGTTCGCGAAGGAGTGTGTCTTTGTCGCTGACACGCTCCTCGGCCGAGCGCTGATCTCCCGCCTCCCCGTGAGCCGATACGTCGACCAGGGCCACCAGCCGGAAACAGACCTTGCCGTTGTCGTCCTCTATCTCGTTGGAATAAACGTCGACGATCGCGGGTTTGTCCTCGCTGCGCTCCAGCCTGAAGGTGCCAACCAAATCGGATCCCTCGACCACAGCCTCGGCTAGCGGCCTGTCCTTTTGCTGATGGAGGCCTGTGCCTAAAAGGGCAGCCCAGTTTTCTCGGGTGAGCCTGGCGGCTGTCAGGCCTGACAGTTTCTCGAATTCCGGATTGGCGTAGACCACGCGCTCTTCACCGGTAAGGTCCGAAACAGCTATGGCGATCGGCACCTGGTCGAGGAATTTCTTGAACTGTTCGCTTTCGAGTGCTGTTGCAAGGTCAGGTGTATCAAGCAACTGCTCGACCGCCTCAGCCTTCTCTGAATCCGATGTCATTTGCGCGCCTGTTCTGTGCGGATGATATCAACAATGCGGCGCGCCTGCCATCGCCAAAACTGGAGCTGCATCTCACGTTTTGCATCGCGCATCTGACAACCAGCCCTGCATCGCGTAACGGCCGCATGTCTAAATTGCGACCGGCCGAAGGAGAGCGGCAAGGCCGGCTGCAATCCAGGTGCCTGGAATGTTGAGGCGGCCGGTCAGGTGGGTACGCTGCGAAAGACCAAGAGAGCGGGCATTCGGGGAGGAATGAGTTCGCGCGCCGGCCCAACGCGTCGATAATCATTTCCTGTTCTGTCATGCGCAAGGGTGCTCCCGATGTCACAACATTCCGTCCAGTCGAGCGGCCAGGAGGTCGGCGGTGGTCACTGTCTCGACCTGCATGCCGTAGCGGCTTTCATAGATCGCCAGCATGGCATCGTGGGTCGAGTCAGCTCCGGAACATACCGCGTCGGCGACGATGATCACCCGGTAGCCGAAATCGATGGCTCCCATCACACAGGCGAGCACACAGACCTCCGTCTCCGCGCCCGAGACGATCAGTGAATCAATTCCCGCAGCCCGCAGGCGAGCATGCAGTGACCCGCGCCAAGCGGACATGACAGGTTTGTCCTCCAACAAAGCGGGCGGCACGAACCGCGCCAGTTCCGGAACAAGATCAATCAGCTGAGGATCAAGCCTATCACGGGTTATCGTCTCCCACTTTTGATAGTAGCGTCTCCAGGCGCCGCCGGCGTCGTTAGGAGATTGAGGGGGAATAAACCGGGTGAAGATCGTCCGCGCGGGGTCAAGTTCGACGAGGGCGACGACATTGGGCAATACGCGCCCCATCCACGGCGTGTGCCACTCCGTCGTTTCGGCAAACATCCGTTGCATGTCGACGCAAAGGTGGACCCAGCGCTCACGAAGCGGTCCAAACCGCAGGCCTTGGTCCAATTTCGTCAATGCCGGACCGCTTTCCTGGCAATGCTCTGCACCTTGGACTGGTCCAGACCAGACACGATCTTTGCTTCCTTGCCATCCGCGGCTTGGCAGCCGAGGAATATCTCCCCGATGTTCCAAAGCCTGTTCAGTGGCATGTCGGCGAACGCATATAGTGGATGATCCTGGTGCAGCAGGGGCGGAGCTGCCCCCAGGTCATCGTGTTTGGCGGTTCCCCCGCTCGGCTCCTCGCGCCGGCCACACACAAAGAGATTTTTGTTGATCGACGTTTCATCCAATTCGACCATCTGCATTCCTCCCCGTCAATTGAGCTCGATCCAGGCCGGCGCATGGTCGCTCGGCTTCTCCCACCCGCGAAGCTCGACATCCACGCCAGCATCGCGCAGCCGATGGGAGGCAGAGGGGCTCACCAGGAGATGGTCCATTCGCAGACCGGAACTCCGATCGTAGCCACCACGGTAGGAGAAATTCCAATAGGTGTAGATGCCCTTCTCCGGATGGATGCGCCGCATGGCATCTATCCAGCCAGCTTGGAGCATTTTGGCATAGGCTTGCCTGCTCTGCGGGAAATAGACCGCATCGCCCAGCCATCGGCTCGGCACCACGGCGTCAATCGGGGTTGGAACGACGTTAAAGTCGCCGCACAGAACGCTTGGCGCCCGGTTTTGGAGCAAATGCTGGCCGTAGCTGATGAGACGATCGAACCAGCGCAGCTTGTAGTCGAACTTTGGGCCGGGCGCAGGATTGCCATTGGGCAGGTAGAGACAGCCCACGATCATCCCATCCACGTCCGCCTCAATATAGCGGCTGTGGGTATCGTCAGGATCCCCGGGCAGGCCGCGTCGACGTTCCACCGGCTCGATCCCGCGGGCGAGGATTGCGACACCATTGTAGGATTTCTGGCCGTGCCAGATCGCGCCGTAACCCGCCTCCCTGATCGCTTCGGCAGGAAACTTGTCGTCCGACGTCTTCAATTCCTGCAGGCACACGATGTCGCAGCCGCTTTCGCGCAACCACTTCAGGAGCACAGGCAGTCGGCCGTTGACACCGTTCACATTGAAGGTGGCGATGCGGGTCATGTGCACGCCCTCTCATGAGAACCTCCCGGCAGTCGGTCATAGGGCAATTTGGCCTATCCTCCGCGCTGAACCTCGAGCTCTTGATATCGCCACTGTCGCTTGCGTCTTGTGGGGGCGAGGGTCACTTCCTGCCCAGCTTGTCTTCGACCTTCTTGCGACTGTTGCCGACCGACTTCACCGCCGACTTGACGTCACCTTTGCTGGCGCCGGTCTTGCTCGCCTCATACTTCATCTCATGGTCCTGCCTACCAGCGACCCTTGCCCGGTCCTGGTTGCGTCCACGCGTTGTGCCAGTGTTCGCCATTTTTCTATCTCCAACAATTGCCATCCCAGTCACCAGACAACGCGGCCGGACTCTTCCGGTTCAATCCGGCGACGCGCGTGGCATGGAGCCAGCTCCCAGGCAGGGTATTGAATTGCCCATGTATTTGGATCCGGCATGTCGCTACCGCAGGGCGGGCCTAGCGGCCCGAAGCCAGGGAGGGCTTTTCGACATGAATGATCTTGCGCAGCACTGCCGTGCTCCTCTCGCTGACACGTCACGCTCCGCTCGTTGCTTGCGTTCGCCTACGGGGCCGCCTTGCCGGTCGATGTGTGGCAAAGGGCCTTCGTCGGGGAGGTCGACGCGCCTCCCGAAGGCCCACCATCTCCTAATTGGCGCCGTCACCTCCCAATTGGAAACGTGAACATCAGAGGTCTTCGTCCCGGAACTCCCAGGCTGGACGACCGTTTCGCCTTATGTAGAACAATGGAGAATATGTCATGGACTGGAATCGGGTCGAAGGAAACTGGAAGCAGGTCAAGGGTAAGATCAAGGAACAGTGGGGCAAACTTACCGATGATGATCTTGATCGCATCGCTGGCAATCGCGATCAGCTCGAAGGCAAGATCCAGGAACGATATGGTATCGAAAAGGACCGTGTTCGGCAGGATATTGACGACTGGTACGATCGGCAAGTCTGGTAGGATCGCAGGATCGCATCGGGCTGTCATTTAGACGAGGCGCTGCTTACTTAACGGCGCTCATTGGTGCGCTGGCAGTCGCAAAGCCATAGCCAGCCGGTGCGGTCTGACCCATTGTTGCGCGTAAGCGCAGACGGACCGGCGTGTGAGGTCGTGCAGTGACCGGCTGCCGTCCGGCCTTCCGCGATAACGCCATAGGCGCGAGCGTGGCCGCTGTTAAGCTCTACGGGCGGCGGATCTGATGTCCGCTCGGCCGGCGCCTCCCCGCCCCGCAAGCTCCCAAACGGGCGCCGGCCAATCTCGCCCAGGCGGCAGCAATAACCACTTGCACCAACAACATGCAGACAAATCCAGCATCGAGAGCAAGTAGCCCAGCAGCCTTCACCAACACCTTTTGGGCGTTCTCGTCGAAGTGGTTGACCTCTCCTCGAAGCTCAAGTTCGCCGCGATCGAATGGGAAGGAGGCGTCCTGGGCGATTTTTCGAGCTTGCTCGACCGCACCAGGCTTCCGGATCGCGGGCTTACGGCGGACGCCGGCATTGGCCGGCATTGCAGCATGAAGATCTTGCGCCCGGCGGGCGTGACTCCCACGATGAAAGCGAACCTCGTATCACTTCGCTGGCGAAGTAGGCTGCCGCTTTTTAAGATTTCGCGCTCCGCCCTCGGCTTCGCGACTTCCTTGCGCAATCGGTCAATCTCCAGCTGTTCGGGTTTCATTTGGCGTGGCGACGAAACGCATCGGCGGATCGCCCGATAGACCGCGCACCGATTTGTGCGCAGCTGGGCGACCGCGCCACCTCGGTCCTTCACCTATCTCGCCGCCTTGAGCTTGAACTCGCGGCTGAACTTCATTCTATGCATTTCGAGTGTTCGAGTTGAGCGCCATTTGTCATTGGTCATGACGATCACCTGGCCCCCTTTGCCGAGCGCGCCGCCGCCGCCCGCCGCACCGTAGGACCGTCACTTCTCGAGCGCGGCGTAAGTGGCGCACGAGCAATACGTCTTGGAGGCGCCGAAGGCGAGGTGGCCCGAAATTCCGCGAGGGGAGATAGGACAAGGCGACCATGAAGGTCAGCGTGCCCTCACCTTCGCCATCGCCGAAGAAGGCCGCCTTGTAGATGGAAAGCCGATCGTGCCGCTGTCGGTGTGCGCAGGCTGGCAAATCAAGGCTTGGCGCTATGTTATTGCAGTGACCCTGCCCGATGCATCAAGACGACAACTGACTTGCGCCTGCCGGACTTCGATGCCGCCTTTTCTTGCGTAGTCTATCGCACCTCGATCGGCGCCGTGAGTGCACCCCGACGTTGATCCAAGGCGCCTGCGCTTGCCGCGTGGACACTGACCGCGCCAAGCGGCGTCGCAGCGGCCATGATCGCCGCGCGGCAGGCTAGCACGACCGCAACCGGCGTACCGGGTTTCGCTGTCAGTGGTCCCAGAGACTTGGTGGAGTCACCCTCACCGGCTTTGGAAGGCCTGAGGACGGGTGGCAGGACGATGGATTGCCCAGCGGTCTTGGCAGAGGAAGGGGCTGTCACTGCAGTCGAACTGTCGGGTGCGGTTGCCGCTTCGTTTTCGGCGGACGGATCGTCGCCCACACTGGTACTTGTGCTT
>NZ_JBVVQK010000067.1:0-9688 GCF_055811175.1 Mesorhizobium sp. WSM4828 | reverse complement strand
TCGCAGCCGGCTTCGCCGAAGCCTCGGCAACCATCGTCTTGGCCGGAATGGCCGGCGGTTCGACATGTTGGCCCTTTAGCGGCGCCTGCTCGGCCCTGGCGAAGGCCGGATGCACGACCTTGCCGCCATCGGTCAGCATGGTCGCCTTGACCAGTTCGTCGTCGCGGTTGATGGCAAGCGTCTTCGTCGCCTTGTCGACCAGCGTCTCGAGGAAGGCATAGAGGTTCCTGGCATAGAGAAGCGAAGCGGAGGCGGCGACGCGACCGGGAACGTTGAGATGGCCGACGATCTTTACCCCGTTGGCCGTGGTCACCACCTGCCCCGGAACAGCGCCCTCGACATTGCCGCCACGCTCGACCGCAAGGTCGACGATCACCGAGCCGGGTTTCATCGAGGCGACCATTGCCGCCGAAACCAGCTTCGGCGCCGGCCGCCCGGGGATCAGCGCCGTGGTGATGACGATGTCCTGCTTGGCGATGTGCTCGGCGGTCAGCGCCGCCTGCTTGGCCTGATACTCCTTCGACATTTCCTTGGCGTAGCCGCCGGCCGTCTCGGCCGCCTTGAACTCCTCGTCTTCGACGGCCAGGAATTTTGCGCCGAGCGAGGCGACCTGCTCCTTGGCGGCCGGGCGCACGTCGGTGGCGGTGACGACGGCGCCGAGGCGGCGCGCGGTGGCGATGGCCTGCAGGCCGGCGACGCCGACTCCCATGACGAACGCCTTCGCTGCCGGTACGGTACCTGCCGCCGTCATCATCATCGGCAGCGCCCGATCATATTCGGCAGCCGCGTCGATCACCGCCTGGTAGCCGGCGAGGTTGGCCTGGCTGGAAAGAACGTCCATCGATTGCGCCCGGGTGATGCGCGGCATGAACTCCATCGAGAAGGCAGTAATACCGGCCCTGGCAAGGGCTGCGACCGCAGCATCGTTGCCGTAGGGATCCATGATCGCGATCACGGCAGTGCCCGGCCGATACGCTTTCAGCTCGGCATCGCTCGGCCGGCGCACCTTCAGCACCACATCGGCCTTGGCAGCATCGCCGGCCCTGCCGATCGCGGCGCCCACCCGGGCGAACTCCTCGTCGGGAATGCGCGACGCCGTGCCGGCGCCGGTTTCGACAATCACGTCAAAACCCAGTGCCGCCAGCCGCTTCACCGTGTCGGGCGAGGCCGCGACACGCGGCTCGTTCGCGTCGAGCTCACGAGGGATGAAAACCGTCTGTCCCACCGCATGATCCTTTCGGCTGGAACCTGTCTGCGCAGGACGCCTGCCGGACTTCCGGCGATGTCACGGGCAAGGGTTTTGAAGAATTTACCGGAGAATAAAGCTGCCCCGACGAGATAGCTTCGCAGGGCACGAATGTCCAAGCGAAGCTCTCAGAATACTGTGCGTAAGATCTCACGCGAACCTGAGCTCGCCGACCTGTATGCAGCCTCGATGATTTCTATGACATGACGCGCATGTTCTGGCGAGGCGACCGACGTGCCGCCCGTCGATATGACATCGACCAGCTGCATGATGTCTGCAAACACATGTTGTTCCGGGATCTCACGGTGAACGCCCAGGATGTTTGGAAGTATCCATTCGTTCCCGCCAAACCCAGGTCTGGTACCTTTGTCAGGCGCCAGCATGGCCGTGTTACGCCCCTCATATTCATAGAACTCGCCATTTAGCGTCAGGCCCGCGATGGTCCCCTTGGTGCCAAAATAGGTTCCGCTAAAGTCGAGGGAGTTGCGGATTCCCCCCGCTGCCGTGCCGTACACCACCGCAAAAAGACTCTCTCCAAAGTCAAGCAGCATCAGTGTGTTGTCGTCGGCTTCCGTCGGAATGAGCTTTCCATTGAAATTGCGGTCTGAAACACGAACTCCCGACAGGGCAGTGACCGCCTTTGCAGGTCCCAGGATTCCTGTCATGCCGTGAAGGGCATACACCGTCATATCATAGAGCGGGCCTCCGCCGGGCTTCCGATAATACCAGGTCGGATCGATCGGAGTTCGCCCCGGGCCGAAGTCCCGCTCGGGTTCGGCCTCGTGGTAGGTATCGAACGCTGCCCCGCAGATCGCCCAGGCGACATCGCCAATCGCACCCTCCCGGATCATTTCCCGTGTCCTGATATTGTGAGGACGGAGCATCTCGCCCGGAGAAGAAACCATTCGCAGATTTCGCTGCCGCGCCAGATCGATAAGCTCAGTCGCTTCCGCGGTGGTGACGGTCATTGTCTTGTTGAAATGGACATGCTTTCCCGCAAGCAGGGCCTTCTTGCCCTGTTCATAGTGGAGGCCAATGGGAGTCGCGATGGTAATCGCGTCGACATCCGATCGCGCCAGGAACTCGTCGTAAGAGGTAAATGCCTGGGTGATCCCGTACTGGTGTGCAGCTGTCTCGACACGGTCCACCACCGGATCGCACAACGCCGTCAGCAGGACCCTGTCACGAATGTCATCCTGCACAAGATGGGGGATCAGCCCCCGGATGCTCACTGTTCCGACACCCACAACGCCGAACTTCAACGGTTTGACCATCTCGGACCTTCGTCTCTCTGCCTCGTTGTCATCTGAAAGTTGCCGGAGCGCGGTTCCTAAAGAAGCGTCCGGCCACCATTCACTGCGAATTTCTGGCCCGTGATAAAGCTTGCTTTCGGCGATGCCAGAAAAGCGACCATGTGGGCTATGTCATCGGGCGTGCCAAAATGGCCAAGCGGGGTCCGGTCGAGATACCAGCTGCGGCTGGCCTCGGGCACGTCGGCGTGACGCTCTACCGGCACCCATCCCGGCGCGACAAGGTTTACTGTTATGCCCTCCGGTGCGAGCTCCTTGGCCCAGGACCGCGTCATTGACAGCATCGCTCCTTTTGCCGACGCATAGTTGCCGAAATTCGGGTTACCAAGCTCGGCTATCTCTGAGCCGATATTGATGACCCTGCCAGAGTTGCGGGCGCGCCAGTCCGGCAACACAAGCTGGAGCAGTTCAAGCGGCGCCTTGACGAAGAACTCGAGCTGGTCGAGGTACGTTCGCCAGGACTGCTCCAGCAATGGCATTTCCGGCTGCGGTCCCGTTGCATTGTTCACGATGAGATCGACCGGTCCGAGAGCGTCGCGTATCCGATCCAGGCCGTCACGCAGCTGGTCTCTGTCAACGACACTGAAGCGTGCCGCAAATGCCTTGCCCCCACCCGCCTCGATCGTGCGTACGACCTGTGAGGCGCTTTTTTCGTCGCTGGCATAGTTGACTGCCACTGCCCAGCCATCTGCCGCCATGCAGCGGGCCATGACGGCACCCAGTCCACGCGATGCGCCGGTTATCAAAGCTACGTTCATGATCTGGGTTCCATCAAAGAAGTTTCAGTGCCTTGGCGGGTCGAAATGTCGAATGCGGATCGGAGAGAGCGAGCTCCCTCCTGCAGAAAGGTCTGGTCGCTCGACAGCAGGAAAAGGCTGGACCCCAGTGCCAGCCAGCCAGGAAGTTCAGCAAGATCCGAGACGAACATGCCCGTGCGCATCCCGGCTTCGGCGGCCTTCCGGCAGATTTCATCGACCGCTTCCACCACCTGTGGATCTTTGGGAGAAGCAGCCCCCATCGAAATGGTGAGATCAACGCGGCCGATGAACAGACAGTCCAGGCGTTCGACGCGGATGATGTCAGACAGATTGTCGAGAGCTTCCCGGTCCTCGATCTGGGCGATTACGACTGTGTCCTCCGTCGACCGCTCCCGGTGTTCAGCCATCGGTTTGGTTGTGTAGCCTGCCGCACGCGTTGACCCTGCGTAGCCGCGGCCGCCAGGACCGAACAGGGCGCCCCGCACCAGCCGGTCAGCCTCTTCACCACTGCGGATGTGCGGCGCGACAACCCCCACGGCACCCGGATCAAGGCAGTTCAGCAGGCTGTCGGCCGATGCCGTGCCGGGACGGACAAGAACTGGCATACCGAGCGCACGGGCAGCGAAGATCGACCCGTCCAGGTCGCCACGATCGAAAGGTGCGTGCTCGGCATCGAGACACAGGACATCCAGTGTCGAGCTCGAAAGGACTTCAACCACAGTGCGGCTGGGCGTCTTGATCCAGGTGCCGATGAGCGGCGCGCCAGAACGCAGTCGCGAGCGAAACGAAGGGGCAGGATGCGCGCTCATTGGCTCCCCCGGATGGCGTCACGGTTGACGACGGTGTCGGGCATTCGTCCTGCAAGCACGTCAAGAACGGACTGTGTTGCCGACCCAGTCATGCGCGCTATGGATTCATGGCTGATGCCACCCATATGCGCTGCACAGACCAGATTGGGGACATCGCGAAGGGTATCGGCGCCCGGTGGCTCCGTTTCGAAAACGTCGAGACACGCGCCGCCCAGGCTTCCCTCCCGAAGAGCCTCGAAAAGCGCCTTTTGATCGACTACGGGGCCGCGGGATGTATTCACCAGAATGGCCGTGGGCTTCATCCGGGCAATTGCGCTGGCATCGATGAGGTGATTGGTCTCCCCGATGAGGGGAACATGGAGGCTGACGATATCTGAACGGCTCAGAAGCTCTTCGAAACTGGCAACCTTTTCGGCGTCGGCAAGCGCATCGACCTGAGCATCGAAAAAGCAGATGGTGACCCCAAAACCGGCAAGTCTGCGCGCCACTGCGCGCCCGATGGTACCTGCGCCAACAAGCCCAACGGTTTTGCCCGGCAGTTCGCCGGGCGTCAGTGGACCTACGCGCTCCCAGCGGCCGGCCTTGACCGAGTTGTCCTGCTGCGGAATCTTGCGAACGGCCGAAAGGATGAGCGCCAGCGTGTGATCTGCCACGGTCTCGGCGTTCATGCCCGGGGTGATTGCGATCGCAATTCCCAATTCATCAGCCATGGCGCGATCGATCGAATCGAAGCCGACGCCGACCCGCGCAATTATCCGCAAATCCGGAAGCGCTCGAAGGACGTCCGCCGTGAACGGATCGGTGCTGACGATCGCAGCGGCACAACCTGCCGCCAGATGCGTCAATTCGTCGGGCGTCCGGACGCCAAGCTTCGGCGCGAGCACCAATTCATGGCCGGCATCCAGGAGGCGTCTGCCTGTGGTCGCGCCGTTGCGATCGAAGCCCGGCCAGCTGACGAAGATGCGCATCAGATTACCCCTTCACTCGTCTACGCTTCGGTAGGAGATGTCGACGCGCTGACCGAGGCTGGCGGCCCTGATCGCTGCATCGATGATTTCGGAGCAGTAGTACCCATCGCGGAACGTTGCTCCGATCGGAGCAACCTCGTGCAACCCGGCAATCGCACCCAGAATGTGAACGGCCTCATGGCTGAATGTGTCTACCCAACCGAGCGGATGGCCTGGCGGAAACCAGTTTGACTGGTAGGGATCAGCGCTTCGCATCACCGGAATTGTCCGGAAGGCCTTGTCGGCTCCAGCAACACGCAGCTCATTGAGACGCTGCATCGAAAACGCTAACGACCCCTTTGAGCCGTCGACTTCGATCCTGCTTGTAACCAGATGACCGCCAGCGACCCGTGAGGCCTCGACGACGCCGAGCGCGCCGTTGTCATAGTCGAACAATGCTGCAAACTGGTCGTCCGTCTCGATCCGGCCGCCATCGCTTGCAGCGCCGACCTTTATTCGCGTGACGGCCTGCACGGTGGTCGGATCTGAATTCATCAGGAAGCGGGAGAGATCAATGTGATGCGCTCCGAGATCGCCGAGCGCTCCCGCACCTGCAGCCTGCCTGTCATCGCGCCAGCTTTTCTCGCGTTTTGCATCGAGAGACGAGGAGACGAGAAATTGCGACCGGTAGTGAAAGATTTCGCCGATCTCGCCGGATTGGATGAGCTCACGTGCGAGCTGCAGCGCCGGGAAAAAGCGATAATTGTAAGCACACATGTGCTTGACGCCTGATTTGTGAGCTGCATCCCACATCGCAAATGCGTCATCTGCAGTCGGGCCAAGCGGCTTCTCGCAAAACACGTGTTTGCCGGCTCGGACCGCGGCGATTGTCGGCTCGACATGCAGCGCATTTGGACCTGAATTGTCGAACAGCTGGATCCTTTCGTCGGCCACGATATCGCGCCAGTCAGTGACACCCTGTTCCCATCCCAGCCGATTTCTGGCTGCTTCGAGCTTTTGCGCATCGCGCCCGTAGAGCGATACCAGCCTTGGGCGAGGCACGGCCTCCGGAGCAATGAGAGGCACATCGCGGTAGCCAAGCGTATGTGACTTGCCCATGAAGGCGTAGCCGATCATGCCAATGCCAATTTCGTTCGATCCGGCCATTCCGAGGTCCTGTTTCTGCAGTTTCGTCCGCTGCCAACCGATCCTGTCGAGCGTATGATCTTAAAATATGAATAGCTATGCAAAGTCAAGTCGGAACCTGAAATGTATGCAGGATTTGCCGCCGTCGTGGTGCCGGCTGCAGCGAATTGGGCGGTGCACGAGGCCAAGGCAGATGGAAATGGGTGTTCCGACGGAAGGGGCAGATGTCCGGGCTAGCGTGCGGTTGATTTTCGCTCGCAAAGCGTTCCGGGAACGAGGCGCAACCTGCCACCGCCGGCAGTGCCCTCCTGCCAGCGCAGCTTGAGCGCGGCGATGGCTGCGTCAACCATTTCCGCTCCATTCTGGCGGATCGTGGTCAATGAATAGGACGGCCAGCTCGAAAATGTCGCGTCGTCGAAGCCGGCAATCATGACATCTTCAGGAATGCGCAGGCCATACTCGACGCGGGCGCACTCCATTGCCCCGATCGCAGTCAGGTCGTTTGCGCAGAATACCGCGTCCGGCTTGCTGTCTCCCGCAAACAGGGTACGGGCAGCTTCATAGCCGCCTTCGTAGTGGAAATTGCCTTTTACAATCTCGACATCCTCGACACCCAACTCTTTCAGGCGCCCGACAAACCCCTGCTCTCGATCGGTATTGGCCAGCGTTTCGTTACCGGCGATGTAGGCGAATCGCGTTCCACCCTTCTGGAACAGGAGATTTGCAATCAGCCTGCCGCCCTCGACGTTGTCGCAGCAGACGGCAGAAACCCACTTGTTCTGCTGCCGTCCGTTGAGCAGGACGATAGGAATACGCATCTGGGCGCACTCGTCGGCAGCGTCTTTGGACATTATGGAAAGCGCCGATATGATGCCGTCGACGCGATAACGCATGATCAGGGGAATGGCTGCGTCGAAGTACTCGTTGTGATCGACGAAGAACACCAGGACCTGATAACCCTGGGCCTGAAACTGGCGGGTGAACTGCTCGAAGATGTTGGCGTAGTAGGGATTGTACATTCCGCCAATGACGATGGCGATCAGCTGCGAGCGATGCGTTACCAGGATGCGCGGAAGGATGCTTGGCTGGTAGCCAAGTTCACGCGCTGCCGCGATCACTTTCTCGCGGGTCTTTTTGCTGACGCTGGCACCCGGGGTAAAGGCGCGTGATACTGCCGACTGCGACACTCCGGCCAGCCGCGCCACGTCGATCGACGACGGCTGCACCCTGCCGCGGCCATCCGGGCCGCCAGCCGCATCTAGCATTGTCGGCAGCTTGCTGCCGTTTTCATCGTCCTGCTGCCGCACGCCAGACTCCGCCCCTGAATTGCAATGCACAAGCAGGCAGGTTAGCGATAATCTGGGCCATCGACAATGTCACGTTCGCAGCTGTGGACAGAAGTGTGGGAGCTGGCCGCCGGTCGAAGCGATGGCAGATCTGAACGTCATCGAGCGCCCTCGACCACTCGCTCCACCAGGTCGAAGGCCCTCAGGCCATCCCCGAGGCTGCACATCGGCTCGCCCCCGCATCGCAGAAGATCCGCGAGATGGTCAACCTCGGCCTGATAGGCGTCGCGATAGCGCTCCTGGAAGCCTTCATGGCGGCGGTCCAGCAATGTGCCTTCAGCCGAATCCTGGCGAACGCAGGTGACCCTGGGGTCATCACAGATAAGACGGCCGGCGGACCCGAAGACCTCAAGGCGCTGCTCGAAACCATGCACGGCCCGGCGGGTCGCCGAGATATGGCCTACCGGACCATCATCCCATTCCAGCTGCAGCGATGCGGTATCATGGTCGCCGATCTCGGCGAGGGCGGGATCGACGTTCCTGTCCAGGCGGGCGTGAACGCGGTCAGGCTGGCGTCCCACCAGCCAGAGGAGTTCGTCAAGGTCATGGACCACCATATCAGCGACGATTCCGCCCTGATGCGCCGTGACGGTTCGATCTGGCAGGGAAATATCCCGGCTTAGCTGGAGGATATGCTCGATTTTGCCGATGCCGCCGGCAGCTATCCGGCTCCGGACTTCACGCCGCATGGGATCGAAGCGCCTGTGAAATCCGAGTATGACCGGAAGGCCGGATCTGCCCACAAGGTCAATTGCCGCCTCGATAGAGCGGCGATCACGGGCGACGGGCTTTTCGCACAGCGCTGGCAGACCGAGAGTGACGGCCATCGCCAGATAGCTGACATGCGTGTCTGTCGGTGAGGCGATGACGATAGCGTCGGGCACTACCGCCCCTGCAGCCTCGCCCAGCGTTGGGAAGCAAGGTCGGCCCCAGTCTGACGCGAGACTGCCCGGTGCAAGGGTATCGACGAAGCCGGCGAGTTCCAGCCACGGATTGCGGTGAACGGAGCGGGCGTGCACTGCAGCTATTCTTCCGGTTCCCACAATGACGATCCGGTACTTGCGCATGGGTCAACTTTTCGATTGATTTTCAAGTGGCAGGCATGTAGCACAGGGACAAATGAATAGCTATGCATTTGTAGGTTTATCGAGATGCGACCTAAGCGCCTGAAGTTCTATGCGATCACCCACGATATCCTCGGCGACGTGTTCTGGGATGTCTTCCGCAGGGGGCTTATGGACGCTGCGGAGCGCTACGATGTCGATGTCGAGCACCTGAGACCGGGCAAATTTTCGCCCGAAATCCAGGCAGGCCTTATCGAGGGAGCCATGCATGCGCAGCCGGATGGCATCATCTCCACCATTCCGCGCGTGGAGGCGGTGGACGCGCCACTTCGTGCCGTCATCCAGCGGGGCATACCGGTCATAGCGATCAACGCCAGGGACCCGCGACCGCAAGGCGAACGCATTCCTTATCTGTGTTACATTGGCGGCGACGATGCCAATGCCGGACGCCTGGCCGGCAACTATCTGATCGGCAAGCTTTCGCCGAAAAGCGGGATGTGCGTTGATCATTACCTGCATGACCACATCTGCCATTCCGATCGCTATCAGGGTTTCGAACAGGCTTTCGGGGCAAGGGGCTTGAGGTCAGACCGGCTGCGCGTGCCTGGCGGTGATGCGGAAGCCTGTGCGCGGGCCGTCGCGGAATACCTGACCGAAAACACCGGCGTGGACGCTGTGCTCACACTTGGTCCTCCAGGAGCACAGGCGGTTATTGACGCCCGCAAACTGGTCCCCCACGAACGTCAGTGGGCCCACATGACGTTCGATGTTGCCCAGCCGCAGATCGATGGCATCCGGTCGGGCGACATTCTCGCCACGATCGACAGCCAACAGTATCTGCAGGGCTATTTGTCGGTGCAGCAGATGTGGCTGCATGTGGCGCAGGGCTTCACGATGGCTGACGACATCTACACTGGCCCGACCATCGTCGACGCTTCTAGTGTTGACGCAGCAGAAGACGGCGTAAGACGGGGTATCCGCTAGTCTAGTTTCCGTCCACAAACACGTGTATTTCGCAGCGTTTACAGAGGTTTATGCTAGGCTGGGTCGCCTTAGCGACGG
>NZ_JBVVQK010000066.1:0-10342 GCF_055811175.1 Mesorhizobium sp. WSM4828 | reverse complement strand
GCTTGCCGGATCACTGTTGTGAAGGGCGGGCCATTGGACGGCCTCGGTGAATGCGGGAAGCGGCAGCGGAAGTTCGATGATGCGCAGGGGGAAGGTTTTTTCGAAATATTTAACCAGCCGGAAGGGCATGGTCGCTATACGAGCTGTGCCTGAGACCATCGGCGGGATCATGCTCAAGGCCTGCACGATAACCTCGACACGTGTCTTGAGGCCATGCTCAAGAAAAAAACCGTTCCGCGATGGAGGGCTTCAGCTCGGACCCTGAGTCGTGCGATTAACGAACGTCACTTCACTGGTCGAACGGGTGAACCGCTTCTATCGGGTCGTCGCCCGTGGCGCTTCTATTCCCTATGCTGCCTTGATTTCGCGGTCCTCGCCAAACTGTTCAGACAAATTAAGCCAGCTCTCCCGAGGACAGACGCCGGCCGTCTCTCCCATTCTATCTACTCTCTCCCCCGACTGCATGGTGGCCTGCATCTGTTTGCCGATGCAGATGGCGAGGTAATCAAGGCGCTGCACACCGGTGACGGCGTTATCGCAACTAGCTCGGCCCTCGACTTCATCCGTGTCAAAGCCACGACCGACCACGATGTTGGGCTTCCAGCTTGGGGGAATCGGAAGCCAGAGATCACGTGGCCAAACGAAGGCCTTTGTGAGGATACGGCATCCAATCACTGGATAAATGCGCGGATCGAATGACTCATCTGACCGATATCGACGAATTCGCTCATGCATTTCGACATGGCTGCGCACGCCCCTTCGCTGGTGGCGCCCCAGCCGGAGACCCGATACGGGGGTCAAGGGCAGATCGGTCGCATCCGTGGCAAGTTCGATTGCGGCGCCGACCGACAGGGGTTCCTTAAGCCTAATGAGCGCTGTGCCGAAGTCGAAGCGGCCTGGAATCTGCCCCCATTTCGGGTGAACGAAGATCGCCGTCGAATACACGCACGCCGTCGCTCTTGGTCTTGAACACAGTGCCGGCCAGCACGTCGATGTCCGCGGGGGTTCGCCCCTCCAACCGCCGACGATGAAGCCATCAAAATCGCCGAGCCAGGCAGGAGCCAGGCCGACTGAGACAATGGCCGCAGCGCCAATGCAGCTCTTCAAAATCTGGCGTTCATTGCAGCGTTCTCCTTCTGTCCAAAACTCAGTCCGCTTCCAAAACTTTGCTTGACCAGCGCGCAGCTCGGGCCTGCGCGTCAGCTCGTCAGGCTGGCGCGTGCCGCAGCGATTGCTGCTGCCGGGTCGACGCAGCCAAACCCGAAATGGATCGAATGGCCGTCCAGGTCGTAGGCCGCGGCGTCGCCGATGCGTCGCGCGGTCCGCTGCAGGAAAGCCATTTCGAGCTCCTGCGCGCCTTTGCCGGCGATGCTCTGCTCTCCGCAGCCCTCGCCGCGTACGGCTACCGTGCGCATGAATTCGGCGATTCCATACTGCTGGATTACCAGCCGCGGGTTCTATCGCGCGAATAGAACCGGGCCGAGGTGCTCGAAACGAAGAGTCTACGCGCGGCGTGATATGAATGACGGCAAAATCGTTGGCATATCGGGCTCAATACGGAATGGGCGGGGATCACTCTGACTGGAAACGTGAGAGTTGCCGGTCTTACGATGGCAAAGACTTAGGACAGGCCTGGGTTCGCCGCTAATGCGCGTGCTACGCGCATGGCGACGGCAGTCGCGACCTCGCTGAAATAGAATCTCGTGGTCGCCCACAATGTCGATAGAGCAACACAGACCCAGCGGCCGCGGACCTGGTCCGGGTCTCATCGAGATCCAAGTGCCAGTGAGGCGCGCGTATGGTTGAGGTGTATTTTCGATGGGCACCACTATGAGCACGTCACAATCATTCGACGGTGACCGATTTTGCGAGATTGCGCGGCTGGTCGACATCTTTGCCCATGAAGACCGCCGTGTGGTAGGCAAGAAGCTGTATCGGCAGCGAGAAGATCATCGGCGCGATAATCTCGTCCACGACCGGCAGCACGATGGTGTGCATCGTGTCGAGTTTCGACGCAGCGGCCCCTTTTTCATCGGTGATGAGGATAATCCGCCCTCCGCGGGCGGCGGCTTCCTCCATATTGGAGACGGCCTTGTCGTAAAATCGATCATGTGGCGCGATGACGATCACTGGCATGTTCTCGTCTATCAATGCGATTGGACCATGCTTCAATTCACCAGCCGCATAGCCCTCAGCATGGATGTAGGAAATCTCCTTGAGCTTCAGCGCGCCTTCCATGGCCAGTGGGAAACTGGTGCCGCGGCCGAGATACAGGACGTCATGACACTTTGACAATTCGCGCGACAGGAGCTCGACATCTGGCTGGATGCTGTTCAATACCCGCCTCATAACGCCCGGCATTTCGGCAAGGCTCCCGACGAGCGCCTTCACCTCATCTTCGGTTACCGTTCCACGGGCCCTGGCAGCCCTAATGGCGAGTGTGGCAAGAACCGCAAGCTGGCAGGTGAATGCCTTGGTGGACGCGACGCCGATCTCCGGGCCGGCAAGGATCGGGAAGACCGCGTCGGCCTCCCGAGCGATGGTGGATTCGCGGGTATTGATGACAGCGCCGGTTTTCAGCCCGCGCCGCTTGCAGTACCGCAGCGATGCGAGCGTATCGGCGGTTTCCCCGGACTGCGAAATGAAAAGAGCCGCCGACTGCGGCGGCAACGGGATCTCCCGGTAGCGGAATTCGGATGCAACGTCGATTTCAACCGGCAGGCGCGCATAGCGCTCGAACCAGTATTTTGCGATCAGTCCGGCCAGATAGGCGGTGCCGCAGGCCGAGATCGCCAGGCTCGGGATGCTGGCGAAATCTATGCTGGAAGCCGTATCGATGCGATTCCCTTCGAAGTTGATGTAATGACTGAGCGCACGGGCGACGACCTCGGGCTGCTCGTAAATTTCCTTCTCCATGAAGTGGCGATGATTGCCCTTAGTGGCCAGGTATGCCCCGGGCATGGAGGTCTGGCGCGGACGCTCGACGGGATGGCCATCGAAATCGAAGATATCGGCGCCTGTCGTGCCAATAACGGCCCAGTCGCCGTCGACGAGATAGGTGATTGCATTTGTGAAGGGAGCAAGCGCGATGGCGTCGGAGCCGAGGAACATCTCGCCGTCGCCGTGACCAATCGCCAGCGGTGGTCCATTGCGCGCCGCCATGATGGTCAACGGATCATCCTCGAAGAGAATGGCAAGCGCGTAGGCGCCCCTGACGCGCTTCAGCATGGCATGCATTGCCTCACCCCGCCCCATGCCCTCCCGGCGGTGTCTTGCCAAGAGATGCACTACAACTTCGGTGTCGGTGTCGGTCTGGAACTCGGCGCCCGCCGCCGCCAGTTCGTCCTTCAACTCGGTGAAATTCTCGATAATGCCGTTATGAACGACGGCCACACCGTCCGTAAAATGCGGGTGCGCGTTGCGCTCAGTCGGTGCCCCATGGGTTGCCCAGCGCGTGTGTGCGATCCCGATGGTGCCACTCAGCGGCTCTTCTCTCAATCTCGTCTCGAGATTGACGAGCTTGCCTTTGGCGCGCCGGCAATGCAACGAGCCCTCGGAGATGGTGGCAACGCCGGCTGAGTCATATCCTCGATATTCAAGACGCCTCAACGCGTCGACCAAGCGCTCCGACACCGGCTGATGCCCAACGATGCCAACAATCCCGCACATGATCGTCTCCGAATTCTTCTCGGTAGCCTCAGTCGACCCGAAGGGCACCCGCCCAGCGCTGAGCCTCCTAATAGAATTTGGTGGTATTGGTAAAATCGATTATTGGGATAGCTGCCATCCAGCCAGTGGATGGGCGAGGACGTCCGGCGACGGATCGTTCATTTCCGCCATCCGGGTCTCCTGACGCAAAGCTGACTTTGCACTTCATTACAGTTGGGAGCCCATCAATTCGCCCAATTGACGCGATTTGCGGCTTGGTCCAATGCTTTTCCGACCTACTCATCGGCGGAAATCATTCCCTGCAACCTTGCCTCTGGTCAGCGGCGCACTGGGAGCTGGTAGGTCTTTCCTGGTCGTCCGCCACGACACGGCTGCCGCGTGGCCAAGCCCGCGGAACCTGCGATTTCAGGACGCGTCCGGAGGGGTGAAGACGCCAGGTTTCTCAGCTTTTTGGACGAACCGGCATGACACCTCGTTCGCTGCAGGCCCCTTCGAGCACAATCGAAATAGTGCTACCGTTCGAGCTGCGAAGCGCGACGGATCGATCAAACGTTGCACCAAGCACGGGCATGGGATTTGGATCGGCTGTGCACAGTGCCGCGGGATCGTGAGAAACGAGTAGGGCAGTGCCAATTTGCGTCCACCAAACGCCAGTTAGGACGAGTTCGTAGCCGGTTGAGGCGTGCCGATCATCGCAATGTCCGCTTTTTACACGGCGTTGACTCATCCCGCCTAGCGGTCCTTAGTTTTGATCCCTTCACTGCCACAATGACGGCCTTCGGAAGCTTGGGGGGTTCAAAATGCCGTTCAAACGAGCCGGTCTATACCCTTCCGATCTCGATCTATGCCAACGGGTATTCGACCAGATATGCACTGACGAGCATATCGCCCACTCATCGTTGGAGGCCGAGTATCTGGCCCTGGAAATTTTGGTCGCGTTGGAAGAGGCTGACGAGGATGCGCCTGAGCTGCTCGAACTCGTTAGATCGAAGCGGCAGGCTACTCGACAGCTCAGAAATCCTGCAGAGAGGCATGGGAAACGTCCTCGCCGTTGAGGCGATGCTTCGCCCCGACCTTGATCCCCGGCCTAGTCCACTCCGTTGCGAGCCTCTTTCGCAAACTCTTGCATGCTTGCTTACGCATCCGGTCGGTCTTTCTGGAACCCGCGCCAAACTCGTCGGTTCTGGACAATGCCAAAGCACGATGTCGCAAAGATTCTGACCTCCATCGGCACGTGGACATCCCGGCCGGCGGCTTTTCTTGTCTTTCTCGCCTATGCGGCGCTTTGGGTGATCTTCGACCGCTCGAGCTTAGACTGGCATGGCGTTGCCACTCTGGCGACCTGGGCTATGACGCTGTTCATTCAGCGCGCCGAGCATCGCGATACTCAGGCTCTGCACGCCAAGATGGACGAACTGCTTCGCTCAGTCGGCGATGCCGACAACGAGACGGCGAAGATCGACAAGAAAGAACCAGAAGAAATTGAGTCTCAACGAGAGCAAAAACACCAATGAGATTGAGACAAGCCAAGGCCAGCCACCATATTCCCGGCCGGATGCCGCCATGTCCAGAACTCTGATCATCATTGGTTTGATGATAGTTGCCATAGGCCTATTGTGGCCCTGGTTGTCGCGGGTCGGTTTGGGCAGACTGCCCGGTGACATCATGATCGAACGTGAGAACTTCACGTTTTATGCTCCCATCGGCACCGGGATTCTGATCAGCATCGTGCTCTCGTTTGTTCTGTGGCTACTCGACCGATAGGCGAGGACGGCGAGCTCGCGTCGCCGGAGGGAACGAACGACGCGGGCATCGGACCTGTCCGATCTGATAGCAAGAATGACCGGAAGAGTTGCTGCCTGGCGTGAACTTTCCGTGCGGGCCGGTGTTCCGCGGTGTGTGAATGAAAAAACCCGCCGCACGGTTCAGTGCGGCGGGATCGGTCAGGCGCTATTGCACCAAGCGGGGGTTTAGGGTGGGCGGGCTTGCCAGGTGCGCGCGCGGCCGAAGACCAGCTTAGGCGCATGAGCTCCGACAGGTCTAGCAACCGCCAGTTGGACTGCCACGAAATTGGCTTTCGAGAGCTTTGTGTCAGTGCCGGAGGGGCAACATAGTTGCCGGAAACCAGCCTTGGCACGGCACGTGCTCAGTCGTGACCTCGCAAAGGATGCGTGGACGAAACCGCGTCCTCATCAATCGGGATCCTGGCGAGACCTCGAATGCGAGATGGTGGCGAGACCCGGCTCTGACTCTTCTTCGCTACATTCCAGGCTGTGATCACGCGCGCCGCTGCTCGGCAGCATGCTCGCGGTCTGGCGCAAAGCTGGTCAGCAAGCGTCCTATGCCGCCGACCTCATTGAAATCTGCGTTGCGAGGGCTCGCCCCAAGCATTAGCTCCTCAAATGCGGAGCACCAAGTGACGTTGAACGCACACGGGCGGAGATCCGCGATCGTAGTTCCCGGCCGAAGCATCGCGGAGTGTTCGAGAGCGCGGAGTTCCGGGTGGGGAGATTCAGCCGCGGCGGTCAATATCGCCAAGCCGCCTACGCTGCCGCCGCAACCGGGCCCTGTCGATCTTAAGCAAGGCCGTATGCCAGACCCTGCCGATGGCGCCAAGGATAAGTTGCATTTCTACCTTTCTACGCAGCCCACCGCATTCCCATCTTCGCGTCACTCGATTTGATCGAGCTTCAAACACCGCTCTCGATTGCGAATCGGATCGCTATCAGTCAGTTCTTTGGCTGCCTGTGCAAGGCATTATGAGCGCCTCCTTCATACGGCGCTCGTCCGCCCTGCAGCGAGGCGAAGCGGAAGCGGCGCGCTAGACCGCCGTGTCGGCGCGAGTCTTACCGGCTGCAGGCAATGCTATTACGTCTCCCGGGCGCGGAGCCATGCTCGGTGGAACTCACGCTGCTCGTTCGCGGGCCATTCCAATTTTGGGCGCTGTTCGGGTGGTCAGCCCTCCACTCGTGGGCTCGGCCTCGGCAACTCGGAATCGCCTTGGCAACAGCCATTCTGCAGGCGCTTACTCCCCTGTTTGTGGCGGCCCCAAAGTAGGCCCAAGGAAAAGGTGACGTATCGGTTTGTCGATTTGAAAGCCTTGGGAGCCCGCCGACGAAAGCAGCGTCCTTCAAGTCGGAATAGTATGCGCATGATCGTAAAGCGCTGTATGTCGACTGATCTCGGCGACGGTTGCCGCGTACTCATGGCAACGCCGGCTCGCCGATCAGGCGGGCATACTCCGCCTGCGGCTGCCCGTATGAGCCGTTTGCCAAGATGATGAGGCCGGCGCGGTCGCGGATGATGACCTCGCCACGATTCGACCTGATCAGGCCGCGGCCTTCCAGCAACTGAAGTGCCACGGTGACGCCCGGCCGTCGTACGCCCAACATGACCGACAGGAATTCATGGGTAACCGGCAACCGGTCGCCTTCTGTCCGATCGTCGCACATGACCAGCCATCTCGCCAGCCGTTCTTCCAGTTTCAAACGGGCATTGGCGAGCGCGGTGTAGCAGGTCTGGATATGCGCGTAATGCACATAGCGCAGCAGAAAAAGCCGCAGCGTCGGGCTGTCTGAAAGCGCCTTTGTGAATGGCTCGGTGTCCATGCTGAGAACCTCGGCCTCCACCTGAATGTAACAATCATGCTGGGAGCGATCGCCGCCCATGATCAGCGCCGAGCCGGTCATGCCCTCGAAGCCGATGACGCGAACCTCGGCGTCGACCTCCGGCCGCAGCTTCGCCACCACCGAGCCGATTCCCGTCTCAAAGAAATAGACGGCCTCGATCGGGGCGTTTGCGGTTTCGAGCTGGGTCCTCAATGGCAGAAAGCTGCGGTGAAGGTGAGGGCTGAGCAATTGCAGGTCCGCCGCAGACATGCGCCGCAGCAGTTCGTTTCTATAGGCAGTTTCCGGGCGATGAATTGGCGCCCGATCGCGGTCTTCTGAGTATGCGAGGCCAATTTTCGAATTGTTGGGGCTGGTCATGGCTCCCTCCCGAAATTGGGGCGGAAGCGCGATGTTCGCTCACAGCCGGCGATGCCCTGAACGTTTATCGCCGATGTCGCATCTTACACCCGTCGATGTGGCGAGTCTCGCCCATTGCAACCATAAGAGCGGTTCACCCCGTCCGCCGATCAGCTTCAAAAGCGGCGATACTCTGAATGCTCGAAAAGCGTCTAGCCAAACTGCTCGACGTCGTCAGATCGTTCGCGAAGCCATTAAAGCGTGGGCGGACGCGTTGCTCGGAATGCCCTTATCCTCATGCCATGTGGAAGCGCATCCACAGCGACAGAAGCCGGGAGGAGCTCGATTTTTTTCGTCGGAGCTGGTTCCGCAACTGTCCTCGATGCTTCCGCGAGCTCCGGGCGATCTGGCCCGCCCGAGCATCTTGGTGGACGGGCGCATTGTCGATGATCCGGTAGACCGGCCAGCTCGGACCGCCTTGTCCAACTCTTGCCGAGCCGGTCCAAGGCACACCGCGCCTGCGCATGGCTGCCAGGCAAGTCATGAAACGCTGGGCCCGCTCCTTTGCCGACCGATGTTCCAGGAGATACCCTCGCGCTGCGCCGTGCCAGAGACCTCTTTGCCGATATGCCGCTCGAGCACCGGCCGCCACGGGACCAGCACGAATTCGCGCGATTTCTCGATAACGGCATATTTGCCGCTGGCCAGCTCAACTGAGCGGCGGTGCGTGCCCTCTACCCGGTCTCCGGGTCGGGTTTCAGCATAGGACAGACCGAGCTCTTCCGAGAGCTGACCGGCAACACGGTTCAGCTCTCGCTGGCGGAGGATCGAAATCATGTTGGCGCGATAGACGGTGCGGTCCTGCTCTTCATGCGCGAGACCCTGGGCAATCAGCCATTGCCGCCTGCGGGCTTGCGCCTCCCGCACCTCACGACCAAAGCCGGAGTTGCGCAGGGCCTCCGGTGCATCGGAAACCATTTCCCGGTCGATCCAGGTGGCACCATCGAACGCGATTTGCTGCTCCAGCGGCATTGACGAGAGCTTGTCGACGACAACCGGCGCAGCCATGGCTCGCTTGCGCTCATAGTGAGCGACGTGGTCGAGATGGTTCGGCGCGATGATCCATGTGCCGTCGGCTTCGCGCCTGACAGTGCCGGTCTCACGGCGAATGGCTTCCAAGCGCCGTACATGGGTTTCGGCGAAGCGTTCGGTGGCAGATGGATCATGCTCCAGGTGGATATCAGCATTGTAGCGCCCGCCATGGACGGCGGCGATCTCGACGACGGTGCGGTCAACCTGCCTCGGAACGGTGTTTCTCGGGGTGACACGGACGATGCAGCCGTCGGGCGTCGGTTCGGTGGCCTCGCCTTTGCCGACATCGATGTAGTAGCTTTTTCCGTCCACCCCATCCACGATGAGGTAGTGGCGGTCCTTGATTTCGTCGGCAAGCCCGCGCGCCACAACACGGCCAATGACAGGTTGCGCGAGCTGACTGGATCGATCGTGGATCACCCAGTCGGCGGCACTCCGGGATAGTCCTTTGCCCGCAGTTTCGCGGTGCATCGTCTTGATGATGTCACCGCGCTCGCCGATGCGCCGCAGTGTTGCTTCGAGCTCATCGTCGAGGCGCCAGCGGCTGGAGCTGATCTCCTCGGCCAGGCCCATCCGTTCGAGTTTGCGCAGTCGGCCCTGGTGCAGCGTCTGTCGGAAGGCGTCGCGGCCGACCGGCGAAACCAGTCCGTCGCTGTCGCGCACGCTGAGCAGCTGCCGGTCGATGCTGGTGAAGCGCTCCTGCTCCATTTCTTGGCGCAGGCGGTGCTCGATCTCGCGATCGGTTCGCGGACCGAGATCGAGGCTGACCAGTTCGGCTGTCCGTTCGCGGATTCCGCTCGAGATATATTCCCGCGCGATAACCAGGTTCTCGCCGCGATCGTCCTTGCCCCGGACGATGATGTGGGTGTGCGGGTGGCCGGTGTTGAAGTGATCGACGGCGACCCAGTCGAGCTTGGTGCCGAGATCCTCCTCCATCTGCGTCATGAGCCGGCGCGTGAGTGGCCTCAGGTCATCATACTGAGTGCCGTCTTCCGGTGCGACGATGAAGCGGAACTGATGCCGATCGCCATCGGCACGATCAAGAAAGGCCTTGCCGTCGACGCGATCACTGTCGGCGCCGTAGAGCTCTCCAGGCGCGCCTTCTCGGGTAACACCGTCGCGCTGGATATAGCGCAGATGCGCACGCGCCCCACCATGGCCTTTGCCGGCCAGCTTGACGACGCGCGCCTTGACCACCACCCGCCGCTGCCGGAAGGCAGCATACCTATCGCGGGATTTCAGCAGCGCGGCGGCCGCTCCGCCGCGCCCTGCCCGGCTGCCGCTAAAGCGGCCGCCGCGCTGGGGCCGGCCGCCGGCTCTGTTGATCGCCGCCTGGACCTGGCTGGCGAAGCGTTTGCCGGCCTTCGAGCCGCGCGAGCCTATTCTGCCGAGCTTCGGCCTGAATTCGTCATCCTGCATCGTGGCGTTCCAGAAAATCGCAAGAGAAATCAGATAGTTGCTCGCCCCACCCTCCCGGTTCTACCGGCAGCCTCCGGGAAAAACGATGTGCAGACAAAGACTTCGCCGGCTCCTGGAGGCGATGCCTTTATCTTGCCTTACGCCGCCCTTCCGCCCTTCCGCCCTTCCGCCCTTCCGCCCTTCCGCCCTTCCGCCCT
>NZ_JBVVQK010000065.1:0-11385 GCF_055811175.1 Mesorhizobium sp. WSM4828 | reverse complement strand
GCACGTCACACCGTTGATCGCCGCAATCGCGATGTCCGCCTCGTCGCTGCTTGTCATCGGAAATGCATTACGCCTGGAAGGCTTTGTACTGGACGCACCAACGAGAACTGTTCCCAATGATAAACACTCCAACAGTGGCGGATTGGCACAGTTGTAATGACGACGCTAGCCTATTTGATACCTGGGGCTCTGCTCCTCGGCGCGCTTGGGCTGTCGGGCTTCCTATGGGCCTTGAAAAGCGGTCAATACGAGGATCTCGACGGGGCAGCAGAGCGTATCCTTATCGACCAGGACGACAAGCCAGAACGCTGACTCAAGCCGCTGTGCAGACGACTGTGCGGATGCCGGTGGTAAGCCGAGTCGTCTGGAACAACTGCTGAGGTGGCATAAGCAGCTTCACCTGCCGCCGGTTGACGCTGCTGTGAAAAGCCTTTGTCGCTCGAAGGATTACATCGCCCAGGCGGCTGATCCTCGAGCCGCGGTCGCCGGATTTCTCATGCCGCTTGACCCAGATCAGGGTTATCTAGTCATCGGCATGGTTTCATCGGCCAGTCTTTCAAGGGGAGATACCATGCCTACCTTGATGAATCGCGCCGCCGAACGCCTCGGCGATCGGTCTGGATCAAGACCCACACGAAGAACGGCCAAAGCCAAAAGTGGGCCGAGGCGTCGCTGCGCAAGGCGGCGGCCGCATTCTTGTGAGCAAACGTTGAACGCGACTTTCCGCGGCAATGGTCAGATCGCCCGGGGCGCGTGCGACCCTCTGCGCGAGATAGGCCCGCTAGTACATGCCGATGTGGCCATCGCTAGATCTGAGGACGTCATGGGGCTTGAGGCGCGTCCGCAACTGACCAGGGTCGATGTGAACCCGAGGCCCTCGGACGCGAGGCTGCTCACCGCGTGCTTAAGATGATCGCCGGACGGCAGCTGAGCGGCGTCAGGCGCTGGCCATGTTCACTGGTCTTGGCGAGCATCGTCGGAGCGATGAGAACGTCGGCCCACTTCGTTGCAGGAACGGATGCGTTCGAATGAACGAGTTCAAGCCAGTTCGGTTCGTCGATGTGGCGCTGGAGGGGCAATTTTGGCGCGAGCGGCTAGAGACGGTGCTGACACGGACCATCCCCAGCCAGCACGTCCAGCTTGGCAAGCATGGTATCTTGCAGTCCCTAACCCTGCCGAACCGGCCGCCGCCGCTGCGGTTCCCAGACGACGAGCAGGATTTCGTGCAGCTGTTCTGGGACTCCGACGTCGGCAAGTGGATCGAAGCGGCATCCTATGCGCTGTCACACAGGAGCGACGCCGATATCGTGGCCGGGATCGAGAAGATCGTCGACGATCTCGAAAAGGCGCAGGCTCCCGACGGTTATCTGAACTGCTGGTACTTGCAGCGCGACCCAGACAAGCGCTGGACCAACCTGCGCGATAATCACGAACTCTACAATCTTGGACATCTGCTTGAGGGCGGCATCGCCTACTTCGTCGCGACTGGCCGGCGCCGGCTCCTCGGCATCCTCGAGCGCTATGTCGACCATGTGCGCAAGACCTTCGGCCCGAACCCCGGCCAGAAGCGCGGCTATTGCGGCCATCAGGAGATCGAGCTTGCTCTCGTTAAGCTCTATCGCTTGACGGGAGATAGAAAGCATCTCGACCTCGCGGCCTATTTCATCAACGAGCGCGGGTGCCAGCCGCACTACTTCGATCAGGAAGCGATCGCGCGCGGGGAGAGTCCTCAGGATTTCTGGAAGGAGCGATTTGAGTACAGCCAATCGCACAGGCCGGTGCGCGAGCAGACCATTGTGGTCGGACATGCCGTCCGGGCTATGTACATGTTTTCTGCCATGGCCGACCTCGCGGCGGAACTGAATGACGACAGCCTCAAGAAAGCATGCGAGGTGCTCTGGGGCGACGTCATCTCCTCGAAGATCTATATCACCTCCGGGTTGGGACCGGCTGGCGGGAATGAAGGCTTTACCGAGGACCACGACCTGCCGAACGATACGGCCTATGCGGAGACCTGCGCTTCGATAGCGCTGATCTTTTGGGCGCATCGCATGCTGCATTTCGATCTCGACGGTCGCTACGCCGACGTCATGGAACAGGCGTTGTTTAACGGCGCGCTGACCGGCCTGTCACGCGATGGCCAGCACTATTTTTATACCAATCCGCTGGACAGCGATGGGCGACACAGCCGATGGGCCTGGCACACATGCCCATGCTGCACGATGAATTTGTCGCGTCTGATCGCTTCGGTCGGAGGCTATTTCCTCTCGGCCAGCGAAGACGCAATCGCCTTCCATCTCTACGGCGGCATTTCGACAAACATCCAGCTCGCTGGGTCAAACGTGTTCCTACGGGAAAGCAGCGCCTATCCACTATTCGGCTCGATCAGGATAGAGGTCAGCCCTGACGCGCCGGCCGAGTTCACCGTTAAACTGCGCATTCCCGGCTGGGCTCATGAAGCCAAAGCCTCGGTCGGGGGACATGTGGTCGACGTGACAGCATGCACCAGAAATGGCTATCTTCTAATCTCGCGGCTATGGACTCTAGGAGACATAATCGCCCTCGAGCTACCGATGTCTCCCGAGCGCATCTATGCTCATCCCTTGGTCAGGCAGGATATCGGCCGGGTGGCGCTTAAGCGCGGACCATTGGTTTATTGCGTTGAAGAGATCGACAATCCCGGGGCGCCCGTGCAGCAGCTCACACTGCCGCGAGAGTCCAAGATCGAAACGATGGAACGGGGCGATCTTTTCGATGGTGTGGTCACGCTGACTGCCTCCGCGCAGCGCGTCGAAGACCAGGGCTGGGGAGACAGCCTATACAGGAATACGCCCCCCACCGCTTCCGACTGCCGGCTAACCGCCGTGCCATACTATCTCTGGAATAATCGGGCAAAAGGCTCGATGCAAGTGTGGCTGCTGGAAAGCTGAATAGCCGAGGTGAGAAACCCGTTGGTTGGCTGGCTATCTGCCTAGGTGAGCGGAGTATTCCAAAGTTTTGTTGCAGGAGTGAATGGATGTCGCGATTTCGCCTATTGACTATCTTCATGTCGGGAATGCTGGGAACGGCGACGTTGCCGGATCCGGTCGCCTCGGCACCAGTCCTCAACCCCGCCAATCGCAATGCGCTGGTCGAGCGGAACGAATTACTGATGCTGGAGAACAGGCTGCGGCGGCAGCAATATCAGCAGCAGCAGCAGCAGCAACAGCAACAGCAACAGCAACAGCAACAGCAGCAGCAGTTCCGTTCCCAGGATCGCGAGATCGCGCCGCAGCAACGGCCCGATCGACCGCTTACTTGCCAGCTAGAGCGGTCAAGCAACGGCTTTGTGAGCATCTGCCGCTGATGAGGCGACTTGCCACTTATTTAGGCGGCCATAGCTTGTGCGCGTCGTGCTTAACTAGCATCAAAGGCGCTTTTTTTATTTCGCAGTTCGTGCTTGGGTACTGGAGAGCCTACGCGATGGCGCCACGCTGATGGCCACTCCGATGACAGCTGATTCCCCCAACGGATCTGGGCAACCACTGGGAGTTCTCGCTCCTCGCATTGCGTACGACCTTCTTGGTGGCTGCCATTTCCGGTGATCCAGTCAAGCTCTTGGTGAGATGTTGGTGGAAGGACCGATCCGCGACCCAGTCCTCGCCACGCGCGACCTGCTCAGTATCGGCGGATCAGACCGACAACATCGCGGCCCTCGTCATCTAGCCGCGCCGACCCGCACCTGCGGGAAGCAAGCGGGCATGATCCTGCACGCCGACGATTTTGAAAAGGGCATCGCGAATCCGGCAATTTAGGACGGGGTGAGCGGGTCAGGCGATTCCCTTTCGGCTGAGCGAGCGTGGCGAAGTCGAGGTGGATGCTGAAAATGGCACGGACAGACGCGAATCCGCAGCAAACGAGAAGCCGAGCGGTCAACTGGCTTGCCATCGGAGAGCGTTAACGCCGCATCGCCTCAAAACACAAGGGAGCAAGAACCTGGTCTTGGCTCGCCTCGATTAGAATTCTTCGCGCGCTCGGCGCCTGTTATGTGATGCCCGCTTCGGACAAATCCCACTTCAAGGCGCACGCGTCCTCAACGGATCGAGCGCTTTCGCTCTGCGTTTCGATTCTCCCAACGGATCTGGGCAACGATAGGGAGTTCTCGTCCCAAAATTGCCGGATTCGCGATGCCCTTTTCAAAATCGTCCGCGCGCAGGACCATGCCGCTTGCTCTGCGGCCATTCGGTCGTGAATGCAACCAACAGCCGCCAAGGAGCAGTCGTGACGCTCTCCGATGGCAGGCAGTTCACCGCTCGGCTTCTCGTTTGCTGTGGATTCGCGTCTGTCCGCCACGCGCGACCTGCTCGGTATTGGCGCCGATGTTAATTGGCTTGGCCACTCGTCCGCGAGCCTAATCGTCCGCCTGCTCAACCGAGACTGTTCGCGAGCATTCGTTCTTCGCGAGAGCCGTCCGCAGCAGCGAGACCAGATTGTCGAGCGCTCGTAAGTGAGCCGGGCCAATCGGCCGTCTCGCAAGGAAGTCGTCGATCGACATCCAGTTGGCTGGGTCGGTGTTTGTCCTCGGTGCTTCAATGTAGAGGTGTAAATCGTCGGGCTCGAAAACGATTGTCCATGTTCCGGTGTCGTCTTCTGATAACCGATAGGTTAAGGCGTTCATGGCAGCTACTCCTTGCCATAGCTTGCCGATGCCGTCGGCTTTTTCCATCCCTAGAAATCGGTATTGACGTGTGCCCGGTGCGGCGATTCCGTAATGGAGGTCGCCAATGGCAAGGCACAAGAAATCCAAACAGCTTTCAGAAGCGGAGATACAGCGTTTCCTTGAAGACGCTCAAAAGCTGCACAAGACGCTGACCAGGCCCTGGTAGCGCCGTCCTGCGAACATTACAGGGCGTTCGTGAACCTCAAGCAGACGCTGCTCCAGGCCATCGAGAAGTCAGTGGTAGGCCAGTGCCGTGTGTACAGTGGAATTCGACTGGCCCAGCGGGATCCGCTAGCTGTGGAGCCTCAACAGGTTGTCCTCGGTTAGAGCGAGGCGACTGATAGGTGTTTTGGACTTTAGGCTCCCGTGGCGACGGTGCCAATTGTATCTGTGCAGCCAGACCGGCAACTCTGCGGCGCGGTGATCTGAAGTCGGATAGGCGATGGCATAAGCCCATTCGCGCAGTGCTGTCTGGATGAAGCGCTCGGCCTTGCCATTGGTCTTGGGCGTATAGGGTCTTGTCGTGACGTGCTTGAGGCCGAGATCGCGGCAGGCCTTGGCGAAGGCCTTTGACCTGTAGCAGGAGCCGTTGTCGGTCATGACGCGGGCTATCGTGACGCCGAGGCTGGCGTAGTAGGCCACCGCCGCCTTGAGGAAGGCGATGGCGCTTTCTTTTTTCTCGTCGGGCAGGATCTGCGAGAAGGCGATGCGGGAGGCGTCGTCGACGCAGACATGGACGAACTCCCAACTGCTACCGCGCGAGCTGGCATTGCCGGTGCGCTTGCCGGTAATGCGATGACCGATGCGCTCGAAACGACCGAGCTTCTTGATGTCGATATGGATCATCTCGCCAGGATGCTCGCGCTCGTAGCGTCGGATCGGCTCGGCCGGTTCGATATCCCGCAACCGCGACAGTCCGGCACGCTTGAGAACCCGGCTAACGGTGGCGGGCGAGACGCCGACCTCATGGGCGATGTGCTTGCCGGTCCAACGTTGCCGCCGCAGCGCCATGATGCGCTCGGCGATCAACGCAGCGGTGGCCTGTGGCATATGGGCGGGCCGCGAGGAACGGTCGATCATGCCGGCCCGCCCTTCGGACTTGTAGCGCTCGACCCAGCGAGCCACGATCTTGGCCGACACGCCGTAGACACGCGCCGCATGGGCTTTGGAGAAAGCGCCTTCTATCACCGACAGCGCCATCTCCTCTCGACGCAGCGGCGTGAGACGGGCATTCTTATGGATGTTCATTCGACCCTCCGGTGAGTGCTGAAGCCTGGTAACTCCAGTCTCCCCGGTCCGGTCCGAATGGACAACCTCCCGAAAGCTCACAGCTAGCTCACCCGACGACATTGGTTGACTACAGCATGTAGAGCATTAAGCGGCCGTTCCCCTGCTGGAGCGAATGGGAAGAAAGTCTCGATACCTGACGCTCAATACGAGACTGGGCTACCCGGCGAAGGAATAAGGCGGAGAAACGCTGAACCAATATTTCCGACCCCTGCATGGGCACGGCGTTCCCACGAGTACTACCGACAGCTCTACCGCCTAAGTTGCTGGAGCTGCCCGGTTGGTAAAGCCAAGACCCCGTTGGTCGGGAAGCTGACCAACAAGATCGTCTATGATCGCTTGCCTCATGGCGTGCTGGACGAACTTCGCAAGCGGAACCGACCGAGCCGGGACAGCGGGCGGCGCAAATGGAAACACGATCAGTTTCTATCTGAAGAGCTCGGCCAACCTGATCTTCGAGACCAGCTTCCTCAACTTTTGGCGATCATGCGGATTTTCAAAGCTTGGGCGACATTCATGGTGCATTTCGAGGATGCGTTCCCGAACCCCGGGGCTCAACTTTCGCTCCTGCTTGGGGACACCGATTGACGGTGCCCTCGCCAACCCAGCAGCCGCATGGCGTTCGCCGTGACGAGCACGGTCGCGCCAGTGTCGGCGAGGATGGCCGGCCATAGGCCCGTCACGCCGATCACCGTCGTGACCAGAAAGGCGGCCTTGAGCCCGAGCGCCGCCGTAACGTTCTGTCGGATGTTGGTCATGGTTCGCCGCGAAAGGTCGACCATGTCCGCAAGGTCTCGCACGCGACCATGAAGCACTGCGGCATCCGCCGTTTCCAGCGCCACGTCAGTACCACCGCCCATAGCGATCCCGAGCTCTGCAGCAGCCAGCGCGGGCGCGTCGTTGATGCCATCACCTACCTTCGCGACTTTCTTGCCCTGAGCCTGAAGCTCCCTGACGACGCGCTGCTTGTCTTCCGGCAGCATCTCCGACCTGACGGGTAGACCGAGCGTCTTGCCGACCGCTTCAGCGGTGCGCCGATTGTCGCCAGTCAGCATGACCGTCTCAATTCCAGCGGCCCTGAGCGCGTCCAAACCTTCCTTGGCATCGGCACGAGGTTCGTCGCGCATCGCGATGATCCCTGCAAGCCGATCATCTACCAGCAGAACGGATACCGATTTCCCCTCGTCGCCGAACGCGGCAATGCGACCCAGTCGATCGCCGTCCAACTTCGCTGTTTCCTCCGCCGCCGGCGCAGAGCCAAGGAAAACCTTCTTTCCGCCAACTTTGCCGATCACGCCTTTGCCTCCGATCGCGGACGCCTCGGAGGCGGGAGGCACCGGCACCTTATCGACCTTTGCCTTGTCGAGGATCGCCATTGCCAGCGGATGGGTCGAACCAGTTTCCAAGGCAGCAGCCATCGACAGCGCCTCGCGTTCGCTGCGATCAAACGTGACAACGTCGGTCACCTTGGGGTTGCCTTCGGTCAATGTCCCGGTCTTGTCGAGCGCCATTGCCGTGATCGAGCCTAGCATTTCGAGGGCGGCACCGCCTTTGATGAGAAGCCCACACCGCGCGCCTGCGGAAAGTGCGGCCGCGATCGCTGCAGGGGTTGAGATGACCAATGCGCAGGGACATCCGATGAGCAAAATGGCCAAACCCTTGTAGACCCATTCCCTCAAATCAGAGCCCCACAATAGCGGCGGCAGCACCGCGACCAAGGCTCCAACAACCAGCACCCCGGGAGTGTAGTAGCGTGAGAACCGGTCTATGAAGCGCTCCGTGGGGGCTTTGCTTTCCTGCGCCTCCTCGACCAGCCGGACCACACGCGCGATAGTGTTGTCGGCTGCTGCCGCCGTAACCTTGACCCGCAATACAGCTTCGGTGCTGATCGTACCGGCGAAGACACTTTCCCCGGCACATTTGCGGACAGGCGTGCTTTCGCCGGTCACCGGAGCCTCATCGATCGCGCTTTCGCCCTCGACAATAGTGCCGTCCGCTGGGATGCGCTCGCCGGGCCGCACGAGGATGGTCGACCCGACTTCAAGTTGATCGGCCGCGATCTCTTCGGTCTGGCCGTCGCGCTCGACCAAAGCAGTTTTGGGAACCAGTGCGGTAAGACTTTTGATGCTCGCCCTAGCACGTCCGGCAGCGACGCCTTCAAGCAACTCGCCGACCAGAAACAGGAAGACGACAGTCGCGGCCTCTTCTGTCGCCCCAATGATCACGGTGCCGACTGCGGCAATGGTCATGAGCAGTTCGATTGTGAACACCGACCCGTTCAGCGCCGCCATCAAGGCCCGCCATGCTATCGGTATGAGCCCCACGAGCATCGCGGCGATGAATGCCCACGCTTCGACCTGAGGCAGTGCCCTACCGATCCCGTAGCCTCCGACGAGCGCAACGCCGCTGGCTATCGTCAGCAGTCCCTTTCTGGACCTCCACCAAGGACCCTCAACTTCGGCCCCATGCTCACTATGCGAGCCTTCCGCACGTTCAGGTCGATCATTGCCCGCGCTGTTGGTGGCGCTTCGTGTAGCAGGCGAGATGCCGTAACCCAGCCCTCGGACTGACCTCTCCAGCGCTGGAAGGTCACTATCGTTGCGGTGTTGCACGGTCATCGTGCCGGCCGCCACCGAGACGTTAACATCCTCAACACCGTCAATGCGACGCGCAGCCGTCTCGATCTTGGACGCGCAGGACGCACAGTCCATGCCGGTTAGGCGGTAACGGGTCTGAGCTTCGGTCACTGGAAACCTCACCGGCTTGCAAAAGGTGACCCTGCTCCTACATCCTCTAGTGACTAGAGGAGCAAGCACAAAATGGAACGGGCGGTCTCTATTGGTATCGCAGCGGACATGACCGGGATAAAGGTCCCGACAATCCGCTTCTATGAGCAAATCGGCCTCGTTGATCCTCCGGCCCGGACGGAAAGCAATCGAAGGCTCTATGACGAGCGTGCCTTGCGGCGGCTCAAGTTCGTCCGCCATTCGCGGGAGTTAGGGTTCGACATGAAGGACATCCATGCGCTCCTCAAACTGCAGGACAGGCCGAACGAGCCCTGCGCAGAAGCCGACGCCATCGTGGTTGCCAAACTGGCAGACGTCCGGCGCATGATCGCCAGCCTACAGTCTCTTGAAGCCGAGCTTGACCGTATGGCCAGCTGTCGTCACGAGCGCGTTGAGAGCTGTCCCGTGATCAATACGCTTGCCGATCACAGTCTGTGCCAACATCACGATGGAGTGCCCATCGCCGAAGTGCGCAGTAAATGAAGCGAAGCGCCGCGATCACTCCCCCAGCAGCGCCCTTCGCATTACCCTGGTGGCAACCTCCAACCCGACCTCGTCGCCTCCGTAAGCCTCCCACTACCGGGCCACTGGACCGCCCGAGGATGAGGTATTCGTTCGGCAGTAGATGCGCCGCTCAGCCTGATCCTGTCAGTCATGCTGTGCCTTAGGCTGTGAACCGTCACCTTCTTGTCGGCTACGATCTTCCGGACGTTCTTCATCAAAGCGGCTCAGGCCGCATCACTGCCATCGGTGCGACCATAGGCTGGGAATAGTAGCTCTTGTCCCTGCGCAGCCTCACGGCCTACTGAGCCGCCTCGAGCGCGTCCCCAATCAGCGGCAGTTTCTGACTGAGCCTTTGGTTTTGGGCCTGCGGTGTGGGTGACCGACAAGGATGTCCGGGAATTTGTGATCAAGCCGAGCGTCGCTCACCCACGGTCCGGTGATCTCGATGGCTCTTTCCGCCGCCGCCAGTTGGCGCTCGGCTTGCGCATGGACTGCGCCTCATTACCTCGGCGTGGGTCTTTCCCAGCAGCGTAATGATTTCGGTCTTGCCCACTATCGGCCGCAAAATCTGGCCTGACCTTGCGCCTGTAGCGGTATCGACCTTTGCGCAGTTGTACGCATGGGAGGTCTATCATCATCTCTCGTGTTCCCCTCGGTGGACCTCATTGGGTACCTCGGGAAACGCTTACGCCCATGAAATCATTGGGCTATAAGGCTTCTGCGGAAAGAAATGGTGCCCGAAGGGAATCGAACCATCGGCACGTGCGGACTAGTTGTCCGTCTTGGCCGTGGCCGTCGCTTTCGGCACGGGGTCGCCGAACACACGACCGGATAGGGATCGGCCACACGCCAATTACACCCTCTTGGCACGGCGGTAGCGCTGGAGGGTAGAATTCTCACCCTACGCTTGGCTGCGCCGACGGCGAGTCGCGCAAGCTTCTCAACCCGTTTCTACGCCATTTCCGAAACTCGTCGCATGGGACATTTTATTCTCTTCCATCTGACCCACCTCTCTCCGATTGAGCCTTCGAGAGGAGCGCGAACATGGGGCCACACTGTAGTACGCCGCAGTTTGGGGACAATGTTTTGGTCGCGGGGTTGGGCGCGAGACGAACGGATCTGTGTTTCAAAATCGGGTTTGCCGGTTCGACGCAGACCGGAATGGCCCCGCCGCCGGCCTCCGCACTAATCGAGCTTCGTGAACTCTTCAGATTTGTCGATCAGGGATAGCTCCGGGGCGATGCCGCGTGCTGGCCGATTGCCTGGTTCGCCAGCCGTAGAGGGGCGTTGCGCACCTTGCAATGGCGTGGCCTCGGTTGAGGAGCTCGAACGCTGTCTGGCGGTCGCGGCCTACTTGGTCGTCCGTCATGGGGAGGCCTATACGGCGACGTTCGAGAGGCTGGAGTGCGAGGTCGAACAAATGCGTCGGAAGCTCGGAAACCGCGAACGGGCGCAACGGGTGCTGTCCACGCTGATGCAAGATGGCGTCAGACGGTTGGGAGCTTAGTGAGGTTGTTCCTCATGCTAGGTGTCCCCGGAGCAGGAAGATGGCATCCACGGGCGGAGTAACTGCGATCTTGTGGAGCCACTTGCGCTTTTGAGTCAGCGAGGCTCCGGCGCCGTATTTCGGCCGGATCCATTTGTGGCCACCTTCTCCGGTCCCTCGGTGGCCGTTACCCGGTCCTCGAAAGTATGCCTCAGACTATAAAGACTATGCCCGCACGTGGGCAGTAGCTTCCTCTGGCGAGCACCTTTGGAGAGCAGCACGGTGGAGGAGATCGCGCCATAGGCCATGCCTAATGCGCCGTCAACCGCCTGGGCAAGGAAACCGACCATGGCGAACAGAATGAAGTCAGTCATCGGTGTCCGCCGTGAAAGTGCCGCCGTATGTAGCCTTGTGATGAGCGATCGGGCTTGGCTCCGCGTCAGAGAAAAAGGGCGGCATCGCTGCCGCCCCTCGAGATTGTTGTGCTGCGCGGACCTTAGAAATCCATACCGCCCATACCACCCATGCCGCCGCCAGGCATGCCGGCAGGCATGCCGCCGCCAGCCGACTCCTTCTTCGGAGCCTCCGCGATCATGGCTTCGGTGGTGACCAGCAGGCCGGCG
>NZ_JBVVQK010000064.1:0-13822 GCF_055811175.1 Mesorhizobium sp. WSM4828 | reverse complement strand
CGATGCCACGCTCGGCCATCTGCCGGCGCAGCCGGGTCACGCGCGCGCGATATTCTTCTTGACTAAATGCAGGCATGTGCATTTCCCTTCACTACAGAGCCGCTGGTACTATTTGTATGCGACAACCACGAGTCTCGAGCTGTCTGAGGTCAACGTTCCACCTTCCTGCCCATAAGCCTCGACAGTCTCGAACCCCGCGCTTTTTAACATGCGAACAAAATCGGAAAACCCGTACTGTCTGAAAGAAAGGTTCGTTCGTCTAACGCTTCCATCGCGGGCGAAAATCCTTTCGATATTCAGGCGATCGCTTAGCACGTCGTTGCTGACTATATCGATCCTTAGATCGTCGTTACGCTGCACGACGTAGATAGGCGACTTGTAACGCAGGAAATCGAAGCGATTGGCATGATCGATCAGAAGGCGGCCGCCCTTTCGAAGTGAAGAAGCAGCTTCACGAAGAACTCTCTCATTGTCCTCGTCATCGAAATAGCCAAACGTGGTGTACCACAGAAAAGCCGCGTCAAATCGATCTCGCCAGGGAAGTGAGCGCATGTCACCCAGAACATACTCAACGTTTACTGCGCGTTCAGCCGCATCAGTTTCAGCCCTTTTTAGCAAGATCGACGAGATATCAAGTCCGGTTACCTGCGCTCCTTTTTCAGCCAACCGGTTGGTAATCCGCCCATACCCGCATCCAAGCTCAAGAACTGAGCTTCCTTGTTTAAGGGACAGAATATCCCAGACCACGCTTGTGTCTCGGTCATTTGTTTCCGGCGGATTGACCACATCACAAAAATGTAAGTAATCTTCACTGAAATAGTCTTCAAGTTGAGATGTAGAAACTGCTTCACAAATCTTATCGATCATGCGCTTTCCATCCATATTCATGCCTTCTTGGCCCAATTCTGCATGTCGTGAAGAATATTGAAAGAAAACATTTGTTAAGCTTTTCATACTGTTGTTAAACATTTTGGCAACAGGCATTAACGTGACACCATTTGAGATGGGTCGCGGGACGGTCTGGGGCATCTTACCAGCAATGCTCTCAAAGCTCGTCAACATCGAACTCGGGAATGTAACCCGGGATGGGCGACGCGTACCGGCCTGAAGCACATGAGTTGTTTCATCATTAGCCGCAGCGAAGCGCATGTCGCGGTGTTGGGCGTGCTCGTTTGCGGGCACGCGCTGAACTCAGCAGCAAAGCTCCTCTTTCGCAGGTAAAGTTCAAGCGCTTCGAGCTTGACCGACAAGCTTCGCTCCTGGGGTGCGGTATGGCGCCCCGGTCTCGACCCTCGGTCGCACAACAGGCTCAATAATCGCCCCGAGACAGCCACCTGTCGTTTAGAAAACGGGAAGGAACCAGGCCGCATCTCACCACGACTTCGTCCAAATCCCAAACATCACCGGTGCGCGCCTGCCGTCGCGAATTAGGCGAGTTCGCGAGGGTCGCAGTGCCGGTCGCATCACAACGATCAGGACACTCCCGAGATTTGTTCCGCCTCATTCTTCTGATCCCATCAAGGGAGGCCCAAGCGCCGGATAGAGAAGCACGAAACGGAAAGCTCACAGGCGCTTGACTTACCTGTCACATAGAGAACCCCGTCTCCTTTTTAGCCTAAAGAGTACGGGCGGGCCGCCCCTCACACCCCGGTCAAGCGTCTAGTCCACGCCCCGGGTTAACCCGGCCCCGCAGCTGAGAACGGCCGTTTGCTTACAGACCGCCGCTTCTTCAACCCGGTGACGATCGGCGCTTAATGAAACAGGCAGCGTCCACCGCCGGCTCGAAAAAGCGCTCCTGGAACCTCATGAACCAAACATGTTGCGCGGCGTCATGGAGGTTCATCAGCCTGTCTTGCTTGGCACGGTCCTGGGCGCCTTGTCTTACGTATTTTCCCGGATCTTGTTGCCATCGGCGAAACACGGACGGACTTGCCTCGGGATGGAATTGGAATCCGAAGGCCTTCTCACCGTAACGGAATGCTTGGTGCTCAAATAGCTCGCTTTTGGCCAAGAGGTCGGCGCCGGCCGGAATCTCGAATTGGTGATAGTGCGCCTCCGCGACGTGCAGCCGTTCCGGGAGATAGGCTTTCCCGAACTCGGTTGCGACGATTTCATAGTAGCCGAACTCGCCCGGATCGCCAGGAAGAGGTCCAACCTTCGCGCCCAGGACGGTAGCCATGACTTGGGCGCCGAGGCAGATCCCAAGTAGGGGAACGTTCTGCTTCAGGCATTGCTCGGCCCATTCTTTTTCGTCCCTGAGAAACGGGTGCTCGTGATCGTCGAAGACGTTAAATTTCCCGCCAAAGATCACACCTCCGACGACCGATGAATCCACATCGTCTAACCGCTCGCCCAAGAAGGGTCTAATCGTCTGGTGGTGGACGCCGTGCGCCCGGAAAAATTCAACGACCCGATCGTCCTCCGGTCCATCTTCATGCCGAACCAATACAACACGAGCCACTATAGTCCCCCCTCAAACGCTAAGAATTTAGCCGAAGCTGATCGTAATCTGCTTGGGCCAGCCAAAGGCCGCCCCCACAATGCGGATGGTTCGTGTGATGATGAAAGGACCAAATCGCAGTCACCATCAGGACAAGCACCGCGCCAACTAGGTCCCAGATGTGTCAGGTTCTATGTGAATTTGAGGGGGCAAAACCCCTACTATCGCCACTTAGTTTTTCGAACAGCCATATAGACCACTGCACTGCCAAAGTAAAGCATCCGTCGCCCTTCCTCCAGAATCAACTACAGAATCCGGAAAAATACAGGTTGCGGCCCCCTGCGCGATCCAGGTAAAAATGGTAGTTATCTTCGATCATAGCGCAACCAGTCGCCGGATCGAAACTGAGCTTCGCTTGCTTCACACTAGTGTAGCTTAGATTTCCTCTATGTCCGGCTGAGAGCGGCAAGGTAGCCGACCGATGGGTAGCGCGCTGCAGAAGATGCAAAGCATCCAGAAATTCAGGCAGGCTAGCGCAAAACGGGCGCGACACGGTTTTACGCGGGCCTTCAACGCTCGCGTGCGCTATGGCACGGTCTTGTTGGCTTGACGGTTCCTTCGATACCAAAAGGACAGCGCGCGAGCTACTGATTGCATTCTGGCGACTTGTCGCGACGGCTGCTCTGCCGCTCCCGTCCGAGAGGCCGTCCGAGAGGGAGCGGCTGAGCAGCGTATCGGCACTAGAGCGGCCCATCATCGAAACATTCGAAGGTGTCACCGAACGCCCTCAAGCAATGTTCTCAGGCCACAGCCTTGAGCTCGATCTTGCTGATGTAGGCCAACGCAACAGGTCGTCCGTCTGGCTGTTCGGATGGTCATTGACAATCCTGGTGAGGACATTGGCGAGATAGCCGAGCGGCTCGACACCATTGAGCTTGCATGTTTATGCCGACCGCCGACCTATGCCGAGCGCCTCTTCCGATCATGGCGGTATGAAGTGCTTTTCCCCGCCATTTCGACCAAGATCCGGTCGTTGACACTAGGCATAGTTCCCAATGCTCAAAGAGCGTTCAGGAACTCAAGAAGCCGGTCGTTGGGCCGAAATAGTTCGGCCTTTGCGCGTTCGTATGGCTTCAGCTTGGCAAGTGCGGATTCCTTCAGCTCAAGGTTGTACGTGAAGATAGGTCAGCGTCGTTTCCATCGCGTCATGGCCCAGCCATAGGGCGATGACCGAACAATCGACGCCTGCCTGCAGCAGCTCCATGGCGGCGCTGTGCCTCAAAACATGGGGCGACACCCGCTTCGAGCGGAGGGCGACCCAGTGTTTCGCGAGCCTTGGCGACATATTTGTTCAACTGCGCCGGCACGCCGTCGGCGCTCACTTGCCGCCGTGCATGTTCGGAAGAGAGCCGTCGCACCCCGCTTGCTAGGCTCGTTGAGCCAGCCCCGAAGGGCTTGCTGCGCAACCTTGGTGAGCGGCGTACTTCGCTCCTTGCGGCCCTTGCCAACGCATCGCACGTGGGCACCGTGCCCCAGCATCACCGAGTACCGGTCGAGATCGATGATCTCCGAGATTTGCAATCCTGTTTGCGCGGCCAGCGACAGCAGAGTGGGATCATGCCGTCGCAGCCATGTGCCGCGATCCGGACAGCCCAGGATCGCTTCAATCTCGGGCCTGATGAGAAACTGAAGCTGACGCTTGTCGCATCGCTTGCTTGGGATCACGCGCACGCGTTGAATCTGGGCGCTATGGGCCGGCTCCTCGAACGACGCATATCTGAAGACAGACCGAATGGCCGTGAGGCGGAGCTTCCGGGTCCTCACTGAGGCGGATCGCAGTGTCTCGAGGTCCTCCAATAATGCGCCGATGGAAGGCACGTCCAAAACCCGCAGTGTCAACTGCGACGGAGACCTGCCAAGGCGTGTCTGCGCGAATGCAAACAGGAGCCGGAAGGTGTCGGCACAAAGCCCCGACAGACATGCGACCAGCAGAAGGCGAGCGTGACGCCGCTTTCGTCGGCCAGCACGCGATAGCCGCCATAGCCGTCGACCTGCAGGATTTCCTGCGAGATGAGCGATCGGACGCTCGGCCTTTCGGTCTGGCGCATAGATATGGGCGACGCCCGGCGGGTCGCTCCCCTCCCATGGCAGGTCATCGCGCGCATAGGCCCTGAGCTGCTCGGTCTTGGTCTTGGCGCGGCCGGGATCGAGCACTGGAGCGGTCGTCTCGTCGGCTAAGAGTTTTGGTGAAGTCTTCAACTTGCAAGGAATCGCTCGTGTACCGGACGCAGGTGCCAACGCGGCGCGGCCGACCCAGTCGGCAAGCGTGGAGCGATCGAGATTGATGCCCTGCCGGGGGTAGATCTGCGGCTGACGATATAGAGGGGCAGATGATCGGCATATTTTAAGACCAGGACCTGGGCGGCCGTCGCTTCGGTCGGAAGGCCGCCTCGATCGGCCGGGCGGGCACCATGCGAACTAGGGATTAAATCCCAACTCTCACAGGCGGAGCAGTTCGTAGTCTCGATGCTCGACCATTAGTTTTGGAGTCCTCCTTGGGTCAATCAATCCGCCGCAACAGAAGCTTCAAATGAATTTACAGAACCTTTGCGATTGCAGGTCACTGGCTCTGTTACATTCACCCTAATCTGAGGCCCCGCACCGACAAGGCCGATGCTGATATTGCTGCGGCCTCGGTGCAGCACGCAATGGAGTCCACGCAGATGACAAGAAGGGCGCTTATTCTGGTTGAAGGTCATCCAAGGGGCAACGGTCTGCTATACGTCCAAGCGGCCCAGCGTCTTGGCCTTCATCCAATTACCATGTCGACTGATCCAGCTCAGTACGATTATCTAACGGCGGAAACAAGTGAGGCCATCCGCGTTGATACAGACAATCTCGATGCGCTGATCCGCGAGTGCTCCCTGGTGGGGATGACCTATGACATTGCCGGTATTACCGGTTTTTCGGGCGACGATGAGTCGGTTTATGCAACAGTTGGCAAGCTCTGCCGACATTTCGATCTACCGGGACCGAACCCCGACTCTATCGAACAATGCTACGATAAATTCACTCAACGTAAGCTCCTCGCGGAGGCCGGCGTTCCAATTCCCGCATATCGCTTGGCCGCGAATAGGACGGACGTACAAAGCTCTGCCGCAGAGATCGGGCTGCCAGTGATTGTTAAGCCAACCGTAGGCAGCGGCAGCATGGGTGTTCGACTGTGCCGCGATCTCGATGAGTTAGAAGAACAAACGACCTATCTGTTGAGCGGGCAGCACATATGGCGGTCCCCGCCGAGGATGCTGGTCGAAGAATTCGCACATGGCCCTTCTTATTGGGCCGATATAATGGGAGATAAGATCATTGGGATTGGCACCGTTGAGGGCGGCCCTCCTCCGCATTTCGTCAGCCGTGCTTGGACCATTCCGGCGCTGCTGAGTGATGATGAGCATGAGCGTATCGTGGATGTTTCGCAGAGCTGTTTGCGAGCTCTCGGGCTTGGCTGGGGGCCAACGGGCATCGAATTCCGGTGGACGAAGCGTGGCCCAGTCGTCATTGAAGTCAATCCGCGGCTACATGGTGCGCCGGTCCCCCAATTGCTTCAGCTTGCTTACGGTATTGACGTCGTCACGGAGCACATCAAGGCTGCTATTGGCGAAGAATGGAATTTGCACAAAAAGCAGTCGCAGATCGCGACCGCGCGGTTCCTAGTTGCTGATCGTGATGGCATCCTCGAGTGGACCGCCGATGACGCTCAGGAAGCTGCTGTACCAGGTGTGGCCGAGGTCAAATTTTATCTTCAACCCAAGGCGCAGATCATTAGGAAAGGCGATTACCGAGACAGCGTCGGACACGTCGTTGCCAGTTCACCCAGCCTTGCTTCCACTGAAGCGATCCTTAAACGTGCCGTCGATTTGCTCCATTGGTCGATTACGCCATTTCCGAGCGTTGGGGATTAGATTACGATCTGCTATGTCGCCGCGGGTTCCTTCTTCGGGGACTTTCGTACGCCTGCAGGGTTCCGTCGCATCACCAAGTGGGTGGCAGTCAGACGCGAACGGCTGGTTGGAGGCGGCAAACGTCATCCTGGGCAATGAAGATTGCCAGCCGACAGGGTGCCCGACGTGCGTCGGTCGCCCTGGCCAGACGAATGGCAGTCATCCTTCAACGCATGTGGATTGACGAACAGGATTTCCGTTGGTCGGCAGCTTAGGCTGAGCTGTCCATGGAATAGCGAGCGCTCGATGCAGGGCGCGCTCCGGACTAGTTTGCCGGCGCAGGGCGCGGCATATTGCGTCGGGACATTGCAACCTCCTCTGTTTGACTGCCGGACGATGCGGGAGAACGGGGCGGACCATCCCATTAATGGTCGCCCGATGCGAAGCGGAAGGCGGTGGCTATGCCTGTGAGGTGCACGAGGTGAGCCAGCGTCGGGCGTGACAGGCTCTGAACATCGACCGTTCGACGGTGCGCTACATCAGCATCCGTCCGGACGATAAATCGTTGCGGGAGGCGATGAAGGCCGTGGCGGCGGAGCGCCGGCGCTTCGGCTATCGCAGGATCCGCGTCACGCTAGATCGGCAGGGCATCGCGATGAACCAGAAGAAACTGCGGCGCCTCTACCGGGAGGACAAGCTGCAGGTGCGGCGGCGCGGGGGCGGCAAGCGGGCACTCGGCACGCGCAAGGCCCATGCTCGTGCCCGATCGTACCAACGCCCGCTGGACCTTCAACTTCGTCTCTGACATCTTCACGCTTCATGGGTAATCGACAGCTCCTGCACGTCGTCGATGCCGGCGCGCAACGCATCATCGTACATTGTGTCGCATTGATCCTGAGCATGTGCAGCATCACCTGGCCATCCTTTGGATCGGTTGTTTTCCCAGCCGTTGTACAACGGTTCTCGTGTTCGGCCAGTGCTAGCGATGACACCAGCCGCACCTCAAAACCCGATTCCGCCAGGCGCCATGCTATCGGCCGGTGATAGTTCCCGGTCGCCTCAAAAGCACAGACCACAGGGCGAGTGTACGCCTGCAGCACCTCGATCAGCGCTGATGCTGGATCGCGAGCGGGGGGACGGGCCAGTCCCACGGCTGGCGTGATCGACTGGCAGTAGGTCAAGGCTCCGCAAGCTGAAACAAGGGGTTACGAAGCCGGCAAGAAGATTGTCGGCCGGAAGCGCCACATTGCCGTCGATACGGGCGGGCGCTGTTGATGGTCAACCTGACGGCCGGCCGGCATTTCCGACAGTGCCGGGGCTCAGGCGATTCTGGACGGCATCCGCAAGCGCTGCCCTGGGTGAAACACCTGTTCGCCCACGCCCTACGATCGGCTCAAGCTCATGAACAAGCCGCATACCTCGATTTCGTGGTCAAGATCATCCGCCGATCCGACGACCAGAAGGGCCTCGAAGGCTTGCGCCGCCGCTGGGTCGTCGAGCGAACCTTCGGATGGGTGACGCGCTGGCGACGCCTCGTGCGTCTACGAGAAGCGCATCGACGTCTCTCACGCATGATCCTCGTCGCTATGGGCGGAAACCTCATCCGCAGAAGCGCCCATCCCTGATTTTCAAAACGGACTCTGATGCGCTCCATGCCACCGGCCGGTAATCAAACGGTGCAACAGATCTTACAAGTAATTTCACAGAATCTTTGCGATCCAAAATCGCTTGCAATGATACGTTGCCCCTCAAATACCGAGGCAGGCGCATAGCGCCCCTAGGTACTTAATGTACCTGGCGGGGGAAGTGATATGGCGATCGAAAATTCTACTATCGGCCCTCGAGGAAACGGGGCGAGCATTTCGACTAGAGAACTTCTCGAAGCGGCCGCCGATGAAGTTTGGAGGCCATACATGGCTCACCAATCGTTCGAAGATGCGGCCCCGATTATCTCCGAGGACGAGCAGCAGCCAAGGGTTCAGTGCAGCGCCGCTCTTTGTTGCGGCACATTCGGCGAGTTGCTGCAAGGCCAGTTGCCGGTCGGCTCCGCTCCAAGGGCCCCTCACTTCTTGGTCACGATGCCGATCGCGCTGTTTGCGCGAGCACACTTCATTCCGGTTGCAGGCACACTGTCTGTAACCGTTTATCCGCCACATAAACTCAAAGCAAAACGATTGGCCGAGAATCTTGTGACTGCGCTCGGCGCCTCGGGAGGAATCCTCTTTTTGCAATCCGATCTCCCCGAAGGCAAAGGGCTGGCGAGTTCGTCTGCTGATCTTGTTGCGACTGCGCGGTCAATCGCCTGCTGCTTCACGCGTAGAGTCCGGACATCATTGATCGAGAAGCTGATGGCGGAGATCGAGCCATCCGACGGGGTGATGTATCCAGGAGTGGTCGCATATCAGCAGCGAGCATGTAGCCTTCTCTCCTTCCTAGGGCAAATGCCGCCGCTTGCAATCGTCGGCATCGATGAAGGAGGGACGGTCGAAACCGTCGACTATGATCAACGGCGAGGTGAAATCTCCGCCAGTCACAGAGCAGAATATAACCAGCTACTCGACCGCGCACGAATAGCAATTCCGCAGGGTGACACGGCCACGATAGGCAGAATAGCTACGACCAGTGCGCTCATGCATCAGGATCGTACGCCAAAGGTGCATTTGAACTCGATGCTAGCAGCATCCGAGGCCACTGACGCTCTCGGAGTCATCGTCGCGCACAGCGGCACAATGACTGGAATCCTGCTTGACCGAATGGCGGCTGACTTCCCGCGGAAGCTCCGGTCCGTGCTCGCCCATGTAGCGCCGTTCGACGACTCGCCGAAAATATATTTGACCATGTGACTGGGTGCCAGTGAGGTAAGCAATATGGACGCAATTCGCAAACACCTGCCATTCTCCGGCTATTCTGATGCCTATGCTCTCCCCAGCATCATCAGGTGTGAGACGAATCTTTATCTTGCGCAGTTCGCTTTCATGAAGCTTCTCCCTGCAAAGTACATCATCGAGCAAGCGCTGGCTCGAGGAACTTTGTCACACGGCATGAAAGTTCTCGAGACCTCGAGCGGAACCTTCGCGCTCGGTTTGGCCGTAGTTTGCCGGGAACGTGGTTTCCAACTCGAAATCTTCACGGACCCAGTGATGGACAAAGGCCTTAGAAACAGGTTGAGCTCATTGGGAGCCGAAGTCTTTGTAATAACTGAAAAGGCAAAGCACGGCGGCTATCAAAGAAGCCGCCTCGACGCATTACATGCCAGGATGAGACAGTTGAGCCACTCCTGTTTCTGCCCCCGGCAATACGAAACACCGGACAACCCCGCAGCCTATAAGCTCTTCGCCGATCAGATATCGGGGATGCTGGACGCCGACGTAACTTTGGTCGGCTCTGTGGGGTCAGGCGGGTCTACTTGCGGAACAACAGAGCGCCTCCGCCAAAAATCCCCTAGCATGCGCCTGATTGGAGTGGACACTTTCAACAGCGTTATTTTTGGTCAACAGGATGGCGAACGGAAACTGCGGGGGCTGGGGAACAGTCTTGTCCCCAAGAATGTGAAGCATGAACTATATGACGAGGTGCATCTCATCTCGGCTCCGCTCGCATTTGCTGCAACGCGAACCCTCCACGAGCGCCACGCCGTTTTCGCCGGTCCGACCTCCGGAGCGAGCTACATCGTTGGGCGTTGGCGCGCTCGGCAATATCCAGGAGAAACCGTAGTCGTCATATGCCCCGATGAAGGCCACCGCTACGTTGAAGCCGTTTACGATCGCGAGTGGCTCAAGCAGAACGGATGTCTACTTGAAGGTGTTCTGCTAGACGAGCCGGCCACCGAAAACCACCCTTCGACCGCTCTCCCGCCATGGAATCGATATCTCTGGAAGCGGAAGTGCCGGGAAACTATCCTGAGCCTTTGGAGGAAGTTTGATGAACAGAGGTAGCTTCCTTTTCGTGGAAAGCAACACGACTGGCACCGGCGAACTATTGATGAAGCGGGCCCGATTCCTAGGCTTTGAGACCTACCTTGTTACGCGCAATCCTGCGCGCTATCCGTTTCTTAAGGACTCGGTCGCCCAAGTGATCGAAGCTGAAACGCGCCGACCGGACGAACTCGTCGGGGTCGCTGGCAAGTTAAGAAGCCTGGCAGGCATATATTCGTCGTCGGATTATTTTGTGGAAGCAGCGTCAAGTGCCGCGATGGAGATGGGGCTACCAGCAGCGAATTCGGAGGCTATAGCCACCTGCCGGAACAAATGGAAGCAAGCGGCCGAGTTACAGCGACAATCTATCACGATCCCTGAAACACGGCTGGCCACTTCCGTCAGAGACGTCGAGAATATTCTCGCCCAAATTACTCTGCCGGTGGTCGTCAAGCCGGTGTCCGGCAGCGGCAGTAGCGGCGTGCGGTTGTGCGATAGTGCATCGGCCGTGATCGAGGCGTTTGAGAGTGCAAAGGGCGTATTGTTGCATCAAGTGGATCTGGCCAGTCCCGACATCCTGATCCAGCAATATGTGGAGGGTAAGGAATACTCCGCAGAGATCATCGCCTACGAGGGAACGCTGCACTGTCTTGGAATTCTTGCCAAGCACAAAGGTCCGCCTCCCTGCTTCGTGGAGGTGGGGCACGACTTCCCGGCCCCTCTCCCGGAGTGGTCCCTCAAGGAACTGGCTTCTTTTGCCGCCGGCGCGGTATCGTCTCTCGGCTTGGAGTTCGGCCCGGCTCATGTAGAATTCGTGGTATCGGAGTCAGGCCCCGTCATCATCGAGGTCAATCCCAGGCTGGCTGGAGGAATGATTCCTGTGATGCTCTCGCACGCCTTAGGCACGTCAATCCTTGACATGGTGATTAGACTTTACGCGGGAGAAGGGTTCACGCCCCCACGAGCGAGCGCTAGAGCGGGAGCCATCCGTTTCCGACTTGCTCACACGTCCGGGGAGATCAAACGCCTGGGCTTTTCTCGAAATCCGGACCCGACAGTGCCCCAGGCGGGGCTCCTGAAATCTGAGGGGGCGGAAGTTCAAATAAATGGCGACTTTAGAGACCGCGTAGCCTACGCCATAGGGCTCGCTGATGACCTCAACGCCGCCGCTGCGGCAGCGCAACGGATGATCGATTCCATCGTAATCGAAATCGAGACAGCTACTGACGAAACGGCCATCACCCAAGTCGCTGGGCCAAGCGAGGGCGGGTGGAACCTACATCCCGAAGCGATGAAGTTGCTCGCTCCGCCTATCGAAATCTCCCGTGATGGTCGTCTTCTGCAGTACCAGGCGGCCATAGACGAAGCACATTTGCTGATGCTTGCGGATCAAGGCTTAATCAGCCAAGCAGCCGCTGCCGATCTCCTCAAGCACATCTTGGACCTCCAGGACGAGGGCTTTCAGTCTTTAGAGGGCCGCAAAGCTCCGCGTGGCCTCTACCTTGCCTATGAGGCCGAACTTGCCGCCAGAGCTGGCACAGAAAAGGCCGGCTGGCTGCACCTTGCGAGGTCCCGCAACGACTTGAACGCGACCATTTCTCTCCTGGCTTTCCGGGATGCCGCGTGTTCCATTTCCCAACAGATTGGAATTGCACAAGATGCCCTGCTTCAGCGAGCGGAAGGAGCATCGAGACTAGTGGCTCCGTTGTACAGTCAGTACCAGATCGCACTCCCTGGGTCGCCAGGGCATTACTTGCTTGGCGTCTTCTTCGCTCTGGGGCGCGAGCGCCAGCGCCTCCATTGCCTGCTGGAAGACGTCAGGAATTGCCCGATGGGGGCCGGGGCGGGCGGAGGCACCAGTATGCCAATAGATCCTTTGAAAACCGCGACTCTTCTGGGATTCGAACTGCCGTCGTTCAACTCACTTGATGCGGTCGCAAGCCGTGACTATCACCTGCAGGGGCTTTCAGTCTTCGCTGGCGTATCAATTTTGCTCAGTCGTGTGGCCCAGGACCTGCAGGTTTGGACGACGCGGGAATTCGCGCTCGTCGACCTTCCTAACAGTCTTGCCGGCGGCTCTTCCATGCTCCCCCAAAAGAAGAACCCCTTTCTGCTTGAACACATTAAGGGATCGGCAAGCACCGTGATGGGCGCGTATATTTCTGCGGCAACAGCTACCTGCAAATCGCCGTTCAGCAACTCGATCGAGACAAGCAACTACGGCTGCTCTCCTATGAAACTTGCGGAAGATGCCCTTAAGCGGGCCATCACCCTCACATCCATAATTGTGAGGTTTATGTCGTTCAACGAGAGGTCGATGCGTGAAAATCTGGAAGACGGGTCATCAATGACGGCCGTCGCCGCCGAACGGATGGCGTCGCGAGGCATCCCTTTCAGGAAGTCCCACACGATAATTGGCCAGATCGCCAACCGTCTGTCTCAGGATAGCTCCGTTGCAGCGCGCCGAAGCGAGTTGGCCAGCCACCTCGCTGGCGTATTACCGGAAAGTCTCGAAGAGTGCAGGGATGCTCTGCAGTTCGGGGGAGGACCTGGAAAACGGTCAACCGACGACCAACTTTCCGTGGCAAAAACGCTCCTTCGGGACATGCAGCTGAAATGCGCTGATATATCGAAACGCTGGGCAGACGCTGGGATGCACCGCAAACGGAGGGTAAAAGAACTCGTTGACAGGCACGGAGCTGGCTGAATGATTGTATAGATTGGGTGCAATGGTGCTGGCGCGTCGATTTGTCGATCGGATTGAGGTCGGGAGAATAAGGGCGGCAGGTTCCAAAGACTGGCGCCAGCGGCCTGATCATCTGCCTGATCTGATGGCTGCCGACTTATGGCTGCCGCACGACGACGATATCGCCGGGCTTCAGCACGGCAACGCGTTGCGGCTCGACATTCGAAACGCGCCGATGAAAGTCAGCGTGCGCCAGTGACCGTGCGGGGCCAGGCCACGCAACCGCTTGCCCCTTCGGCACCTAACCGCGCAGCGGAGCCACATTGGTCTTGATCCAGGTTTCGTCGATGAAACCGAGACGAGTTGCGCCGGCTGAAGGCGAAGGAATCTACCAATCAAGCGCTGTTCACCACAACGAATTCGCGCGAGAGCCCGGCGCCGCGTTTGCGGTTAGCTCGGCAGAGGGTCTTACCCGAGACAAATGGCTTAAGCGGCTGTTTGGCCAATCCTTTCATTTGTATGCCGATCGTCTGAGTGGTGCCCAACGTCGGGTCTTCCACGTCAATGTCACCATTGCCGTGGCGGTGTCTCGCGCGATCAGCATAAGAGCGCGCTTCCGAGCGCAAGCCTAGCGGCCGCTCGGCAAAGGCCTTCAGGCTCTCGTTCGCTCTTCGATGCACCCAGCGCCTCCATCGTAAGCGCTAAGCCGACCCCATCTGGCGCGGCTTGAGGTGATGAGCGAGAGATAGTGACACTGAAGAAGCCGAGGAGCTTACAGTGTCAATTTCTATGTCTGCGCCTATGCCTGATGATAGAAGTTTCCATGTCCTTGAGGCGGTCC
>NZ_JBVVQK010000063.1:0-14366 GCF_055811175.1 Mesorhizobium sp. WSM4828 | reverse complement strand
GGGGCCGCGCCGCCCGCCGCGCGCCGCCCCCCCCCCCCGCCGCGCTCTACGACGCCCCCCTCTCCGGCCGCTCCGCGGCCACCTCTCCCCCGCCTTGCGGGGGCGAGGAACCCAGGTCTTCAGAGGTCGGCAGGACAGGCCCCTTGTAACTCTGCATTTGCTGAAGCCGTCACGGAGCGGATGCAATGGGTGAGGGGCTTTCGCGCCGTGGTCGGCTATCGGCACCTCCTGAACAAAAACGCCGCGGTTAGAGCCGCGGCGCTTCGAAGTCGATCTCTCCTGGGTCGGAGCCTAGCTTGACGGCTGGGGTTCCATGCCGCCTTCGGGCTCGGGGCCCTTCTTGCGGCGTCCGGACTTCGGCACGGCCGAGCCGCGGCTCGGCGGTGTGTCGTCGCCGAGGTCGCGTGCGGGCTTATTGCCGGCGATCAGTTGCTTGATCTCCTCGCCGGACAGCGTCTCGTATTCGAGCAGGCCCTGCGCCAGCGCGATCCATTCCTTCTTTTTCTTGGTCAGGATGGACCTTGCCGTCGAATAGGCCTCGTCGATCAGCCGGCGCACTTCGGCGTCGATGATCTGCGCCGTCTCTTCCGAAATGTTCTGCGTGCGCGCCACCGAATGGCCGAGGAACACCTCCTCCTGGTTGTCGCCATAGGCGACATGGCCGAGCTTGTCGGAGAAGCCCCAGCGCGTCACCATGGCGCGCGCCAGCTTGGTCGCCTGCTCGATATCGGAGGAGGCGCCGGAGGTGATGTTCTCCTTGCCGAATTTGAACTCCTCGGCGACACGGCCGCCCATCATGATGGCGAGGCGCGAGATCATGTATTTGTAGCTCATCGAATAGCGGTCGCCTTCCGGCAGCTGCATGACCATGCCAAGTGCCCGGCCGCGCGGGATGATGGTCGCCTTGTGCAGCGGATCGGCCGACGGCACGTTGAGCGCCAGGATGGCGTGGCCGGCCTCGTGATAGGCGGTCAGCTCCTTCTCGGCCTGCGTCATCGCCGACGAGCGGCGCTCGGCGCCCATCATGATCTTGTCCTTGGCGTCCTCGAATTCGGCCATGGTGACGAGGCGCTTGTTGCGCCGCGCCGCCATCAGGGCGGATTCGTTGACCAGGTTCATCAGGTCGGCGCCGGAAAAGCCCGGCGTGCCGCGCGCGATCACCTTGAGGTCGACATTGGGCGCCAGCGGCACGTTGCGCACATGCACCTTCAGGATCTTCTCGCGGCCGACGATGTCGGGGTTCGGCACCACCACCTGGCGGTCGAAGCGGCCCGGCCTCAGCAGCGCCGGGTCGAGCACGTCTGGCCGGTTGGTGGCGGCGATCAGGATGATGCTTTCGTTGGATTCGAAGCCATCCATCTCGACCAGTAGCTGGTTCAGCGTCTGCTCGCGCTCGTCATTGCCGCCGCCGAGGCCGGCGCCGCGATGGCGGCCGACCGCGTCGATTTCGTCGATGAAGATGATGCAAGGCGCATTCTTCTTGGCCTGGTCGAACATATCGCGGACGCGGCTTGCGCCGACGCCGACGAACATCTCGACAAAGTCCGAGCCCGAAATGGTGAAGAACGGCACGTTGGCTTCACCGGCGACCGAGCGGGCGAGCAGCGTCTTGCCGGTTCCGGGAGGACCGACGAGCAGCACGCCGCGCGGGATCTTGCCGCCGAGCCGCTGGAATTTCTGCGGGTCGCGCAGGAACTCGACGATTTCTTCCAGATCTTCCTTGGCTTCGTCGACGCCGGCGACGTCCTGGAAGGTGACGCGGCCGTGCGCTTCGGTCAAAAGCTTGGCCTTCGACTTGCCGAAGCCCATGGCGCGGCCGGAACCGGACTGCATCTGGCGCATGAAGAATATCCAGACGCCGAGGATGAGGATCATCGGCAGCCAGGAGATCAGGGTACCGAACAGCGAATTGGAGCCGTCGGATTCAGGACGCGCATTGATGGTGACGTTCTTGTCCTGCAGCCGCGAAACCAGCGACGGATCCCCAGGCGAATAGGTCTGGAAGCCGTTGGAACTGTCCGTGTAGTTGCCGGAGATACGGGCGCCGGCGATGGTCACCGACTTGATCCGTCCCGCCGCGACTTCCTGCAGGAACTGCGAATAGGGGACATCGCTCGAGGCTCCACGCGTCTGCGGCGTCTGGAAAAGATTGAAGAGAGCGATGAGCAGGACCGCTATGATCGCCCAGAGCGCAAGGTTGCGATAATTCGGATTCATCAATTGTCCCGTTGGCGCCGCTGGGCGGACACGCGTCGTGAGAGGAAACTTGGCCCTAACATAGGGAGAGCGTTCCCCCTTGCCAAGCATAACAGCAGGTCTCAGTTAAGCTTTCGCCCGTGGTAGGCCGGCACTGTGGCCGCCGAATGGCGAGGCTGGAACCGGCGCCGCGCCAAGCAAGGCAGCGATGCCATCGGCCGGCGCCAGATCGAAGGACGGCAGGAAACGGGCGAAGGGCGCAACTGCCGGATATGCGGCGACCGCCGCCGGCATCGGGCTTTCCCCGGGCAAACCCGGGCCTTCCCCGAGCAGGCCAAGGCATTCGCCATCCCGCCACAGCGCCGGCTCGGCGGCCAAGGCGGCACGCACAAGGCTTGCCGGCGTGCCATGCCCGGCAATTGCCCGCTTTGCGGCAAGAGCCGCCCCGAGCGGTGCTACCAACGGCGGTGCGATCAACAATGCACCCGGACTGTCTCCCAATGTGATCCGTCTGCGGCCGTCCCAAAGGGCATTGTCGGAAACGTCGACAGCGGGTGGCAGATCGCGCAATTCGCGATGCAGAAAGATGCCGGCACGCCGGGCATCGATCACGGTCCGCGACAATGTGGCACAAAGCGACCCGGTGCGGAGCCGGCCGAAAAGGGCTTCGCTGCGGGCCTGGTCGGGAAGGAAGGCGGTGCCGCCGGTCGCCGCCAGCAGGATACGCAGCGCATAGATGGCCGCCCGGCTGTCGGCGGCCGTCGCAAAATCCCGATCGAGGCGGATGAGGCCGGCGGCCGGCCTGGAGACCAGGCTGCGGATCAGCATGGCCGCGCGATGTCCCAGCTGCTCACGCTCGGCCGCCGCCTTTCTGGCCAGTGCTATCGCTTCAGCCACGCGAGGCGCACCGTCGCCTTCGGCAAGTGCTGCGCGGACGCGCGGCCGCTCGAAACCGGTGTCGGCATTGGTCGGATCTTCGATCCAGGCAACCTGTTCACGCCGCAGGAATTCGCGCAGCTCAGCACGCCTTACGCCGAGCAGCGGCCGCACGATCCAGTGCCGCCACTCGTAGAGGGTTGCCGGCGCCATGCCGGCAAGGCCCCGCGGCTTCTCATCAGTTGGCAGCTCGTCACGTGCTTGCCGCATCAGCACGGTCTCGGCCTGGTCGTCGGCGGTGTGGCCGGTCAGGATCAGGCCGATGCCTTCCGCTTCGGCGGCCTCGGCGAGCAGCCGGTATCGCGCCTCGCGCGCGGCGGCGGGCAGGCCGGTCGATGGTTTGTGCCCCGACCAGGCGAGAATGCGATGGGCAATGCCGCGCGCCGCGCACAGCCTGGCCACTGCTTGCGCTTCCGCTGCCGCTTGCGGCCGCAATTGATGATCGATCGTCACCGCCAGCAATTTCGTTGCCGGCGCGGTACGGTCGAGATGGGCTTTGAGGAGGAGGAGAAGGGCGGTCGAATCGCTGCCGCCGGACACGGCCGCAACAGCGCCGTTGGAAAAGTCGATCCGCGAAAAATCCGAAAGGTCAGGCTCGGTGTCGAGCATCATGCATGTCGCCCAAAAGTGGGCCCGGTTTTGGGGCAACGACATGCAGCGGAACAACTAGCACGCCGCGAGCGCCCTTTCCTGCTTGACCCGCTCCTTGAGCGCGCCGGAAATATCGGGGTAGCGCTTGCCGATCTCGCTGAAAGTGGCACAGGCCACATCACGCTGCTTCAGCCCGACCAGTGAAACGCCGAGCTTCAGCAGCATGTCGGGCGCTTTCTTGGCCTTGGGATAGTCCTTGCTGGCAGCGAGGAAAATCTCGGCCGCATCGCGGTATTTCTGCTGGCCGAGCAGCGATTCACCGAGCCAGTAATGCGCGTCCGCCGCTTTGGCGTCCCTGGGAAAACGGGCGATGTGGTCGCGGAAACCCTGTTCGGCGGTGCTGTAGTCGCCCGACAGGATGAACTGGTAAGAATTGCGGTAAAGCTCCTCCGGATCGTTGGTCGAGGGGAGTGCCGCGACCACCGTATCGTCGGATTTGCCGGCCTTGTTGCCGACTGCGCTGGCGCCGTTGGCTGGGGCCGTATTCTGCTCCGGCGCGTTCGCCTGCGCATTGCCGTCGGCTTCGACGACATTGCCGTTTTTGTCGACGGTGATGGTGCCGAACGTCTTGGGCGGCGCGCCGGGGATCAGCTTGCCGGGATCGCTGTTGGGCGATTCGACGATGACGTCCTCGACGCTTTTGCCGCCGTCTGCCGCCTTGCCCGCATCGGCCGGAGCCGGCGTTGCCGGTGCCTCCGCCACGTTATTGTCGCCGTTGGGGCCGTCGCTGCCAGGCGCCGCCTCGGATTTCTTCTGCTCGGCCGGCTGCTGCGCGCCTTGCGGACCGCCTTCCAGCTGCTGGAAGCGGAATTCGTTGTCTTCCTGCTGCTTGCGGATCTGCTCCTGCATCTGCAGGACCTGGAAATTGAGTTCCTCGATCTTGCCGTTCATCTGCCGGAGCTGTTCCTCCAGCGCCGGAGTGCCGGTGCCGTCCTGTTGCGCGAACTGAACCTGATCCGGCTTTTTCTTTTCGCCGAAAATGCCGGGCAGTTTGATCGTCGGCAGATGGAAGGAAAAACCGCTGTCCGATGACTGCTCGGTGCCGTTTGCCCCGATACTGTCAGCAAGTGCCGCGATACTTGATACGAGCAGCAGCGCAAGCGTGCCGCTCAAGACCGATCTGAAATGCATGTGCCTCTCGCCGTGAAACCATTGTTGCGCGCCTCTCACTCGAAGTAAACCAGCCAACTGGGGACTAGCCAGACGCTCTCGGCTCTTAACAGGACGTGAGACTTCGGCCAAATTTTGTTTGGAGCGGGCAGATATGAAAAAGGCGGCCCTGCGGCCGCCTTTCGCACCAAGTGTTGCATTTTTGCCGATCAGGAGCCGGCGCCGCCCAGCGTGGTAACGGCGCGCCGGTTCTGCGACCAGCAGGAGATGTCGTCGCAAACCGCGACCGGACGCTCCTTGCCGTAGGAAATGGTCTTCAGGCGCTGCGCCGAAACGCCCTTGGCGACCAGGAAGTCGCGGGTGGCGGCAGCACGGCGGGCGCCGAGCGCCAGATTGTATTCGCGCGTGCCGCGCTCGTCGGCATGGCCTTCGATGACGATGGCATACTGCTTGTACTGGTTCAGCCACTGCGCCTGGCGCGACAGCGTCGTCTGCGCATCGGCGCGGATCGAGGACGAATCGGTGTCGAAGAAGATGCGGTCGCCGATGTTGACGGTGAAGTCCTGGGCCGAACCGGGCGTTGCCGCGCCGGCGCCGTTGAGGCCGAGATCGGCGGCGCTGTTCGGCGTCTTCTTCGAGGCGCAACCGGTGATCGCGAGCATCGCGACCAGCGCGATCATGACCGGGTTTGTGGTAAGTGCTGCGATACGGCCCATGCCGCCTCTCCTTCGCAATTCGAGTGATTTCATTGATCGTCCAGTAACCACGTTTGGGTTAACCGGCGCTCAAGAAACACGGTTAAAATTTGGTTTCGGCTGCCGTCCACAACCGTTCTGCCGAGGGCTACTCAAGGGCGACAATGAGCGCGGACCGTAGGCGGAAATGCGGCCAAAACATGAAAAAGAGGGAATTGAGGAACTGAAGAACTGAGGAATTGAAGAAAAGGAATTACGTCAGCTTCTCTCTGAGGCTCACGAGCATCCCATGGATTTGGGCATAAGATCGCTGCCAGGCGTCGAGTTGGGACTGCGTGATGTATTGAAGATCGAAGGCGTAAGATATCCACGTCTCCACTTCGCTGCATGACCCCACCGCCATCGAAACGAAGCGAGCGAATTCGGCTTTGGAATGGCTCTGCTTGCAAATCCCTCAGCTAAATTGGCGCAGATTGCCTTACTCGAGCGTCGCAATTGATCGGCAAGCGCGTATTGCTCAATTTTCGGAAAAGCAAGCGTGGCTCTATGCACCTCAAGAGAAACCGCGTAGGCGCGTTTGTAGACCTCCAGCTCCCTCGCACGCTCAACGTAGCGCCCCGGCTTCTCCATCTCCTCAGTTCTTCAGTTCTTCAATTCCTCTGTTCTTCTTCCGTCACTCCAGCAACGGCGACCAGGCCGGATCCGAGGCGAAGTTCGCCGTCGGGATCGACTGTTCGTTGCGGCCGGTGAGATCGACCGAAACAAGTTTTGGTCCACCATTGGAATCGCGGAAGAACATCAGCACCCGGCCGTTGGGTGCCCAGGTCGGCCCTTCCTGCTGAAAGCCGGTGGACAGGATGCGCTCACCCGAACCGTCGGTGCGCATGACGCCGATCTGGAATTCGCCGCCGGTCTGCTTGGTGAAGGCGATGAGATCGCCGCGCGGCGACCACACCGGCGTCGAATAGACGCCGTCGCCGAACGAGATTCGGGTCTGGCCCGAGCCGTCGGCGCCCATCACATAAATCTGCGCGCGGCCGCCGCGGTCCGAGGTGAACACCACCTTGCTGCCGTCAGGCGAGTAGGACGGTGAGGTGTCGATGGCGGTCGAATTGGTAAGCCTGGTTGTCGAGCGGCTTCTCAGATCCATGGCGAAGATGTTGGAATTGCCGTCGTCGCGCAGCAGGCTCATGATCACCTTCTGGCCGTCCGGCGAAAAGCGCGGCGCAAACGTCATGCCGGGGAAATTGCCGACCAGCTCGCGCTGCCCCGTCTCGATCTGCAAAAGGTACACCCGCGGCTGACCGCTCTCATAGGACATGTAGGTGATTTCCTGCCGGTTCGGCGAGAAGCGCGGCGTCAGCACGATCGATTTGCCGTTCGAGAGATAGCGGACGTTGGCGCCGTCCTGGTCCATGATGGCAAGCCGCTTCTTGCGCGCATTCTTGGCACCGGACTCGTCGATGAAGACGACGCGCGTGTCGAAATAGCCCTTCTCGCCGGTCAGCCGCTCGTAGATCGCGTCGGCGATGATATGGGCGACGCGCCTGGTATTGGCGTCGTTGGCGAAGAACTGTTCGCCCGACATCTGCTGGCCGGCGAAGGTGTCCCACAGCCGGTACTGGGCACGGATGCGGCCGTCTGCCTCCTTGCCAACGCTGCCGGTGACCAGAGCCTGGGCGTTGATCACCTTCCAGTCCTCGAAGCGCGGCGTGGCATCCGGGTTCGATATCTTTTCAATGAAAGCGCTTTTGTCGATCGGCGCGAACAGCCCGGAGCGTTTCAGGTCGGCACTGACGATGCCGGAAATCTCGGCGCCGAGCGCATCGCCGCCCTGGAAGTCCGTGATGGCGATCGGCAACGGCTCGACATTGCCCTTGTTGACGTTGAGCTCAACGAGCGCCCGCGCCGGCAGGGTGACGGCAACGGTCATACCCAGCGCCATCGCTGCGATCGTCAGGAGCGGCTTGAGGATGGATTTCATGTCTTCTCGCTTCTCTTCGCTGATTCTGTGGGAGCCGGGCCTAAAGACCGAGCATCTCCCTGGGGTCGAAAGTGACCCGAACGTCGGACCAGATGTCTTGCTTGCCCGCCGGAACCTGCAGGCCGGCCATGTCGCATTTCTGAACCGCGCGCACTGCACTTTCGTCAAACGGGCGGTTTCCGCTCGACTTTTCAACGCTCGGCCGGCCATCCAGCTTGCCGGAGGCGTCCAGATTAAACCGGACCACCACGACGAAATTCTCCGAACCCTCGAGCCCTGCCGGAAGCGTCCAACAACCGCCAAGCTGGGCCTCCAATGCCCCCTGCTCCGATTTCGAAAGCTTCTGGCCCTGATCCTTGTCGCCGCCGAGGGATGCTTGCTGGGTCGAGCGCTTGGCGCCGCCGCCGGACGGCTTCCGCTTGTCGAGCAGAGCCGAAATCTCGTCGGCGTTGAATTGCTTGTCGTCCGATTTCGGCCTGGACGAGGCTTCCTTGACCGGCTTGTCGGCATCCTTGCGCTCGGGCGCCTTGGCGCTTTCGGCCTGGGCCGGCTGCGGCTTCGGCCGAGCCTCGGGTGCTGGCGCCGAGTCCGGAAGCTGCGCCTCCTCGGTTGGCGGTTGCTTGGCAATCGCCTCGGCGACGGCGTCCGGCTTGACCTCGGGCTGCGGCTCGATCGCGGCAGTCTTGTCCTGCGGCGGCGTGGGCGTCGGCTCCTTGGCCGGGGTCGGCTTGGGTTCGGTCTGCTTGACAGGCTCGGGCTTGACCTCTTCCTTCGGCTGCGGCACCGGCGCCACCTCCGTAGCGGGAATAGGCTTCGGCTCTTCCTTCGGCTTCGGCACGTCCTCAGGCTTGGGCTTCTCGACCGGGGTCGGCGCGGGTGGCGGAGCCGCCGTCATGTCGACTGGCTGGGGCTTGGGCTCCGGTGTCGGGGGCTTGTCGGTGTCGACGCTGTTCTCGCCGACTTTCTGGGCATCGGGAACGATGTCGGGACGCTGTGTCGGCAGCGGCGCCGGCTTTTCGTGCATCACGGCCTTCTTGTCGCCTTGCAGGACCTGTGCCGTCGCTTCCATCGGCACGATCTCGACCGAAACCGATTCCGCATCGGACGCAGGCATCGCGGGGGGCGAGGACAACGTGAACAGCCCGAAGGCGATCGCCACCGTATGCAAGATCACCGATGTGGTGAGGCCGGTCCTCATCTTGCGTCTACTGATCCTGTTCCTGCAATGAAACCAGGCCGATATTCTTGTAGCCGGCAGCCGAGATGCGGGCCATCACCTTCATGGCCGTGCCGTAATCCGTCGCCTTGTCACCCCTGATGAAAATGCGCTCGTCATAGCCCGTCTTCGAGATCGCCTGCAGCTTGGCCACCAGCTCCTCGATCGGGATCTCGGTTTCCTGGAGGTAGATCTGACCGGCCGGGTTGATGGACACGGTTATAGGCTGCGTATCGGCGTTCATCGCCTTGGCCTGCGTATCCGGCAGGTCGATCGGCACGCCGACCGTCAGCAAGGGTGCTGCGACCATGAAGATGATCAGCAGCACCAGCATCACGTCGACCATCGGCGTGACGTTGATCTCCGATATCAAGGCGTGATGGCGGCCGCGCCGCCTGTGGCCGCGCCCGCCGCGTCCTCCACCACCTGCGCTTACGGACATTCCCATGATCGTTCCTCAGGCCTTCTGCGCGACTTTTTCATCGATTTGGCGCGAGAGTATGGCGGAGAACTCATCCGCGAAGCCTTCCATGCGCACGGCGATCTTGCTGGCGTCCGACGACAGCTTGTTATAGGCGATGACGGCGGGAATGGCGGCGAGCAGGCCGATGGCCGTCGCCAGCAGCGCTTCGGCGATGCCGGGCGCGACCACCGACAGGCTGGTGTTCTTCGAGGCGGCGATCGCCTGGAACGAGGTCATGATGCCGATAACCGTGCCGAACAGGCCGATGAAGGGCGCCGCCGAGCCGGTGGTGGCGAGAAAGCCGAGCCGCCCTTCCAGCTTTTCCATCTCGCGGGTCAGCGCCAGATCCATCGCCTTGTCGATGCGGGTCTGCAGGCCGAGCGGCGATTTCGCGCCCTTCTCGAAGCTCTTCTTCCATTCGCGCATGGCGGCGACGAAGATCGCACTCATGCCGGTCGTCTTGCGGTCAGCGAGCGTGCGGTAAAGTTCTTCCAGCGACTGTCCCGACCAGAACACCTGTTCGAAGCGATTGAGCGCCAGCCGCATGCGGGCATAGGCGACGAGCTTGTCGACGATGATCGCCCAGGTCCAGATCGAGGCGCAGAGCAAGCCGATCATGACCAGCTTGACCACCCAACCGGCCTGCATGAACAAGGCCCAAATCGATAAATGCGCGCCCGGGTCGGCGAGAGCGATGTTTTCCATGTTACGTCCTTAAAGATTTTCCGGGCGTGGCTGGCGGCTGGCCCATGGGCATCCCTTGTGGTCCGTTCGCGTTAAGCTTGCGGAATAACCCCAAATGCACCGTTGGCGGCCTTTTCAGGGCAAATATTGGTGAAAGGAAGGCGCTTGGATTCTTCCAATCTTAACCAATCCCTTCATGGACCGTTATGGTTAAGGATGGGTTAGGACGTACAGCGCGGCGCATTGCCGCGCCCCGACGAGCCGCCCGGTGATCCTGGCCCGGACGGGAGCTCCGGGATCGTTGCCTCTGAACCTTTATTTGCGCGTTCTGGGCATGAAGGCTGCGATCCAGTCCTTGGGAAAGCGCCGTGGCCGTCCGTTCTCGCCGACGATCGCCGCTTCGACCCGCGCCTCGACCAGCACTTCGCTGCCGCGTTTCAACTGCTGCGCCATGACGATGCGGGCGCCGGAAATGTCTTCGGTGCGCGTATCGATGGTCAGGATGTCGTCCATGCGGGCCGAACCGCGGAAGTCGATCTCCATGCGCCGCACCACCCAGACTATTTTCCCGCCATGCTTGCCATCGGCAAGCTCGGTGTGGTGGACGCCGGCCAGCCGCAGATAGTCGGAACGGCCGCGCTCGAAGAATTCGAGATAGCGCGCGTGGTAGACGACGCCGGAGAAATCGGTGTCGGCATAATAGACCCGCGCCATCAATCGATGGCCGAATTCCGTCAGCGCGCCAGAAAGCCCGGCGGACAATGCCGATTCACCATGATCGTCCATTGCGCTGTCCTTTTGGTCCCGACGGGCCCTGTTTCAAGCAACACCTGTTTTGCGCATAGACCGGCGATGATCAAGACCTGGAGGGCTGGGCCGGGACTGCCAGCACCGAAGCCATAAGCAGCGGAACTTACGGTTCTTCCTGGAACAGGCTGATCTGCTGCTGCGCTAGGTCCTTCGGCGCGTCGAGGCCGAGATGCCGCCAGGCATTGGCCGCCAGCACGCGGCCGCGCGGGGTGCGCATAATGAAGCCTTGCTGGATCAGAAAGGGCTCGATGATGTCCTCGATGGCATCGCGTGGCTCGGAAAGCCCGGCAGCGATGGTCTCGATGCCGACCGGCCCGCCGCCGAAATTCCGGGCGATCATCTGGAGATAACGGCGGTCGAGCGCGTCGAGGCCGAGCCCGTCGACCTCCAGCCGCGTCAGCGCCTCATCGGCGATCTTGCGGTCGACATGGCCGTCGCCGGCAACGCTGGCGAAGTCGCGCACCCGGCGCAACAGCCGGCCGGCGATACGCGGCGTTCCGCGCGCCCGCCGGGCGATCTCCAAAGCACCGTCGTCGCCTAGCGGCATGGCAAGGATGCGGGCGCCGCGCCGCACGATCTGCTCGAGTTCCTCGACGGAATAGAAATTGAGCCTGACCGGAATGCCGAAGCGGTCGCGCAGCGGGTTGGTCAACAGGCCGAGCCGGGTGGTGGCGGCGACGAGCGTGAAGCGGGCAAGGTCGATCTTGACCGAGCGCGCCGCTGGCCCCTCGCCGATGATCAGGTCGAGCTGGAAATCCTCCATCGCCGGATAGAGGATTTCCTCGACCGCCGGGTTGAGCCGGTGGATCTCGTCGATGAACAGCACGTCGCGGTCTTCGAGGTTGGTGAGCAGCGCCGCCAGATCACCGGCCTTGGCGATGACCGGACCCGAGGTCGAGCGGAAATTGACACCGAGCTCGCGCGCCATGATTTGCGCCAGCGTCGTCTTGCCGAGGCCGGGCGGGCCGACGAACAGGACATGGTCGAGTGCTTCGCTGCGGCCCTTGGCGGCCTCGATGAAGACTTTGAGATTGGCCCGCACCGCCGCCTGGCCGACGAAGTCGCCAAGCGTCTGCGGCCGCAAGGTCTGCTCGGCGTCCTCGCCGCGTCTGTCGGGAGCAATGAGGCGTGGCGAAAGGCTCATTCGCATACCGCTCGAAGGAAAAAGTTCGTATCGACACGGATCAAGGTCACCCGGCACCCTCGCGTTCGCCGTCTTGCTCTTCGCCAACAACATGGCGGCCTACTGCATCTCTTACCACCGCGTCGATCTGTTCCAGCGTAACAGGCCCGTCAGGTGGATCACCTAGAAGTCCAGCGAGGTCGGCAAATTCGAGATTGCGCGGCGTTCCTATCAGGAGACCATCCACGACCGTCCAGGCAACAGTATCGCCTGACTTGAGCGACAACTCGTTCCGGACTTTCTTTGGAATCGTAAGCTGCCCCCTGGAGGTCAAGCCCGCATATCCGACCATGCTCTTGTTCCTAGTCGGAATTTATTTGTCGGGCAACGTCTCACCGTGCCAGCTCCTTCAGCCCGAAGCGGATCAGCTTCGACGCGTCCGCCTCCTCGCCTGCCGTCTTCAGCGCCGCCGCCACCGCATTGGCGGCCGTGTCGCGCGAATAGCCGAGATTGACGAGCGCCGAGACGGCGTCGGTGATCGGCGCCGGGGCAACGCCTTCGCCGAGCTCCTGCTTCAGGCCGATGGTGCCGGAGGCAGTGCCCGCATAGGCCGGCGCCTTGTTCTTCAATTCGGTGACGATGCGCTCGGCGACTTTCTTGCCGACGCCAGGCGCGCGGCTGACCATGGCGATGTCGCGCAGCGCAATCGCATTGGCGAGGTCGGCTGGGGCCAGCGTCGACAGGATGGCCAGCGCCACCTTGGCGCCGACGCCCTGCACATTGTTCATCAACAGCCGGAACCATTCGCGTTCCAGCACCGACTGGAAGCCATAGAGCCGCAGCATGTCCTCGCGCACATAGGTCTCGATGAACAGCACCACCGCCTCGCCCGGCTGCGGCAATGCCGCAAGCGTGCGCGCCGAACAATAGGCGACATAGCCGACGCCATGCACGTCGACGATGCAGAAATCCTCGTCGACTTCGTCCAGCGTGCCTTTTAGCTTGCCGATCATTTGCGCTTGCCGATCATGCCGGGTGGGTTTCCGGAGAGATGATATCGAGGTCCGGGAAATAGCTGCGATAGCGCGCGGCATCGCGCGTCAGCAGGCGATGCCCGGCGACAACTGCATGGGCTCCAATAAAGAAATCCGGCAGCGTTCGTTCGCGAATGCCGCCGGCGCGGCGATAGCGGGAATGCGTGACACCGGCGAGGAAGGCTGCTTCCCACGGAAGGAATTCACGCTCGATCTTGAGCATGCCGGCTGCTTGGCGAAGGGCCTGTTCGGTCGCAATCAGCGGCGCGAGTTCGGACCAGACGATTGTGTTGATGACAAGCGCGCCGTCGCGCCGGCATGCGGTGATCGCTGACGTCGACCATTTCGTCCCCCGTCCGGCAGGACCCCAAACGTCGATCAGGACATTTGTGTCAATCAATGTCGAGATCTTCACGCGGCCCCCTCAGCCATTCCATATATTCGTCCGTCGTCATGCCCCCGAGATCCAGCGTACCGGCCATACGATCGAGCATCTGGATGAATTTGCGCGAGGCTTCCGCCTCCGACATGTTTTCGTTGACCGCAATCACCCGAGCGCCGTCCTCGGTGGGAACGAACTCCACCTCCGAACCTGGGCCGATACCCAGATGATCTCGTATCTCCTTCGGGATGGTCACCTGGCCTTTGGTGGTAACACGCATGGTAATACCTCGTCGGTATTACTTATTATCAGCCGAAGAACAAGTCAAGAACAACTTATCCGGCCAGCGCCGCCATCCTGTAGGCGATGCTCTGCCGGTGATGCGCATGGCAGATGGCAATGGCCAGCGCGTCGGCGGCATCGTCGGTGTCGAAGGTCGCCTTCGGCATCAGCACCTTGACCATCATGTGGATCTGCTTCTTGTCGCCATGGCCGACGCCGATCACCGCCTTTTTGACGGCGTTTGGCGCATATTCGGCAACGACGAGGCCGGCACGCGCCGGCACCAGCATGGCGATACCGCGTGCCTGGCCGAGTTTGAGCGTCGCCGCGGCATCCTTGTTGACGAAGGTCTGCTCGACCGCCGCCTCGTGCGGCATCGCGGCATGCAGAACCTCGGCGAGCCCGTCATACAATTGGCAAAGACGTACTGCCAGCGCCGCCTTGTCGTCGGACCGCACGGTGCCGGAAGCGACGAAACGCAGCGAATTTCCGAGGCTTTCGACGATGCCCCAACCAGTGCGCCTCAGCCCCGGATCGATGCCGATGATGCGAATCGCTTCCCCCATCCGCCAAGTTTACCCTTGGCTAGGGGAGCGATGCCAGCGAAATGTGAACAAACCAGAAACGATGGCTCGTCATGTCCAGAGAGCCTCTGGGACCGTTTCGAAAGTCGCTCCGGCGAGTCATATGGTGGTGGTTTCGAGAACCGGAGCGCAGCGGACATTTGGGTCCGTGTTGGGGTGGACGGCCCCCGACGGCATCGTGATGTGCCAGAATGAGGTCGTTGCAGATCTCAATCA
>NZ_JBVVQK010000062.1:0-15109 GCF_055811175.1 Mesorhizobium sp. WSM4828 | reverse complement strand
GCCGATCCGCACGTGAATCTGCTCGGTTTCGGGAAGCGAAGCGTTGCGCTCGCCAAGCCCGCGCTGCAGCGACGCCGGAGCACGCAGCAGCGACGGCCAGTTGGACATCAAGCTAAAGCAGCCGCACCCGGCTGCCGAAAACCTGTTCGGTGCTGCTTGGTCGGCCTGCTACATGGGAGCGCTCGAGGTCGCCTCCTCCCAGAGAAACATCAAGCTTCCGGCGGGTACCGCAGTCGATGCCGAGATCGATCTGAACTCAGATGCCGGCTCCTACTTCCTGCGGGCTCGCCTCAATGTCAGCGTACCGGGCGTCGACCCTGCGGTTGCGCGCGAGCTGCTCGCTGCAGCGCACAGCATTTGCCCATATTCCAAGGCGACGCACGGCAACATCAGCGTTGCGACCAACCTCATTTGAACGGGATCGGTTGGGTCTACCCGCCTGAATGGAGAGACCCAACTCCCATCGTGTAGAACCCGTAGGCGCTATCCGCTTCACGCTCTCACACTGGCAAGGCGCTCTCGAACGAGGATCGAACCAGGATTCGGTGCCAAAGCGCAAATTCGATCGTTCTGCTCCTGAGCGAGTGAAACACACGAATTTCGCTGGGAAATCGCTCTAGACTTCATGGAATACGTTGTGGCACATACGCGGGCTCAGGCGCCATCTAGGAGTCGCGGAGTCTCGCAAACACCGCGAATGGACCTAGTGGTCGCACGCGGGTGTGGTGGAATTGGCAGACGCGCTGGATTCAAAATCCAGTTCCGAAAGGAGTGTCGGTTTGAGCCCGATCACCCCCACCACTTGTTACATCAATGGCATTCGGCAGTTAGGGCGTTTGAATCCACTCCGGCTCGCCGGGACCGACGAGGCAGCGAAATACGAATTCAGCCTGCGGTCCATCCGCCGTCAACCATCAGGGATGTTCCAGTCACCATCGCCGAGGCATCGGAGGCGAGATACACCACAGCGCCCATCAGATCCTCGACACGTGCCAAGCGGCCGAGTCTGATCTTGGCAAGCACGGCTTGCGCAAACCTGGGGTCGTGCAGAAACGGTCGCGTCATGGGGGTTTCAATGAACGTGGGTGCGATGGTGTTGACACGGATGCCCCTCGGACCGAGTTCCATGGCCATCGCCTTCGTCAGACCCTCGACCCCATGTTTTGAGGCACAATAAAGTGTCCGGTCAGGCGCGCCGACATGACCCATCTGTGACGATATGAAAATGACCGATCCGCGGATCCCGTCGCCGGCCATACGCATCGTAACGGTCTGACTGACGAAGAACGAGGCCTTCAGATTGAGATCGAGTACCGCGTGGTAGTCGTCCTCCGTCACCTCGGCGATCGGTTTGGGCCGGTTGGTGCCGGCATTGCTGACAAGAATGTGGAAGGCAGGCTGGGCCGCCAGGATTTCGCGCACCCCGGCGACGTCGGTCACGTCAAGGGTCAGTGGAGCGGCCCGGTCGCCGCGCGCCCTGATAGCTGTCGCAACGTCCTCGATCTCCTTGGTGCTGCGGGCCGCAAGAACGACTTCGGCACCTGCCTCCGCAAGAGCGGAAGCCAGTGCTGCCCCAATGCCCCGCCCGGCGCCAGTCACCAGCGCCCGCCGTCCGTCGAGACGGAATGACGGTGTTGCCGGCAAGCGTATGGGGGCGGCGTCAACCATCATTCGGCGGCTTGCGCGTAAGGCACGTTTCTGCCGCCGTAGCGCCGCACGCGGATGTTGGCCTGCTCGGCATGGCCGAAGAAACCTTCAAGCACACACAGTCGCGAGCAGTATTCGCCGATCATGGCCGAGGCTTCATCGGTCAGGACGCGCTGGTAGGTGCATGTCTTCATGAATTTGCCGACCCACAAGCCGCCGGTGAAACGGGCGTTGCCGAGAGTCGGCAAAGTGTGGTTGGTGCCGATGACCTTGTCGCCATAGGCAACATTGGTCCGCGGTCCGAGGAAGAGCGCCCCATAGTTCGTCATGTTGGCGAGGAAGTACTCGGGATCGCGGGTCATCACCTGGACGTGTTCGGACGCAATCCGGTCGGCTTCCGCCACCATCTCCACTTCGGTGTCGCAGACGATGACCTGACCGTAGTCGGCCCAGGCCTGGCGGGCGATCGTCGCGGTTGGGAGGACTTCGAGGAGCCGCTCGACCTCGGTGACAGTGTCTTGTGCCAGACGTTCGGAACTGGTGAGCAGGATCGCCGGCGAATTGGAGCCGTGCTCGGCCTGACCAAGAAGGTCCGTGGCACAGAGCTCCGCATCAACCGTCTCATCGGCAATTACCAATGTCTCTGTTGGCCCGGCGAGCAAATCGATGCCCACGCGTCCGAACAGTTGACGCTTTGCTTCGGCCACATACGCATTGCCCGGCCCGACCAGGAAGTCGACCGGACTAATCGTGTCTGTGCCGATCGCCATCGCGCCGATCGCCTGAATGCCACCGATCACGTAAATTTCGTCGGCTCCGGCAAGGGCCATTGCAGCGATCACTGCAGGTGCGGGTTTGCCATGGAAGGGCGGGGTCATTGCCACGACGCGCTTCACGCCCGCGACCTTCGCTGTGATGACACTCATATGGGCAGAAGCCACCAGCGGGTACTTGCCGCCGGGCACATAGCAGCCGACCGAACTCATCGGAATGTTCTTGTGTCCCAGTACTACACCAGGAAGGGTCTCGACCTCGACGTCACGAAGCGCATCTTTCTGGATCTGCGCGAAGCGCCGGATCTGAGCCTGTGCGAAACGGATGTCATCGAGGTCGCGTGGTGCCACGGCGGCGATGCATTCGTCGATCTCAGCCTGCGACAAGCGGAAACTCTCGGGTGCCCATTTGTCGAACGTTTCTGAGTAGTGGCGTACGGCGTCGTCGCCGCGTTGCTCGATGGCCGCCAGCACGGATTCTACCGCCGCCTTGACGGAGGCATGGTCATTGACTTTCTGAACCGATGAACGGCCTTCCTTCAGGACACGGATCATTGCAGCACCTCGTTTCAGAAGCCGACGGAGCGAAGATAGGCGAGACTGGCCCGCGCATCGTCCGCGGGATTGAGCGAAATAGTCGGATCAATATCCTGTTCCACTGTCGCGGCCCCGTCATAACCGGTTTCACGCAATGCGGTTGCCAGTCCGGCCCAGTCGACAACGCCCTTGCCCAGCGGGCAGAAAATCTTCTGCTCGATCGCGGTGAGAAACGGAATGTGATCTGCAAGTACGCGTTTGTGGACAACCGGATCGATGTCCTTGAAGTGGAAGTAGCGTACGCGACGCGCATGCCGGCGGTAAAAGGCGACAGGATCGATGCCCGCATATGCCATGTGGCCGGTATCTATGCAGATACCGACCCTGCTCGGGTCCAGCCTGTCCAGGACGGTCTCGATTTCGTCCTCGAATTCGATGTAGCAGCCGGCATGCTGGTGAATGACAGGCATGACCCCGTGTGCGAGCGCGAGGTCGGCGATGCTATCGATCAGCCCGACAAGATGGTCGAGGCGCTGCGCACCGATTGGCTGAGCGAGGTCACGTCGCCCGGCCGTATTCATCCGTTCTGGCGAGATGTGGTCGATAGTGACAAGGTACTTTCCGCCGGCCGCCGCAAGCAGTCGCACCGTGCGCTCTGCAACGTCGAGTACTGATTCAGCCTTCTCCGGGCTATGCAGATCCTGAAACACGAATCCCGCCATCACCGTAAGGCCGCGGCGATCAAACTCAGGCCGCAGAACCGCAGGATCTGTCGGATAGTAGCCGTATGGACCAAGTTCGGTGTAACCGTAGCCGGCCGCGCAGATCTCATCCATCACGCGCCGCCATGCCGGGTTTTTTGGATCATCGGCGTAGTCGACTCCCCAGGACACGGGGGCATTGGCAAGTTTCACGAGCATACTGGATATCCCTTGGGCTATGCATCCTGTGTCGACCCGATCTCAGCGGAGCGGGCCCATAAATCATGGTTTGCATAGCAATGCAATCCTTTCGCTTGCCGACGGAGTTCCTTGGATGCGCTCGCTCCCGAGCGAGTTCGGATCATACTTTACCTTGTGGGTATCGCTAAGACGGATAAGCGCAATGAAAACAATGCGTTGCGTTGAGGTGGGTTGGCCCCTGGTGGTCCGCGCCTCGACTCGGCGATTAAGGCATCAGGCCAGAGCGCTGGCGATTGGCTCTATGCATTCAGCCATGCAGGAGCGCAATGGGGTACTTTATTCCGAAAAGGCGCACCCAAAAGCCTCAGATATTCAGCGATTAAATCCAGCAGGGAAGACGTCTGTGACCAAATATCGTTTATTTACAATGCGCTGGTAGGAAAACCACAGCTGCTAAGCATAGCAATGCAAGATTCTTGTTGCATTGCTATGCAAATTGGCGTTTGGTGGTGGCAGCCCGTCCGTGGCGGGTGGTTTTCATGACCAGGGAGGAAGCCATGCTAAAGAATCTTATGAGAAAGCTTGCACTCGGCTTAGGCGTGCTGTCGCTGTCGGGATCTACCTCGTTCGCCGGAGACCTTGGGAACGTCTATGTCGGCGTCGGGAGCGCGTCCAGCGAGTACTGGGCAGCATTTATAGAGGGAGCAAAGGCAGTCGCCGGATCGAGGGGCAAGGACGTTAATGTTATCGTCAGCGACTTCAACGGGCAGAAACTGCTGGAGCAGTTCGGGGCCGTGTTCGCGACCGGCTGCGAGGGGTGCGCGATCGCCGTCGACCCCGCGTCCAACGCCTTCACAAAAGCGATTGTAGAGCGGGCGCGAGACGCCGGCGCCAAGATCGTCAATCTCTGGAATCGCCCCGACGAGATCCATCCGTGGGATACGGCGCCGGACGCCTGGGTCGCCAACATCTCGTTCGACGGCGTCGATTCCGGCTATCGGAACGGCATGGAACTGTGCAAGGCGCTCAACGGGAAGGGCAACATCGCTGCCCTTCAGGGCATACCGGACAATCCGCCGGCCAAGCAGCGGCTCGCCGGGCTCGAAAAGGCGGTGGCCGAATGCCCGGGGCTGAAACTCCTCGATGTCCAGGTCGGAAACTGGGATCAGACCCAGGGCCAAAGCATCACGCGAGCCTGGCTTACCAAATACGGGAGCGACCTCAAGGGTATCTTCTCTGCCAATGACGGCATGGCTCTCGGCGCAGTAGCGGCGCTACGGGAACAGGGCCTTGCCGGCAAGGTTCTCGTCACCGGTTCCGACGGATCAAGCGATGTCATGCAGCTTATCAAGTCGGGTGAGATGCTCTCGACGATGTACATAGATGGCTATGTCCAAGGCGCAACGGCCACAGCACTGGCCGTTGGCGCGATCACCGGCGACATCGACCTTGCCAAACTGAAAGAAGAGCAACGCGATTTCTACCTGTCCCAAACCCTGGTCAACAAAGACAATGTCGAATCGATCCTCAACGGCAAGCACGTTGCAGCCGACTACAGCTACGACAAGGTGAAGGCCAATTTCTGGGCGGCCTCGGTCGGCCAGATCCCCGCCGGTGCCAACAAGTAAGCTGGAACTGGTCGGTCATGACACTCACGCAAAACGCGGCCATCGAAGCCTCCCCGCACAAAGATGCGGGGAGGCTGGCGGGCCAGCCAAAGGTCGCATCGAGGCTTCGATTTCCGCTCAAGGAACTTGGCCCGGTCGCCACACTTGCAGTTCTCGTCCTGGTCTTCTCGCTGGCAAGTGCGCAGTTTCTATCAGCCAGCAACCTGAAGGTCGTTCTTGAATCGAGCGCGATCCCGGTTGTCCTCGTCGTGGGCCTCTCCTTCATCCTGATCCAGGGTTCCATCGACCTGTCGATCGAAGGCGTAATGGCAGCATCGAGCATGCTGGTCTCGTTGCTCATCGCCAACTCTGTGACAGGTTTCGATCTGGGCTGGTGGGCCATTGTGGCGGGCGCCTGTCTTGGCTCAGCGTTTGGCTTGGTCAATGGTCTCGTCTACACATTTCTGCGGCTGCCGTCCCTGATCGTCACACTCGCAACCTGGTTTGTCGGGCTGGGTATCGCCACCTTGCTCTTTCCGGGTAGGCAGCCGCAAATTCTTGATGAACGGCTGACGCGTCTGGCACTGGACAAGAGCCTTGGCGTTTCCGCCCTGGTTTTTCTGGCGCTCGCGGTTGCAGTATTTGGCTGGTTTCTCCAGACCTATACCCAGTTCGGGCGAATGTCCTACGCCATCGGCCGCGACGAGAAGGCCACGAGGCAGTCGGGACAGCACGTCCGCTTTCACAAGATCCTGGCCTTCGTGCTTATGGGGCTCATGTCAGGCGTTGGCGGCGTCATGATCTCCGCGCAGCTCGCAGTCGGCAATCCCGCAGCCGGTGAAGGCTTCCTGTTCCCGGCAGTCAGTGCCGCCGTGATTGGTGGAACGCTTCTCAGTGGCGGCACGGGCGGCGTACTCCACTCAATCATCGGGGTGTTAATTCTCGAGGTTCTGCGCAACGGCATGATCCAGCTTGGGGTCGACCCCTATCTGCGCCATGTGGCTGAGGGCCTCACCATCGTCGCGGCCCTGGTGGTCGGCAACTGGAGCCTTCGTGGCCGGCTGAGGATCGTCAAATGACCCCGGTTCTCGCTGCAACAAACATTGGCAAGACCTATCCGGGCGTGCGTGCCTTGCACGATGTGAGCGTAGAGCTGCGCGAGAACGAGGTTCTTGGTCTCATTGGCCAGAATGGGTCCGGCAAGTCGACCCTTCTGAAGATCCTTTCAGGCATGGAGCAGCCGACCACCGGGAAGATCCGCCTGCGCGGCGTTGATACGGTGGTCCGGTCGCCACTGGCTGCTGCAAGCATGGGGATCGGGCTGGTCCATCAGGAGCAGTCGCTTATCCCCAATCTCACGGTTGCCGAGAATATCTTTTTCGACAAGCCCTCATCGCACCGCCGCTTCGGCATCTACAACTGGAGAGGTCTCAACCGGGAGGCCGCCAGACAGCTCGCAAAGCTTGAGTCAGATATTCCTCCTGACATCAAGGTCGACACGCTGAGCTTTCCCGACCGGCAGATGGTCGAGTTCGCCAAGGTGCTTGCTATCGAGGAACTAATAGATCAGCCGCTTGTCATCCTGTTTGACGAACCAACGTCGCTGCTCAGTCCATCGGAGGTCGACGATCTGTTTCGCCAGATCAGGCGGCTGCGGACGCGCGCGTCGGTCGTTTTTGTCTCGCACCGGATGGAAGAGGTCCTGGAAATCTCCGACCGCGTTCACGTCATGGTCAATGGCGAAAACGTTGCGGAAAGAACGCAGGACACCACGAGCCACGAGGAACTTTACCATCTGATGGTCGGCTCCCGACGCTCCGACGACTACTACCAGGAATGCGGTCGCGGGCCAGTCGAGGCGGTCGAGCCGAGGCTGGTGGTCAGCGGCCTGACGGCGCCAGGCAGGTTTCGCGACGTATCCCTCTCGGTCAGGTCAGGCGAGATCGTGGCCGTCACCGGTGTGGCAGGCTCGGGTGCCGAAACCTTCTGTCGTGCCATCTTCGGCGCCGAGGACGGCGTGGTTGGCAGCGTCAAGGTCGCTGGTCAAGAACTGGGTCTATCCGCAATGCCCGATGCAGCGATTCGCGCCGGAATTGGGTATGTCCCTGCCGAGCGGAAACTCGAGGGTGTCATAGTCGGACGCACCGTCCTGGAGAACATCGTTCTCACCTTTGGCCCCCAGATGGGACGGATCGGCCTGATCAACCGGAAAAAGGAAACGGCGCAAGCGCTTTCCTGGATCAACAGGCTCAAGGTCAAGACGCCTTCACCCGTCGAATATGTCGAGCGGTTGAGCGGGGGCAACCAGCAGAAGGTTTCTCTCGCCAAATGGCTGATGTCGGATCGTCTCCAGGTGCTCATCCTCGACCACCCGACGCGTGGCCTTGATCCTGGCGCCAAGGCCGATCTCTTCGGGGTCATGAGGGAACTCGCCCGCCAGGGGTTGGCGATTGTCTTCGTCTCGGAAACTCTCGAGGAGACGCTGGGTATGGCGGACACCGTGATCGTCATGCGTGATGGCGAAGTGTCGGCCAAATTTGAAGACCTTTGCCTGCACAAGCCAAGACCCGAACAAATTGTCGAGGCAATGGTATGAGTGGAGACAGCCCAGAAATTCGCGCTGGCCAGATTGGCGAACAGAACGCATCCATCAGGCGAATTGAAATTGCCCGCAAGCTCAGATCAATCGCTGTTCCGGCGATCGCGCTTGCCGGACTGTTCTCCACCATCGCGTGGGTCCAGCCCAAACTCCTGTCGCTGCGGGCACTTGCCGGACTTACAACAGACGCCGCGCCGCTGCTCATGCTGGTCATGGGCAGTGCTGTCGTCATCCTGCTCGGCGGTATCGACCTGTCTGTCGCCACCATGGCTTCGTTTGCAGCGGTCTCCTTCGTCATACTCAATCCGACCCTGGGGGAATTCGCTTTTGTCGCGGTGCTCGGGCTTGCCGGCCTCGTCGGCGCGCTACAGGGTTATGTTCACCACCGGGCCCAGATTCCGTCGTTTGTCGTAAGCTTCGGATCGCTGGGGATGCTCTACGGGATCACCCACTTCATCTCGAACGCTACGGCTGCCCCATTGTCGCAACCATCGGCCATCATCTCGTTCTTCGGCAGCCGCACGGCCGGATTGCCGAGCGGGGTGATTGTTGTACTCATTTCGGCCGCCATCCTCAGCGCGCTGTTCCGGTTTACCCGTCTCGGCCGCGAGATCTTTGCAGTCGGTGCTTCAGAACGAGCGGCCCTCCTGTCGGGCGTCAAAACCCTGCGCGTAAAGGTGCTGGCTTTCGCTATTTCAGCGATCTGTGCATCTGTCGCCGGCCTGCTCCTGCTCGGGCAGACCGGATACAGCTCGCCTGCAATGGCGAACAACTACCTCCTTCCGGCGGTCGTCGGGGTGGTGGTTGGTGGCACTGCCATTTCGGGAGGCATAGGGGGTATTGGCTGCGCCCTGGTTGGTGGACTCATCGCCGGACTGGTGCGCATCGGCACTGTCATCGTCGGGCTTAATCCCGCCTACCAGAACATCGTTTTCGGCGTGGTCATAGTCATTGCAGTCGCCATAACGATCGATCGCGAGAAGATTGGCATCATCAAGTAAAGCGTCGGAAAGAAGGGGAACACATGCCAGGACGTAAGCGGCTGCAACTGGCACTTTTCGGCGCGGGACGGATGGGCTCGATTCACGCCGCCAACATTGCCACGCATCCTCGTGCGGTGCTCGCCGCAATCGTTGATCCGAATAGCGAAGGCGCCCGCGCCCTCGCGGAAACATTTCAGTCGCGCGTGCGCTCGGCAACCGACGTGTTCGACGATCCTGCCGTCGACGCTATCGTCATTGCCAGCGCCGCCTCTACGCACCCCGAACTGATTGACCAGGCGTTAGCTCGCGGCAAGGCCGTCTTCTGCGAGAAGCCACTGGCGCGTGATCTCGAAACCGTTCGTTCGCTGGTTGCCGCGGTCGAGGCGGCCGGCACGCCGTTCCTGCTGGCGTTCAACCGACGCTTCGACCCGGGCTTCGCGTCGCTGGCCTCGCGAATGCGCGAGGGCAAGGCAGGAGCTCCGGAACTGGTGCTGCTCACCAGCCGCGATCCTGGTCCGCCGCCGATCGACTACATCGTGGCTTCAGGCGGCATCCTTCGCGAAACCACCATTCATGACATTGACATGGCGCGATGGCTGACCGGCGAGGAACCGGATAGTGTCTATGCCGTCGGTGCGGCGCGCACGGATCCGCGGATCGCCGCGGCCGGACATGTCGACACCGTCATGGTTACCCTGACGATGCCTTCGGGGACGCTCGTTTCGATCAACAATTCCTGGCGATCTGCCTATGGCTATGATCAGCGCGCCGAGATTCATGGAGCGGGCGGTATGCTCCAGCTCGGCAATATTTTGTCTACCCCGGTCACTGCCTGGAATGCCGCCGGCGGGGCATCCGACAAGCCGCAGCCCTTCTTTCTCGAACGCTACGCGGATGCCTATCGGCGGGAGCTCGACTATTTCGTAAACCGCCTGGAGGAAGGAGGCGCCATGTCGCCTGGCGCCGCAGATGGTCTGAAAGCGCTCGAGATTGCCGGGGCAGCTGAAGAGTCCATCAGGTCGGGCCGTGCTATAAGGCTATCCTGACCCATCAACTTTGCCCTGAACCCACCAACTTTGCCTGGCAAGCGCCGCGCCGAACCATCCAGGAGAGGCGAGGGCCGTCATGCCTCCACCTCCTGCCACTGCCGCGTTGCAGCCGCTTTCACGGTCGCTTCTATGACCGCGTTGATATGAGCCGCTTCGGCAAAACTCGGCGACGCTGAAGTGTCGTTCTTCTGGATTGCCTCAATAAGACGTCGGGCTGTGATCACGAATGCTTCGCCATAGCCCAGACCTTGCCCTTGCGCATACCAGAATGGCTCCGCTTCGGGATGGATGCCGCCGATCATGATGCGACGGAAGCCGCTTCGGTCCTTTTGCTCCGCCTCGGTATAGAGATGGATTTCATTGTTGCGCTCCCAACTGAACGACAGCGCTCCCTTGGAGCCGATCAGCGTGAAGGCGAGGTCGCTCTTGTGCCCGGTAGCGGCCCAGCATGAATGGATCGACCCCGTTGCCCCCGATTTGAATTCCACCAGTGTGGTCATCATGTCGTCGACAGTGACATTCCGCATGGCCGCGCCTTCAGCCCGCAGCGGAAAATACGTTCGCGAGGATGCAGCAACGCGGGCAATGGGACCCACCAGCGCCACCGCAATATCGGAAATGTGGGATCCGAGATCGCCGCCAGCGCCGGCGCCTGCCCGGGCGCTGTCGAACCGCCAAGCGTAGGGCAGGTCCGGGGCGTTGGCATAGTCCTGGAAGAAGTGTCCTTCGAAGTGACGCAATTCACCGAGTTCGCCGCTCTCCACCAGCTTCCTGGCAAATTGCACCGCCGGCCAGCAGCGGTAGACGAAATTCACCATGTTGACCTTGCCAGACCGACTGGCAGCCTCTGCCATCCGTTTTGCAGAGGCAGCCGAGCTGGCCAGCGGCTTTTCGCAGAAGACATGTTTTCCATTGGCAAAGGCGTCGCTCGCGATCTCCTCATGGCTGTCATTGGGCGTAATGATGACCACGACGTCTATATCGTCGGCGCGGGTAATCTGCTTCCAGTCTGTCGTTGCTTCTGCCCATCCCCACCGGCGTGCATTGTCCTCCGCAAGACGCGCATCGATGTCGGCCAGGCGAACCATCTCGATCCGCGGCATGTTCGGCCAGAGGAAGCCTTCGATGTTCCGCAGGGCCAGGCTGTGGGTCTTGGCCATATAGCCGGATCCTACAATGCCGAATCTCAAGCTTTTCACGTGGTGGTCTCCTGGAGCTGCTGTGAAGTTCATCGGATGGAGCGCCCGCCATCGACGGGAATGGCGAGGCCGGTCATGAAGCTTGCGTCGTCGCTTGCGAGGAAGGCGACGACCGAGGCCACTTCCTCGGGCCTGCCGACCCGGCCGATAGGATGTTTCGACACAACCGCCTGGGTCGCCGCATCTGGATCTTGCGCCGCTCCCAGCCAGGACGTCACCATGCGCGTGCCGATGGCCGCCGGACAGACGGCGTTCACGCGGATCCTGTCACGCGCCAGGTCAAGTGCCAGCGACGCCGTCAGCGTGGTTATCCCGCTCTTCGATGCGCTGTACGCGATCATGTTCTCGGTACCGCGGATGCCGGTGATCGAACCGACATTGACGATGGCGCCACCACCTGCGGCTCTCAACCGGGGAACCGCTGCGCGGCAACCAAGGAAAACGCTCGTCAGATTGGTATCGATCATCTCATGCCAGAGTTCGAGACTCGTCTCCTCGACGCCTCCGCTTGCGCGTGCCCCTGCGTTGTTCACCAGAACGTCCAGATGGCCGAACCGCTCGACTACTGTGTGGATGGCCTGCTCCCACGCATCGGATGATGTGACGTCGAGGTAGACCGAAAAAGCCCCGTCCACATCCACCGATGATGGGTCACGCCTGTGCGCGGCGGCCACCTGGCCGCCTTCACGCTGGATCCTGCGTATTGTCTCCAGCCCGATGCCCGTCGATGCACCGGTGACCATCACGACCTTGCCGTCGAAGCGTTTCACGGGATCAGTTTGCATAGCATTTCAATTTTCATCTTCTCTTGCATTGTTTTTTGCCTTAGAAGCGATCATCTGGCTCCTCAGAACGACAGTACAGCCCCACTCAGAACCCAAAATGCATAGCTAGTCAAGATTCAGGAACACAGAAAAATGGCTCAGACAGTCTCACTCACCGCTGCGCAGGCGGTCGTCCGTTTCCTCAAGTCGCAATATTCAGACTATGACGGACTGCAGGAACGCCTGATTGGCGGCATGTTTGGGATCTTCGGACATGGCAACGTCGCCGGCATGGGTGAGGCGCTTGAGGAGTATGGCGACGATCTACCCTTCTACCAGGCGAAGAACGAGCAATCGATGGTTCACGCCGCCATGGGCTATGCCAAGGCAAAAAACAGGCGGGCCACTCTTGCCTGCTCCGCCTCGATCGGTCCGGGCTCAACCAACATGCTCACGGGAGCGGCGACGGCCACGATCAACCGGATTCCGGTGCTGCTGCTGCCTTCTGACATCTTCGCGCACCGCAGGCCCGGGACGGTCCTTCAGCTTCTCGAACATCCGCTTGAAGCTGATCTGTCGGTCAACGATGCATTCAGGCCACTGTCCCGGTTCTTCGACCGGATCTCGCGCCCTGAACAGCTGCTGACGGCGTTGCCGGAGGCCATGCGCATCCTTGTCGACCCGGCAAACACGGGCGCCGTCACCATTTCACTTCCGCAGGATGTCCAGGGCGAGGCGTTTTCCTGTCCGGCAGGTTTCTTCGACAGGCGCGTATGGCGTGTTCGCCGGGCAAGTCCGAATGCAGACGAGATTGCACGTGCCGCGGCTCTGATCGCGCACTCCAGCCGGCCTCTGATCATTGCCGGCGGAGGAGTCCGGTATGCCGCAGCCGAAGCCGAGCTTGTAGCCTTCTGCAACCGCTTCGGCATCCCTGTCATGGAAACCTTCGCCGGCAAGGGCGTTTCACAGGGTACATCGCTGCTTCTAGGCGGTGGCGGCACGACGGGAACAGGGGCGGCCGCGCGGGTTGGTGAAAAGGCCGATCTGGTGATTGCAATAGGCACGCGCCTCACGGATTTTACCACGGCATCCCGTTCGCATTTCAACAGCGAGACCCGCTACCTCTCACTCAACGTCAACGCACAGGATGCCTACAAGCTCGGTGCAGAGCCCGTTGTCGCTGATGCCAAACTCGCCCTTGTAGCGCTTGGCGAGGCGCTGGCGGGCAGGGGCTTTGCAACCACCCACAGCTTTCGAAACGAGGTTCGTGGCGCAGTCGATACATGGCTGGAAGACTATCGCGCATCCATCTCGCACGAGCAGGGAGCGCCTCTCAAGCAGGGAACGATCATCGCCTTGGTCAACCAGGCGGCCGTGAAGGGTGATGTGGTTATTGCCGCCGCCGGCACGCCACCAGGCGAGATCATGAAGGCCTGGGATAATTCGGCCGGTAGCGAATGCTTCATCGAATTCGGATTCTCGTGCATGGGTCATGAGATACCGGCCGGGTTGGGTGTTGCAATCGCACGGGAAAACAGGGGCACCGTGTTCGTTGTCATCGGAGACGGCACCTATCTCATGGGGCCGACCGAACTGGTGACAGCGGTACAGGAGGGGGCCCGCCTGGTCACAGTGGTCATCGAGAATTGGGGATTCCAGTGCATTAGGGCGCTTCAGCAGGCCAGCACCGGCGCAGACAACTTCGGCAACGAATTCCGCCGCCGCTCGGCCGAGGGGCGCCAGCCAGACGGCGACTATCTCGATGTTGACTACGCGGCAAACGCGCGATCGATGGGCTGCGCGGTGTTTTCCGCTTCCGATCCAGACGGCCTTGCCGAAGCGCTCGCCCAGGCCAGGAACGTCGACGGTCCCGCCGTGATCGTGGTGAAGGCCGAGAAACGGGGCGGTTCGATCGGGGCCGGCCTGTGGTGGGAGGTCGGTGTCGCTGAAGTTTCCGGCCTTGAACGGGTTCGCGAGGCGCGCAGGCGCTACGAGACAGGTCGCGCGAAGCAGAAGACACTGGTCTGACGCGAGGGAACCGATGTCCCATCCGATCGAAGTGCTGCCGGTACAGATGGAGCTTGGCGAGTGTCCGTTGTGGGACCACCGCCAGAACCGTCTCTACTGGGTGGATATCATGCGCTGCACGCTTTTCGAGCTTGACTGGCTGTCTCGTGCGATGCGCACCTGGCCGCTGCCGGCGCTGGGCGGCGGTCTGGCGCTGCTCGGCGCTGATGAAATCCTGGTCGCGGCGCAGACCGGCCTTTTCCGCTTCAGTCCTGCCACCGGGCAGTACCAATATCTTCTCCATCCTGAAGGGGGCATGCCGACAAACCGGCTGAACGAAGGTAAGGCCGATCCTGCGGGCAATTTCTGGATCGGGTCCATGTCAACGCTCGGCCGCCGGCCGGAGGGCAGCCTTTACCGCGTCTCGCCAGCCGGCGAGATCAGCCGGACGCTGTCAGGAGTTCACGTTCCCAACGCGCTGGTCTTCCTTCCCGGACACGTGGTGATTTTTACCGACAGTCATCTGAAGGTGATCTGGCGTTATCATCTCGATCCGCAGACCGGAGAGCTGGCAGGGCGGGAGATGTTTGTCGACGATACGGGACTGGAATCGATCCCCGACGGCGCCGTTGCCGACAGCGACGGCAACATCTGGAATGCCAAGTTCGGCGGCGGGCGGATCGCTGTCTACGATCCGGACGGGCGTCGTCTGCATGAACTGGCATTGCCAGCAACGCAGGTGACGTCGTGCGCATTCTGCGGGCCCGATCTCGACTACCTTGCGGTGACAACCGCCAAGCGGCTGCTTGGTGAGGAACAGAGACGCTCCCAGACCGAGGCCGGCAACCTGTTCCTCTTCAGGACTGACGCAAGGGGTCTGCAGGAACCTGTGAGTCTGATTTGAAGCGGGTCGCGGCTCCGGATGACGGCCTGCATCGGGATCGATCGTGGCAGCCGGTGCTAGACTAGTTTCCGTCCGCAAACGACAAGCGTTTGATTTTGTTAGCTGAATCGCATCTTTGCGCGAGCAAGGCCCGGCGGT
>NZ_JBVVQK010000061.1:0-15481 GCF_055811175.1 Mesorhizobium sp. WSM4828 | reverse complement strand
CGACCTGCTGGTAAATCATTGACGTGTTGCGAAATCGGCAGTGTGATGCGCTGTGGCGGCTTTCCAAGGGAGGCTAACAGGCTTCTCAGATTGGGGTGGTGAGGTCAAGCTTCTCCTGCTCGTTTCCCGGATCATGTCGCCCGCGGGTCATTCGCTTCTTTTCGCGGACAGCACTTTGGACGCCGCATGATGTTGGAGTGGACGGCCCGCACGGCATCGATGTGCCAGATGAGGTCGTTGCAGATTTCAAAGCAAAGGCGACCGTCACAAATTATTCGAATTCGCCGCGATGGTGTCGAGCGCCAGCGCGCCATGACGCTTGCCGCCGACGAGTTCATCCGAGTTTCAGGTCAAGTGATATCAAAGGCTCAAAGGCGCATAATTCCTCCTTTTCTGTTGGCGGAGCTTCCAGGGTTTGAGCCCAACTGCGTTGACGCGGCGCCGGCGTATTTCCGAGGCCTGATCCAACTCACATGCGGTCGCCGTCGGGGACGGCTGCACCAATATCCCCCTTTCGGCGGGCCAAAGGCTCAGGAGGACGAGACCATTCTTCCTGTCGGTGGTTCAGACCAGCGGCGGATTCGGTTGTCTCCCTGGATCCGCGGGGGCTGATTGGCCTTCCGGACAGGTATGCAGGGTTGATCGCCTTAGGCGGTTTTCATGACGACGCCCTCGATGACCACCCCTGCGGTCGCACATTTCCAGAGAGCGACGAGCAACTTTCGTGCGAGCGCGACGATCGTTGTTTTGCGCACGCGCCCAGCGTTACAAGCTGTTCGTTCGCGGAACCAACGAGAGAGCGCTGACTCGGGCTGGTAGCGCAGCCACAGCCAGGCAAGCTCGATCATTGTTGTCCGGAGCCGGGGATTGCCAGCCTTTGAGACGCCTTGCTTGCGGTCGATTGATCCGCTCCGCCAAGGCGTCGGCGCGAGCCCGGCATAGGCTGCCACCTGCCTTCGGTTGTCGAACTTTCGGAATAGCCGTTCCGAATAAAAGATGGCGGCACTCTCGGGGCCAATGCCTTTGAGGTCGGGCAGCAACGCCACAGGCGTGTCAGCGACATCGGCGGCCAGCAACGCGTCAGGCTCGGCTTCGACTGATTTGATCTGCTCGAACAGCAGCTCGAGGCGGTCGAGCTCGCGAATGAGCTGCGCCTTGAATTGCCTGCCCAGCACACGGCCATCACCCGTCCGGAGATCGTCAAGCCGCTCGCGCCGGTCACGTCGCAGCGGATCATAGCCGGTTATCCCTTGCGCAAATAGCAGTCCCTTGATGCGATTGGCGTGGCTCGTCCGCTCACTGACCAGGACCTTGCGCTCCCGGCAGATCCGGCGCCGATCCTCTGCTTCGGGCGTCGGTGGCTTCGCCATCGCGCATACGGGTGGCTCGCCGCGTTTATAAGCAAGCAGTGCGCGCACAGCGTTTCGCCGTCGATCTTATCAGTCTTCGCCCGCCGTCGCCGTCGCGAGGTGGCAATGGAGGCAGGGTCAACAACATGGCTCCCGATCCCCTCATGCTCCAGGACACGGTGGATCCAAAAACCGTCCAAACCGGCCTCTTGGATGACGACAATCGGAAACGTCTCGCCAGTGCGCAATTGAGTCTTTTCCCGAAGCTGTGCAAAGCGCGCCAGCAGTCCCGCAGTATCACCACCTCGCACCGCATGCTTCGACATACGCTCACCCCCGCCTGGCGATAGCGACGTCACGCAGGCCCCTCGGGGTCGATCAGTTGCAACAAGCATGATTCCCTCCACAAGGTTAATTTGACCAGCAACCCCACTTTGCAACAGCGTGGGTCGCTATCCCCCTCTCGCCATGGGATCTTTCTTTCTGCTCCATGTGCTGCCGCGTGGGTTCCACCGCATCCGTCACTATGGACTGCTCGCCGGCTCCGCCCGCAAGGCCAGTCTCGCGCTCGTGCGCGAACTGCTGAACGTCGCTCCGCCTGTAGCAGATCGATGATCGGCACCGTCTGCTCGGCATAGTCTTGGCGTCACCGCGCCCGCCGCATGCCGATTGCGGAATGTTGCGCTCGTCCGACGCTCGAAAGCGGCGAGTGGTCGCAGAACCAGGTATAGCCGTAGCCGTCGGGATGGGCCCCTTGCGCTTCAGCTCCCTGGCGATCAGCGCAAAGTCAGGTTCGCTCAGGTCTTACGCCGGACGACCCGCACGGCCAAACAGCAGCCGCTCAAGCGTCGCATCGTCGTGGCCGGGCGGCAGCGGCCAGCATGCCAGCCCGGCCTACCGCGCCCGCAGCAAATAGGTCGATACTGTCGTCTTACTGATCTTCAGCCGTTCCGACACCTCACACGCCGAAAGACCCTCCTCGTGGGTCAGGCGCAAGATTGCTTGGATATCCCTCACGCTCGTTCGTATCGGTTGCTTCCGTCTCGGCATGCCCCTCTCAACGTCATCGTGAGAGGCCAAACTGCCAGAACGGCGCAGCCGAGAACCGACCGTTAAATCCGCTCCCGAAAACTGTCCGGGATTTAGCGGTTGGTCTGCTTCTGGATCAAGTCCTTCAAAGCTGCGCCGCGCGGCCAGATCGGGCACAGGCGTACCTCATTGCCCTTGCCGATGAATCGCACCTGGTGAGGCGGCTCCAGGCGAACGTCTCGGACCCGCAGGTCGACGAACTCCCGGGCGCGCGCTCCGGTGTTGAACATGAGGGAGAACATGGCGTAGTCCCGCGCGAAAAGCTCTACGCCAATGCCGACCGCTTCCGCTCGAAGATGTCGCAGGCGGGCTTCACGGTGGCTGGCGCGGACCATCCGATCATCCCGTTAATATTGGGCGACGCGCAGCAGATGGCCGGGAAATGCTCCAGCGCGGGATGTATGTGATGGGTTTCTCCTCCCCCGTGGTGCCGAAGCGCCTGGCGCGCATCCGCTCGCAACGTCGGCCGCATTTTCGAGCACGGATGTTGACCGTGCGGTCGACGAGGTGGGCAGGGAATTGGAAGTGATTTGATGCCAACATGACTGGAGCGTTCGGCGACGTCCGCGAGGAAGTAATCTCAGGACGGACCCTAGTCTCGCGTCAGGAAGAAGACCATGTAGGGTCACAGCGTGCAAACGAAGAGACTAGTGACGTTTCAGAGCGCACCGGTTTCTGCAGCCCATGTTTCAGCAGCCAACGTATTTTGGCGCAAACGCTCATTCCAAAATTACTATAGTTTGCAAATGCAAGTCTTATCCGGCAAGCGAGCTGATAAACAGTCATTATTCTTCTATATATGGCGCTGCCAGTGGCGGACCAAGTTATTTCTATTTGATTTATTGGAGGAGAAAGACGCGACCATCTTAATCTACGAGTCGCGGTTCTAAGAGAGGAAGGGAATCGCGAAGCATTGATCAAATTCTGACTGTCTCAAACGGGACAGCAGAATGAGGGCGAAATGAATCTCACGGACAAGGGTCTGCGGCAGCGTCACCGCGGTCAGATTATCGGGATCACATTCACATCGGGCGCGATGCTTAGTTTGAGAAATTTGGGCAGCTACCGGCACGGGCAACGACATCAGTCGATTGCGAAACAATGTGCAGTCTGTGTGCGGCACGCCCCGGCAGCGCGCCTGCTCGCCCGCAAGGTGGATATTCATTCTATCATGTTACGGAAGGAAGTCATCCGCCGGCATTGTGCTGCTTGCAATACCTCGATGCGTCTTTGTTCGAGCGGGCACAAGGTCAGCGCGAGCTGGTGCCGACTCGCGGCGTGGTTTGCTTTATGACGTGCTGCATTCCAGGCGAGTTAGGCCACTTGTCTATCGGCCGTTTGCCCGGCGGGCGCCGTCGCAGCGCTTCGCTGCCTTGGATCGGGGTGAATTTAAGGTAGGCCAGATACGTGCAGGCTGTCTTCGAGAGATTTTTGGAACGGCTTTCAGAAAGCGTCGATGAGGCTGATCTCCGCTGCGCCCTGGCCGATGTGGCCTCTGGACTCGATCTGCGCACTTTTGCCTATCTCTCGTTACCGCCGCGGTCTGATGGCAAACCCACGCTGATCTCGAATTATCCGGCGCCGTGGACAGCACATTATCTTGAGAACCGATATCAGAGTATTGACCCGGTCATCGTGCGCGCACGCAGTGGCGGATGTCCGTTTCGATGGGGATCCGATCTGAGCGGCGAGGAGGCTGCAGGGGCTCAGGTTTTCGAAGAAGCGGCGCAGTATGGCATCTGCTGCGGCATGACGATCCCGGTTGTCGACCGCCGAGGGAATTTTGCTGCGATAACCTTTGCCGCTGACAAGCCCGACGCTGTATTTTTTCGCGCCGCAGAACGCCACAAACAAGGTCTCCCGTATATCGCGACCTGTTTTCATATGTTCGTTCGCAGCAAACTGTCCGCCGATCGAATGATCGATGGTGTCTTGCTGACGCCGCGCGAATACGAGTGCCTGCAGTGGGCAGGACAAGGCAAGTCTGATTGGGAGATCGGCTGCATCCTGGGCATCAGGCAGCGAACGGCCGCCTTTCATCTGGGCAACGCTCGCCGGAAGCTTGGGGTGACGACCACCAAACAGGCAATTGGGCGTCTGGCCCGTTCCTTTTTTTCGGTTCACTGACGGGTTAGCTTCACGGTGCGCGGCGGCTTTGAAGGGTCGCCTGTGGGCGCTCGAGTGCCTCAATGCCCCTTTGGCTTACGGCGAATTGCCTGCCCGCTTGTTTCCGCCGAAACCGCGGCCCCGAGTGAATGTAGTTCTTGGGGGTCTCGAGGGATCGCTCGCCGGACCTTCACATCGCGAGATCCTGATCGAGGAGGGCGCGTCCACGCCGAGGGACGAATCCTGGCGATCACCTCCGCGAGCGCATCCGGCGCGTCTCTCGGCTATGCGTTCAGGAATGAGGACTATCGTGAGTTCCTTGCCGGAAAACGTGACAGTTCCAGCCGTGCGTCAGCCGCCGAACAGTTCCTTGTAGCCGATCGTTACCATCCAGTTCGCCCGGTCGATATGGCTGCGAACAGCTTTGCGGGCGCGCACCGGTTCAAGAGCCGGGTCGATGCCGAGAATGAGTTCGGCCATTTCCTCTACGCTGGCATTGTCGGCGCAGGCGTCGAGGATGCGCAGGTAAATGGTGGAATGCTGCCTGTCGTAGCTCGTGATGCTGTCTGACCAGGGGACCTCATCGAGCAGTGTCGAGCTTTCAATCCCATCTGTTCCCGTCGATCGATTCATCTCTGCCGCGAACCTCGCATGTTGATAGCTGGATTCAAGACAGCATATCCCAAAATGGGATAATCCGGAACCGGGATTAGTGGCTGAGCCGGTCTTTACCTGACCGGTTCGCCTACATGCCAAAATCTCTTCGATCTCCCCGCCACCAGCGGTTTCTGGACCAGCTGATATCGCTGCGCAAGGCCAAAGGCATGACCCAGGCGCAGGTGGCCGAGAAGCTTGGCCGGCCGCAATCCTTCGTGGCCAAGTACGAGGGTGGGGAGCGGCGTCTCGATATCATCGAGTTTCTCGACGTAACTGTGGCACTTGACGCTGACCCCTGCGAGATTCTGTTGAGCCTGCGGTCATAGCTGGCGCGGGCGCGTCTCGCTGCGCGCACCGGCTGCCGGCGGACCAGCCCTGCTTTTCTGGCAAGCTCAGGCCTCTCACCCATTCGGCTCCCGCCCTGGCGCGGGTCCTTAGACCCGCGCAGCTCTTGTCTGGGCCTTTCCCGGCGGAGCAGGGCAGGCGGCACCCCTTCTAGGCCCGCCGCGGGGTCCCGCAACCTTCGCTCTCGCTCGGGTCCTTCTCTTCGTTTCGGTCCTTCGGATGCGGTCCGCCTGGACGGCGGCCCTTCCGGTCGCAACTCGCCGCCCACCCCCGCTTCCGTCCCGCTTCCGCGGAAAAGCCGCGATTGGCGAGCGGAGGCAAAACGAAGCATGCAGGAACGTACCGTCAGAGAAGAGGCAGGCAGACGCGGGGCGCCATATCCTCGATTCCCGCTTTGCGGCCGTCGAGCGTCGGAATCGTTCCTGTTTCCGTCTTGCAAAGGCCCGTTGCGCACGAATGGCGCAGGCCCTCGTCCGAGCGTTCTCCGCTCGCTCGCCGCCTCGATCATAGCCAACAAAACGGACCCGAGGATTGCTATAGGCAGAAGCTGCCGAAGCCATCATCGTGACGATTTGCTCTTTTGCAGCTCGGTTCCTTTAGCGTTCCAGTCGGGTGGGGTCTGACCGAGAATGTTGCGAACGAAGAAGTCCAGGAGTTTGCGCTCAGTAAAGATGCCTGGCGCGCCGTGATCGGCACCAGGCACATAGAACATGTCGAAATCTTTTCCCGCCTTGATGAGTCGGTCGGCAAGCTGCAGCGAGGAGGACGGGTCGACATTGCGGTCCATTTCGCCGACGACGATCATCAGCTTGCCCCGCAGCCTGTAAGCATTGTCGATGGCGGAGGATTGGGAATATTCAATGCCGACTGGCCACCCCATCCACTGTTCGCTCCACCAGATCCTATATAGCCGGTTATCGTAGCAGCCGCTGTTGGCGACCGCGACCTTATAGAATTCGGGATGGAAGAGCAGCGCGCCCACCGCGTTGTGGCCGCCTGCGGACCCGCCGAAAATGCCGACATTGGAGATATCGTACCACGGATACCTCGCGGCAGCCGCCTTGTGCCATAGAATGCGATCGGGAAAGCCTGCGTCCTTCAGATTTTTCCACGCAACGTCATGAAAGGCGCGCGAGCGGTTGTTGGTACCCATGCCATCGATCTGCACAACGACGAAGCCCAGCTGCGTGAGCGGCTCTGTCCGCCTTGAGAAGGATTTTGGGACGCGAGAGCCCTGGGGCGCGGCATAGATTTTCTCCACCACCGGGTACTTCTTCTTCGGATCGAAATTGGCGGGCCGGTGGAACACGCCCCAGATATCAGTCTTGCCGTCGCGCCCCTTGGCGTGGAAGCTGAGTGGCGGCTGCCAGCCTGCGGCGACGAGCTCGGATATGTCGGCGGTCTCCACCTGCATGAGTTTGACATCGTCGCTGGCGCGGTAGAGCATCATGCGGGGCGGCAGATCGATGCGTGACCAGAGATCGACATAATAGCGGCCATCGGGAGAGAACTCGACATGGTGGTTGGCCGGCTCGGGCGTGAGCTCAGTCAGCCCCTCACCGTCGAAGCCGATGCGGTACGCATGGACGAAATAAGGGTCCTCCCCCGGGTTCCTCCCGCTCGCCTCGAACCAGATCTGGCGCTTGACCGGATCGACATGGTTGACCCCCCGCACGACCCACTCACCGCTGGTAATCTGGTTCTTGAGCGCGCCGGTCCGGCCGTCGAACAGATACAGGTGCTCGTGCCCGTCGCGCTCGGATGCCCAGATGATCTCCTTCCCGTCATCGACGTCGTAACGAAAGAATTTCCCGGTACCGTGCTGGTTCATCACCAGCGGCTGGTAATCAACGAACGTCGTGCTGGTCTCTTCGATCAGCGCGCGTGCGCGGCCCGTCGCGGCGTCTACCTCGACCAGCCGATAAAGCTGATGCCCGCGCTGGTTATATTCGAAAGAAAGGCCGCGACCGTCCGCCCACCATTGGAGAGCGGAAAGTTCGAAGGGGTTTGAGAACAGGGCGTTGTCGATCACGATCTGGCGGCGGCCGGCAATGTCGAACAGGACCGGCTGGGGCAGCGGAAGGACATCGCCCGGCTTGGGATAGACCATTGTCGAATATTCGCGCTGCAACCGGTCCGTCGATGAATCGAGGTAGGGGACCTTCCGCTTGTAGCCGGGACGAACGCGGGAGGCCGCGAGGTGGCGCGAGTCCGGCGACCAGCTCAGTGTCGAAAAAACGTAGTAATTGCCCTCGGATCCATCCCGGCTCAGCGCAGCATCCTGCAATCCGTCCTTGCTGCGCAGGAAAACATTGTAGTTCTTTATATAGACGACCCATTTGCCGTCGGGCGAGGCGCTCCTCTGGTCGGGGTTATTCTCAGCCGGTGGCGTGTAGTCGTGGCGGAGTTGAAAGGACGGGGCGTCCGCATCCAATTTTGTGTTGGTGCAGGCATAGCTTGCAACGTCGCAGCTCCACCGGACGTGCTCAATCAGGAAGTCGAGCCTGCGACCATCCTCGGTCAGTTCGAAACGCTCGAAGGGAAGATCGTCGGCCTGATACCGCTTATGGCTCGCCCCGTTTAGTGCCGCCGCCAGACGGGCCTGATCGAAGGGCGGCCGCTTCACGCCCGTGGCGACATCGACCAGCATGAACTGGCGCTTGCCGTGGCTAGTCCGGCGGTAGACGAAGGCTTCACCCCCAGTCAGCCAAAAAGGCATTTCGGGGACATTGGCACTGAGTCCGCTATAGCGATCGTTGATCGTAAGTGCCCGCTCGAAATCCGCCAGCTCTAGCGGTGGATGTGCACCGTTCGAACCGTTGGCCAGCGCCCGAGCGGTTGCCGATCCCGATGCCCCTTGAATTAATAACGCAAGCACCAAAGCGCCGATCTTGACCATATCTGTTCACCTCTTTCGGTTTTCGGAAGACACATTGTTGGATCTGGCTTTTCATCGCCCGGTGTGCAGCAGCGTTGAGCGTTGCTCGAAGGACCAGCACGCGGGTGCGGCCTTGATGGCAGTCAACATGACCCGTCGCCCTACGCCGATATCCAGGAACTGGCCGGGTGAACCAGCCTGAAGAGTTGGCATCCGAGCCAGCAGGGTAGTTCCATGTCCACATGATGGAATCTTCAAAGCCCGATGACGCTTGCAATCACACTCCCTTGCTGTTCCTGCACCGGAAACGGCCGGAACGCCGCCCGGCACGTAGCGTTGGCGATCGACATTCTCTACATGGCTGGCGTCAGTCCGTTGATCCCTGTCCGGATGAAGGATGCAAAATGCGCGCCAAAGGAAAATCCTTTTAGTTCAAGGCCATCGATCGGACCGGCTGTGTCGGACGACCGACATTAACGTCGCATATCGACAGCTCGGACAATCCCAAGACACTGACTTGGGTGTATGTCGGGTTGACAAGAGTGGACCGTCGGGCCGACGGAAAAAGGGCGCACGAGGCGCCCTTCAATCGACTCGGCTGTGACTAAGCCGCGTTCGCCTTCCGTTGTCAGAAACGGTAGGTGACGCCCGCGCCTATCAGCCAGGGATCTAGCGCCGCCTTCCTCGTCTGCTTGTTGCCGGCCACTGTGACTTCGAAGTCTGGCTCAGGAAAAGCTTCTTCACGTCGAAGTTGACGCCCCAATGCTGGTCGAGCTTGTAGTCAAACCCGACCTGCAGCGCGGTGCCGAACGTATTCTTGACCTTGAGATCATCGGCGCTGCCGGCTTCCTGATGATAGAAAATCGTATAGTTCACGCCGGCGCCGCATAGGGCTTGAAGGCGCCGAAATCGGTAAAATGGTACTGCAATGTAAGCGTGGGCGGCAGCAGCCAAACCTTGCCGATATTCCCCAGCCCGCCGATGGAGCCTTGGCCTGTGATGTTGGCATAGGTGGTGCCGAGGATAAGCTCGGCTGCGACGTTGTCCGTGAAGAAATACGAAATATCGAGTTCCGGCGTCACGCTGTTGGAGTACGAAAGACCGAGCCGGGCACCGCGTTAACGTAGCCCGAATATTTCCCCGATGAGCGCAGGCGGATCTGCCAAGAGCGTGGCGCTTAGCTTGGTGTTGTAGACGTGGCACGGGTAAGGGGGAGGGGGAGGGGGAGGCGGAGGCGGAGCGACGCACCAAGGGATTGGTGGATCGTCCGCCGCTACAGACTGCTGTGCCAGCAGCATCAGGACGACGGCTGCTGCTACTCCCCGCGCCAGGTTCATTCGCTTTGTTGCCATGGTATTTCTCCTTGCTCTTCAGAAAAGTAGACTGAACTGAGTGTCCGGCTCTATTGGTTGAGATCGACAGAGCGCTGGCGCATTTTGCGCAAGCAGTGCCCGCATTAATTGCAGCCATGGACCTGTACTCACTCGCTTGTAGTTTGGTTTTGTCGGGCTCTCGGGCGTCAATGAACGATATCGGCGTGCCAGCCGATCGCGCTGCGAAGGAAATTGATGCCAAGGCTGATGAATGCGGCTCGCTCCCGATTGTCCTTGCCGTAGCCGTGCCCGCCTGCGACGGGCTCGTAAAAGTAAGCGGGATAGCCAAGAGCCTGCAGCTTTGCCGCCATCTTGCGCGCATGGCCCGGGTGGACGCGGTCGTCGCGTCTCATGGTGGCGATCAGGATAGGCGGATAGGGCTGTCCCGGCGTGGCAGTGTGATAGGCGGAGATCTCCTTCAGGAAAGCCCAATCGTCAGCCTTGTCGGGATCGCCAAATTCGTCGATCCAGCTCGCGCCCGCCAGGAGCTTGGTGTAGCGGCGCATATCAATAAGCGGGACTGTGCAGAACAGCGCGCCGAAATGCTCAGGATAGCGGGTAAGCATGTTGGCGATCAGCAGGCCGCCATTTGAGCCGCCCTCGGCGGCAATCCGCCTCGGCAGCGTGATGCCCCTTCGCACGAGGTCGGCGGCAACGGCGGCGAAATCGTCATGGGCGAGACGCTTGCCCTCCCTCCGCCCGGCATCGTGCCAGCGGGTGCCGAACTCGCCGCCCCCGCGGATGTTCGCCTCCACACACGTGCCTCCGCGCTCGAGCCACAGCTTGCCGAGTGGGGAGTTGTAGGAGGGCAGGAGCGATATGCCGAACCCGCCGTAGCCGGAAAGGTGAACCGGGGCATCTCCGTTCCCCTCCGCCGGTCCGACCTGCGTATAAGGGATCATCTCACCATCGATCGAGACTGCCTCGTGGCGTGTGACCACTAGCCCGGATGCGTCGAAATTCTCCGGACTGCGCTTCAGGATTACTGAAGCGCTGAGAGGCGGCGCGGCGTTGAGATCGAATAGGAAAAGCTGCGGCGGGGTGACCGGGTCCTGAGCCCAGACCTGAACCTCTCCATTGGTCTGGTGATCTGCCGCATCCAATGACCAGAGGTGAACAGTCCCTTGCGACGGCACGGCGTCCAGGGCTCGGCGCGTCCATCCCTGCGAGCCCGGGGTGAACACCTCGAATCTCGGAACGAGGTTCGCCAGGTAGGCGATGATGAGCTTCCCGTCATTCCAGAAGAATGACTGCAGGGAGCGCCTCTCGGCCGGTTCAAACAGGGTACTAAAACGACGCTCGCCGCCCAGGAAAGAGGAAAGCGAGATGCCGATCAGTGCGTCGGCGCAATAAGTCGTCCCGCCAACCGTCCATGCTTTGCGGGGCTTTACCGCCAGCCAATCGCCGAAGGTATCCCACCTGGCGTCCTTGGGAAGGTCGATCTCAATTTTCGGCCCGCTTCTATCACCAATGCGGACTATCTGCTCTAACCAGGCCAGCTGCTCAACGAACCACAGGCGCTCGCTCTCGGCGGTACGGTCCAGATGGCCAGACACACCCAGGGTTTCGGAACCGGTTTCGAAGATTACCGGTGCGGTGAGGGGATCCGCGCCACGCTTCCACAGTCGCACGGTGCGGGCGTAACCGGAGCGGGTGGCCATGCCCCGACCAAGCGCACTGGAAAGCAGAAGCGTGTTGGGGTCAAGCCAATCAATGTCGCCCTTGGCTTCGGGGAGATTGAAACCGTCGGCGACAAAGCTGAGAGAGCTCAGGTCGAATTCACGATGCACGACCGCATCGCTGCCGCCGCGTGACAGGCGCAAAACGGCTCTTTCCCGTCTCTCCGGCTCGATCGACGCACCACGCCAGATCCAGTCCTCTCCGTCGCTAGCCGCGAGCGCATCCAGATCGAGCAGTAGCTCCCATTGGGGATCCGCCTTCATGTAGAGGGCAAGGGTGGTTCGGCGCCACAGTCCTCGCGCATTGCCAGCATCTTGCCAGCAATTGTAGAGGTATTGACCGCGGCGCGTTACCAGGGGAATCCGGTCGGGACGATCGAAAATTGCTGTCAGCGCCGCACCGTCGCGCTCGAACTGCGTTCCACCGAAATGCTTCAGGGCCTTCGCCGACTGGCTGGCGGTCCACGCAACTGCGCGTTCACCGTCTACTTCTTCAAGCCAAAGATGGGGGTCATCGTCAGGCGCATTCAGCGTTGGCCGGAAATCGAATTCACTCATGTCCGGACAACCGGACGAATGAAAGCGCAATGGCTTCCATCTGCTCGGGTACGCTGAGTGCTGGCGGGGGCGCCCGCATGCGGGAAAAGTGTGATCATCAGGTGGGTTCTTCTCAGTCGGTGCGGCGTCGCAGTGCTTTTGCGCATAGGACTGCATCCGACGTGCCAACTGGAAAATCGTTTCCGAACAATGCATTCGCTCTCGTAGCGATGCGTCGCATGTCCGACATCGTCGAGAATCCGACAATGAGTGCACTTCGTAATCACCGGATCGACGTCCGGCGCCATCCGTCACACCGCGCAGGACTCGAGCAGTGAAGCTCACGGCGAACTTGGTTGCCCCCAACATCTTCGCTCCGGAATGCTTCACGCCACGGATTCAATGGCAGACACCATAAGGCGATCGACCCGGTGAGCGACCAAGCTAGCTGCGCCTGTGGTTTAGCCGCCAGCTGGAAAGAAGCGGAGATCCGAGGAGAAGGGATGGGGCACTGCTTCGCCGGCCTGATGTTATCAAGGTCCTGCCAGCAACGTTCGCTGCTCGCCCCCTCGATCGTATTCCTGAAGTCTGTCGATCACGCGAGCAAGCTGCATTCGGGCGAACACATGGCAGTGGCCGCTAGGGCATTCAGCTGCTGGCGAGCCCCTCGTTCAATATGCAAGCTACGATAGGGTCTGGAGACATGGGAGCTCCGGCTCGGCGTACTATCTATGCGAGACGGCCAATGGTCGGCGATGTTTTGCTGACGCCGCGCATTGGCTGCTCGCAAACAATGGACAGTGCGGTGGCAAGTCTGCCTGGAGCAATCGGCTGCCGCAGGACAGGCGGAGCCTGGCCGCGTTCCATCTCCATGCCGCTCGCAAACAGCCGCCGTGGGCACCACCCAAAGGAAGCGATTGCGCGCCTCGCCGGTTCGTTTTTGCGTTCGACTGAACAGCCGGCTTAACCTGTACAACTATACAGGCTGCCACGGCGTGAAACTTGGCCTCCAATGGCGGAAATTTCCCCTTAGGAGACCTGCCAATGACTGAGCTTATAGCGCCGGCGCTACGACAACTTTCCCACAAGGAGCGTGCAATCCACCGCCACGCCACTGCGCCTTCAAGGAACGTCTGGAACGCAACGCAGGAGCCGATCACAGCTATCAAACCGACTCCCTTGGCGTGCTCCGGCTGCCCTGGCTGTCGCTGCGCGGGTTCGATCGTCTGGTCGCTGTTTGCGGGCGTCTTCTGCCCTCGTCAGTGCCGATGGTATACGCTTCGACGAAATGCCTCCATCGAGGTCTGGTGCCTTCGGCGACGGCGCTTTGCCAAGCGGCATGATGTTTCGACCTCCCTGGGGGCGGGCAGGGGAGCACAGTCGTGCGTACAGTTCTCGTGACAGGCGCGGATGAGGCTGATTGGCGCGATGAAAGATCATACGATTACACCTCAGGTCTGACGCCGCGCGAGTGGGCCTGGGAGTTCTTGCGCCGCAATCCAGCATTTCGGCGTGAAGTGACCGCTGCAAGCCAGCAGGCTAATGCTTTGTCCTACCGCCCCTTTCTCGAGGTGGTCGCGTCGGCCGGCGACCTGTCGCGCTGGGGTGTCCTGTTTCGCCGAGTTTTATGGGCGCAATTCGCTCGTATTCTGGTCTCCGATCTGGTGCGTCCATGTGCTGCCGGTCATTGCAGAACAGCTGTCCGCATCCTCGGCGACATTGCCGTTCGACCTCTCGGAATTGCCATGTCGTGCGACGGTGCTGCTGTCGCCCGACAAAAGCCAGCATGTTCTTCTTCGCCATACGGAGCATACGCTCCAGCTCGCCGTCTCTGGCGCGGATATCTTGCGCCCTGTTTGCCTCCGCACCGAGGCGATCTGGCCAGCGATGGTTTCGAAGCCCCGCCTGAGGGCGCTCGAGTGCCTCAATGCTCTAAGTCTGGGTCAACACCTGCCCACCCGCTTGTTTCCGCCGGAACGACGCGGTCCCCGTTTGACCTTCGTTCTTCGTGCGCTCGACGGTTCGCTTGCCGGAGCGTCACATCGCGAGCTCGCCGAAGCGCTGGTTGGTCAACGGCGTGTCCATGCCGACTGGAGGGATCCTCGCAATCATCTGCGCGACCGCATTCGCCGCGCCGTCTCTCGCGGCCGCGCCCTCATGAATGGAGGGTACAGAGATCTCCTTCTTTAAAAGTGACAGTCCGTGCGTCAACCGGCGAACAGTTCGGAGCTAATAGCCGTGACCATCAGTTCGTCCGGTCGATATGGCAGCGAACAGCTTGCAGGTGCTTTGGTTCAGGCGTCGGTCGATGCCGAGTGGCACGTTCGGCATTGTCCGATAGCCGACAATGTCGAGTACGCAACGTACGGAACCTGACTCTCGGGCGTTTTTAAGCGCTTTTTGACCTGGCACGGTACATGCTGGGTATTCAGCAAAACCCGCGGACTGAGTGGTTCCACCTCCACGAGAGTCGCTGAATTACGCCACCTCCCAAGGCGTACTCGGCCCGGCAGCGAGCTCAGTCTCCTGCCGGGCATGCGAGTTCAGACGTACTCGCGTTTAGAAACTTCAATTAGAGGCGCAATGTTTCGCGTCCGGCTATGCGGATCGGTGCCGAAAGGCAGTCGAGGAGGCGGAACTTGCCGCTGCGTCTCCCATCATTACGTCAACGAAGCGCAAGGCCTAGAAGAATTGTCAGGCTTCGAGCGCGGTCGTTATGCCTTCGTATTCACGGCAGCGACTATTTCGGCCATTCCCAACTCGAGATCCGCTTTGGACAATGTGGAAAGGTTCGCTCGCAGCTTAGCCTTGGCATCTTCATAGCTGATCCCCATCGTCGTTAGCACATGCGACGGAGCGGTGAAGCCAGCGCGGCAGGCGGGAACCGGTAACAGAGGTTTTCCATTGACTCTCTCTGAGTCTTGCGACGGCCTGAGACATGAGAAGTCCATGTGATGCAAGGCATTTATTGCTCTTCCAATCGATTCGAACTGGATGCCAAGCTCGGCCTTGCGGCTGGCGAGTAGGGATTCAAGCTGTGGATCGCGTTCGAGGCTTTTGGCCATGTCGCCCATTGCACGATCGCGTAGCCTTGTAGGCGGACATGTCGCCCGCCTGATACTGCCGTCGGCTGGTCTGGTAGAGCTTTTGCCAGCGCTCCACCAAGCGGTCGGCCCGGCGGCCGGGATCGGTGCGCAGTTCGGTATCGAGCTGGAGCGCGCGGATGGCGCGGTTGGACCCGGCCAGCGCCTGCCTCGCGGGCGAGGTCTGGGTCTTTGACGTAGGCCGCCTCGGCATCTCGCCAGCCATGCGGGCGCACCTCCTCGCCAGCACCTTCAATCCGCGACGGTCGCTCGCGCTGCGCTATGCCAAAGGCTCCGCGCCAGCGCCCTATGGCGCGGCGATCAGGATGAGACGGCGTATTGCCTCACGTAATGATGTTCCTCGAGATTCGAGCGTTGCCTCATC
>NZ_JBVVQK010000060.1:14430-17095 GCF_055811175.1 Mesorhizobium sp. WSM4828 | reverse complement strand
GGCTGGCCAAACAGCGATATCGAGGCACTTATGCCTTGGAACAACCAGCGCTGAACGGCATCAGCTACCCGCTTACGGAACTCTCCCTACAGAAGACGAACAAGAATGCCGCAATCCGACAAAATCTCGGATTGATTTGATTGCCGTGGCTTGAGGCGACAGCCATGAACCTACAAAGACGCCGCCGGCCCCGGCACCAATTCCTTGCGATGCACACATCAAAACACCCGCTTGCCTTATGGCGCCGGGTTTTTTTGACTCCGCGCTGCCCAACGGAACGGAACTCTACTTCTTCGCCGACATGGCTCGAGTTGCAGCTCTAGCCGGCATCCCGGTTGGCCAAGGCGATGTGGCAGCAACCGGAACCGTGGCCCGGCGTCCAGGTGACGTTGTCGAAGTGCACTCCGGTCGCCTCGAACAGTCCGCGGTCGAAGGCTCCGGCGATGCGGCAGAGCGTGGCGAGTTTTTCGTCGCCGACACCGGCTTCGACCCAGGCGTCCTTCAGCGGACAGCGCCTGACCTTGAAGGCGATGCGGTCCGGGCCGCGTTCGACGTCGGCCGGATACATGCGGCCACCATCCGGGCTGACGGCCAGGAACGCCTCGCCGATCGCCGGTGCGTCGTTGGGGCCGAAATCGGCGAAGGCCGCGGCCGCAACCTCCCTGCCGCGCCGTTCGATGGTGCGGATCATGATTGCCTCGGCTTTTTCCGCGCCGACTTCCGCGGTTAGCTCGTCGAGCAACAGACGATAGAGATCGGCGCGGTTGCGGAAGGCGGAATCGAGTTCGCGCGACAGTTTTTCGGCTCGGGCTTCGGCGTCGGTCATGATGCGTCCTGTTCGATCCTTGACAGTCTCGGCGCTGCCGCCACCAGCGCCTTACCGACCGCGGATTGCGGCGCGTCGATGACGGTGCGGGCATCGCCGCTCTCGGCAATCCGCCCGGCGTCCAGAATGGCGATGCGGTGGGCGATGGCACGGATGACGCCGAGATCGTGCGAAATGAACAGATAGGCGATGCGCTCCTCGCGTTGAAGGTCGAGCAGCAGCCGCAGGATCTGCGCGCGCACCGAAACGTCGAGCGCCGACACAGCCTCGTCGAGCACGACCAGCGACGGTTTCGTGGCGATGGCGCGGGCGATTGCAACGCGCTGGCGCTGACCGCCGGAGATTTCGTGAATGGCGCGGCCGGCGAGACCGGGGCTGAGGCCGACGCGTTCCAGCAGAGCGGCAATACGGCGCGGGCGCTCGGCACGAGAGGCGACGTGATGAATGCGCAAGGGGTCGTCGAGCACACGCGCCACCGTGGCGCGCGGGTTCAAGGCGGCGAGCGGATCCTGAAACACCATCTGCAGACGAGCGCGCCGGTCGCGCAAGGCAGCGCCGTTCAGCGACAGGAAATCGCTGCCCTCAAATTCGACCTGGCCAGCGTCGGCTTCGATGAGCCGCAGTATGAGCCGAGCTATCGTCGACTTGCCGCTGCCGGAAGGTCCGGCCAGCGCCAGCGTCTCGCCGGGTTCGATGTGGAAGGAAACGTCGTCGACCGCGGCGATGATCTTGCCACCGCGACCGTATCGTTTGGTCAGTCCGGAGACGGCCAGCAGAGGACTTGTCATGTTCGCTGCAGCAGCGGCTCGGCGTCGAGGCCGAGATTGGCGTCGAGCAGCGCCCTTGTGTATGCGTGACCCGGCGCATCGACCACCTGCGCCGTCGAACCCAGCTCGACGAGTTCGCCGTGCCGGAACACCGCAATACGCTCTGCAAGCTCAGCGGCCAGCGCGATGTCGTGGCTGACGAACAGCAGCGTCATGCCGTCCTCGGACACTAGTCGCCGGATCAGCCCGACGATCTCGGCCTGCACGATGGTGTCCAGCGCGCTGGTCGCCTCGTCGGCGATCAGCAGCTTCGGCCCGGCCGCAATCGCGGCGGCGATCGCCACGCGCTGCTTCTGGCCGCCGGAGAGCTGATGTGGGTAGGCCCTCAGGGCGGCATTGGGGTCGGGCAGACGGACGCGTTCTAGCAGGGTTTTTGCCCTGGCGTAGGATTGCGACCAAGTAAGGCCGAGATGGGTGTAGGCGACCTCAGCGATCTGCATGCCGATTGGCATCACCGGGTCGAGGCTGGCGGATGGATCCTGGAAGATGAAACCGATGTCACGGCCGCCGATTGGAGCATGGTCGCGAAGACTGGCAGGTTGGCGCAAGAGCCAATCGATGCGGCCTTCGATCCCGGCGGTGGCCGGCAGCAGCCCGGCAATGGCCAGCGCCAAGGTGCTCTTGCCCGAACCGCTTTCACCGATGATGGCAAAGCGCTCGCCGGCGGTGATGTCGAATCCGACATTCTTCAGCGCCGCCACCTCGGCGCCGTCGCGGCGATAGGTCACCGTCAGATTGCGGATCGAAGCAAGCGCCGTCACGACAGGCTCCTCCTCACCGCCGTCGTCTCGACGACGCCTTCGCCGGTGAGATACACACCGAGCACGGTCAGCACGAGTGCTGCGCCCGGAATGATCGACAGGAACGGCGCCGTGCGCAGCACGGCGCGGGCCAAGGCCCGAAAGGCCCCCCCCCGAAACCCCGTGGGGTACCCCCGGGCCCGAAAAGGCACCCCCCCCTAGGGGGTGAAAACCCCCCCCCCCCACAACCCCCCCCAAGCCCAAAAACGCCG
>NZ_JBVVQK010000060.1:0-14420 GCF_055811175.1 Mesorhizobium sp. WSM4828 | reverse complement strand
CGCCCCCCCCCCCCCGGGCCGCCCCCCCCCGCCCGCCGGGGTATAAAACCCCCCCCCCCGGGCCCCCCCCGGGGGGGGCCCCCTCTTTCCCCCCCCCCCCGGCGGGGGGCCCCCCCCGGCCGCGGCCTTCGGCGATCATGCCGCCCCAGGTAACCCGGTTGGGATCGCCGAGGCCGAGAAAGGACAGCGCCGCTTCGGTGAGAATCGCCGCCGCGACGATCACCGACGACAAGGCCATTACCGGCGGCAGCGCATTGGGGAGCACCTCGCGAAAGGCGATCTCCAGCGGATGCATGCCGATGACGCGGGCGCCGGCAACAAAATCGCGCTCGCGGATCGACAGCACTTCGGCCCGCGCCACGCGTGCCGGTCCGGTCCAGGCGCCCAGCGCGATCGCCGCGACGACGACGCCGAGCGACGGCCCGACGATGCTGACGAAAGCCAAAGCCAGCAGGAAGGCTGGGACGGTCTGGAAAGCGTCGGTGATGCGCATCAGCATCTCGTCGACAAGGCCGCCGGCAAAGCCGGCCACCGTGCCGATCACGGCACCGACGGCAAGGGCGGCGGCTGCCGCAGCCAGCCCGACCGCCAGCGAGGTGCGGGCGCCGTGCAAAAGCTCGGCAAGGACGTCACGGCCGAGGCGGTCGGTGCCGAGTGGCAGCGACCAATCCTGGAACGGCGGCAGCAATGCCGGCCCGGCAATCGCTTGCGGATCGCCGGGAAAGAACAAAGGTGCGGCAAGTGCCACGGCAAACAGCGCCGCCAGGATGACTGCGCCGGCGATCGCTTCCGGCGTGCGAAGAAAGCGGCGAAGCGGGTTCACGCGCCGGCCTCACTGGCCCCGACGCGCGGATCGAGGAAGGCGTAGGCGATGTCGACGAGAAGGTTGATGATGACCACCAGGACGGCGCTGACGAGAATGATGCCGAGCAGCATCGGCGTATCGCGTGCTGCCACAGCTTCCTGCGCCAACCGGCCAAGGCCTGGCACGGAAAAGACACTTTCAATGACGACGCTGCCGCCCAGCATTTGCGCGGACTGCAGGCCGAGCATGGTGACCAGCGGCAACAGCGCGTTACGGGCGACGTGAGCGAGCACGATGCGACGGCGGGAAAGTCCCCTGGCGCGGGCGGCCAGCACAAAGTCCTGTCGCCAGACCTCGGCCATACCGGCGCGCATCATGCGGAGATAGAGCGCGAGATAAATGAAGCCGAGCGCCGAAACCGGCAGGACGAGATGGCGGGCGATATCGGCGGCGCGGTCGAGGCCGGTCCTGGCCGAGACGATACTCTCGATGCCGCCGATCGGAAACCAGCGCAGGTCGACGGCGAAGACAATGATCAGCACAAGCCCGAGCCAGAAGCCCGGCACGGCATAGAGCGCCAGCGAACCGATAGACAGGAAGCGATCGCGGAAGCTGCCGGGTCTGGCGCCGGCATAGATGCCGAGCGCCGAGCCGAGACCGAAGGAGAGCGCGGTGGCGCTGCCCATCAACAGCAGCGTGTTGGGCAGCCGCTCGAGGATGACGTCACGGATCGGCCGCGAAAAAGTGACCGATTGGCCGAGATCGAGATGCAGCAGCGCCCAAAGATAGTTGGCGAGCCGCGTCAGCTCCGACTGGTCGAGCCCCCAGCGGTGACGCAACAGCTCGATCATGCCGGCGTCGCCGCCGGTCGAGACGATGTAGGCATCGACCGCGTCGCCGGGAGCGGCTTCGAGCAACAGGAACGTGCCGATGACGACAATCAGCAGCACGAAGATGCTGCCGACGAGACGGCGGCGAAGGAGGATGACGGCGCGGCTCATGGGGAAAGGGCACCGCTGCCGGCCACTTGAGATTGCGTTCTACGGCGCCCCCCTCTGTCCTGCCGGACATCTCCCCCACGAGGGGGGAGATCGGCCGTCATTGCGGCTTTGGCCAATCTCCTACGTTGCAGGACTGGGCGAGGCGCCAACGCTGCCAATCTCCCCCCTCGTGGGGGAGATGTCCGGCAGGACAGAGGGGGGCGCGAAGGAACTCTCATTGTCGAATCTGAGCACCCAGGCCGTAGATCTGCAAGTCTGGAGGTCAACTCGCCAAATAAGTGTCCGCCCAGTTCGATACCGCCCAGCGCGGGTTGTTGGCGATGTTCTTGACCGTGTTGCGAGCGACGCTGATGAAACTCCATTCGGCGACGTTGATCAGCGGCAGGTCGGCGGCAACTTTTCTCTGGAACTCCTTGTAGAGTTCGGTGCGGGCGGCGGTGTCGAGCGTCTCCGATGCCTTGGCTATCAGGGCGTCGAGTTCGGCGTTCTTGTAGCCACCCTGGTTGGAGAAGGGCACGCCGTCGGGAATGCCGCTCTGCACCAGGATGGTGGTCGAGATCGCCGGATCGCCGCGGAATACCGGCGGCCCGACCGCAAGGTCGAAGGCGTGGTCGGTGTAAACAGCCTTAATATGCGCGGCTGAGTCGTTGTTGACCAGCTGGGCGTCGATGCCGATGGCGGCGAGCGCCTGGCGCAGATAGTCGCCGAACTGCTTGGTCTCGTTGAAGTAGGGCGCTGGCAGCAAACTCAGCGAAAAGCGCTTGCCGTCATCGCCTCGGCTGTAGCCGGCCTCGTCAAGCAAGGCGTTGGCCTTGGCGACGTCGAAGGCATAGGTCGGCACGTCGGCGGTGTAGAACTGCGGGTCGTTCTTCGGCACCGGGCCAGTGGCGGTGGCGGCATAGCCGAGAAACACCGTCTTGACGACGAAATCCTTGTCGATAGCGTGAGCGATCGCCTGGCGTACTTTCAGGTCGGCCAGCTCCTTGCGGCGATGATTGATCTCGACGACGAGCTGATAGGTCAGCCCTTCATAACCCTTGGTGATCACCTTGAGTCCGGACACTTTGGAGATGCGGTCGAGATCGGCCAGAGGCACGGCGGAGAAGGCGGCGAGCTGGATCTCTTCGGCCTCGAGTGCGCTGGCGGCGGAGGTGCGGTCGGGCAGCACCTGATAGATGATCTCGTCGAGATAGGGCTCGTCCTTGCCCCAATAGTCGGTGTTCTTCTCCAGCCGGTAATATTGGCCGGGCTTGTATTCGGCGAATTTGAACGGTCCGGTGCCGACCGGGGCGTTGTTGGCCGGGTTGTCCTCGATTTTTCCGGTCTCGTAGATGTGCTTGGGCACCACGCTGCTCAGCGCCGGCAAGGCGTTGCGGATCAGCTGGAACGGTGTCGGCTTGGCGAATTTGAACACGGCGGTCGCCTCGTCCGGCGTGTCGACAGCCTCCAGGTCCTTGAACACGGTGCGGCCGAGATTCTGCAGCGGCTTCCAGACCTGCAGCGCCGAGAACGCGACATCGGCTGAGGTGAAGGGTTTGCCGTCATGCCATTTGACGCCGTCGCGCAGTTTGAACGTCACAGACAGGCCGTCGGCGGCACCTTCCCAGCTGAGCGCCAGGCGTGGCTCGAGCCCGTCCTTGCCGCCGAAGGAGGCCTCGGCCAAGGCTTCCACGATCTTGCTCGAGATGAAGAAGACGCCGTTCGAGGCGACAATCGCCGGATTGAGGTTGCGCGGCTCGGAATCAGCGGCGACAACCAGTCGTCCGCCCTTTCTCGGCGTCTGCGCCGAGCCGATCGTCGGCATCGCGGTGGAGGCCAACAGCAATGCCGAACCCGCAAGCATCGTCCGTCTGGAAATGGTGAACTCTGGCATGATCGAACTCCGTCCTCTCCGCGACCCGGCCGGGTGCGCCGTACCCCTCGGACGCTGGTGAGCATCCCGCAAAGCTGATTATGGGCCTTGTGCGGGGTTTCGCCAAAGACGGAATTGGCGCATCTTTACGTGGCTTTGAAATTTCCGTCCGCTGGACCAGTTGTACAGAAACGGTTCGACGCGCGGATTCTGGCAGGACCAGACTGGGGTGAAGTGCAGCAGGTGGAGCAGCTTTTGGAGCTGGTTCGCCATTCTGGCTGGACCAGATCGGGCAAAATGATGCAGATTTAAGCATAGCCGAGGATCAGAGCCCGGAAAAGCCGGTGCCTGCGAGCGGCCCGCCAAGGGATTTCAGGGAGAGAGACATGAACATTGCCCCAGGCAAGAATGCCGTCGACAGCGTGCCGTTCGACCAGGCCAGGGTGGACGGGCTGATGGAGGAGGCCGGCATCGACGTGCTGCTCGCCACCTCCAAGCACAACACGCAATATCTGCTTGGCGGTTACAAGTTCATCTTCTTCGCCGCCATGGATGCGATCGGCCATAGCCGCTATCTGCCTGTCGTCGTCTATGAGAAAGGTGGGCCGGAGCATGCCGCCTATATCGGCAACCGCATGGAGGGCGGCGAGCACCAGAACCATCCGTTCTGGACGCCGACACTGCATGCCGCCTGCTGGGGTACGCTCGATGCCGCCAATCTGGCGGTCGAGCATTTGCGGAAGATAGGCAAGGGCAATGCCCGCATCGGCATCGAGCCCGCCTTCCTGCCGTCCGACGCCTATATGCTGATCCGCAACGCGCTGCCGGACGCCAAGCTGATCGACGCGACTGATATGCTGGAGCGCATGCGGGCAATCAAGACCGAGGCCGAGTTGGAAAAGCTGCGTATCGCTTCGGAGCTGATCACCGATTCCATGCTGGCGACCATCGGCTGGGCACGCGAAGGCACCACCAAGAGCGAGATCATCGAACAGCTCAGGCGCGAGGAGACCAATCGTGGCGCGCATTTCGAATATTGCCTGTTGACGCTAGGCTCCAGCCACAACCGTGCTGCCTCGCCGCAGGCGTGGAAAAAGGGCGAGGTTATGTCGATCGATTCCGGCGGCAACTACCACGGCTATATCGGCGACCTTTGCCGCATGGGCGTGCTGGGTGAGCCTGACGCCGAACTCGAGGATCTGCTGGCCGAGATCGACACAGTGCAGCAGGCGGCCTTCTCCAAGGTCAAGGCGGGCACGCTGGGCGGTGAAATGATTTCTCATGCCGAAGGCGTGCTGAAAGCGTCGAAGGTTGCGCCGTATACCGATTTCTTCGCGCATGGCATGGGGCTGATCACGCACGAAGCGCCGTTCCTGATGACCAACCATCCGGTGACCTATGAAGGCACCTATGCCGCAAAGCCGCTGGAGAAGAACATGGTGCTTTCGGTCGAGACGACCATGCTCCACCCGACGCGCGGCTTCATCAAGCTGGAGGACACGGTGGCGGTGACCGATGCCGGCTACGTCATGTTCGGCGATCGCGGCAGGGGCTGGAACAGGGGTGGAGCTTAGGCGCCGTCTATCTCAATTCCCGCCTGGCAGCAGCAACCTGAAATCCGGCAGGTCGCGCAGTGCCAATTCCGGCCCGGCCGGCGAATAGACGACGAAAAGCTGCATCGGCGCGTCGCCGGTATTGAGCGTCGAATGGAAGCGGCTTTCCGGCACATAGATGGTGCAGCCGGGGCCGACCTTCTCGACGACCGGATTGCCCTTCTCGTCTTCGACCATCTGCTCGCCATTGCCTGAGATGACGAAAATGATCTCCTCGGCACCCGGATGGTTATGACGCGTATGGCCCTTGCCCGACGGCAGGTCGACGACACCACCGGAAAAGCGCTTCGCGCCGTTCACTTCGGGAGCGACCGTCAGCGACAGCCTGCCCCAGTCGAAGCCGAAGGCGCTGACGTCTTTTGGATATACGAATACCTTGCTGTTGTCGGTCATCGTCCCACCCTTCTTTTGCTGGTCTCTACGCAGCGCCGAACGTGACGGCCTTGAAATCCGCCGTCTGCCTGGCGATCGAGGCTTCCGCCGGCAGCCGCTCCATCGAACTGGCGCCGTAGAACCCGTGCAGGCCCTTGCAGCGCTTGAGGATATATCTGGCGTCGTCCGGCATCGAGATCGGCCCGCCATGGCAAAGCAGGATTATATCCTCGCGCACTGAGCGTGCCGCTTCGGCAATGGCGTCGATCTCGCTGACACAATCGTCCAGCGATTTAGCCGACGTCGCGCCGATCGACCCGCCGGTGGTCACCCCCATATGGGCGACGACGACGTCGGCGCCGGCTGTTGTCATGGCGCGCGCCTCGTCTGGATTGAAGACATAGGGCGTGGTCAACAGGTCGAGTTTGTGAGCCTCGGCGATCATGTCGACCTCGAGCCCGAAGCCCATGCCGGTTTCTTCAAAACTCTGCCGCATCTGGCCGTCGAACAGGCCGATGGTCGGAAAGTTCTGCACACCGGAAAAGCCCATCGTCTTCAACTCGGCCAAAAGCAGCGGCATGATGACGAAGGGATCAGTGCCGTTGACGCCGGCCAGCACTGGCGTCTTCTTCACTACCGGCAGCACTTCGTAGGCCATCTCTTTGACGATCTCGTTGGCGTTGCCATAGGCGAGCAGGCCGGCGGCCGAGCCGCGCCCGGCCATGCGGTAGCGGCCGGAATTGTAGATGATGATCAGGTCGATGCCGCCGGCTTCCTCTGCCTTAGCCGACAGGCCGGTGCCGGCACCGCCGCCGACGATCGGAACGCCGTCCGCGATCATCTTGCGGAATTTCTCCAGGATTTTCTTGCGCGGTATGGCGGTCATGTCTTGGTGTCTCACTGTCTGGCGATGTCGAGGAAGGCCGTTGTGGCAGCCCAGGCGAATTCGGGGTCGTTGATGTGCAGCGGCAGGCGCAGCACGCGCCGCGTTTTGGCGGGTTTGATGGTACGCTCGATCGCCTCGAACAATGCGGCATCGGCTTCAGGGTCGAAGAAGGCGCCGCCTTCGATGTCGAGCGCCGACACGCCTTTCTCCGGAATGAGGAAACGAACCGGACCCTGGCAGAGGCTCAGCCTTGTACCGATCCATTCGCCGATCGTTCTGCTTTCGTCGGCAGTGGTGCGCATCAGTGTGACGTTTGGATTGTGCTCATAGAACAGCCGGCCGCGATAGCGTTCCGGAATTGTCGGCGGCGCCCAGAAATTGACCATGTCGAGCGCGCCGACCGAGCCGACATAAGGCAGCCCGGTGCGGGCGATGGCGCCAAAGCGATCTTCGGTCGCCGGCAGCACGCCGCCAAGCAGCAAGTCGCAGACTTCGGTCGTTGTGATGTCGATGACGCCGGACAACAGGCCGCTGTCAGCCAATTTTTCCATGGTGCGGCCGCCGGTGCCGGTGGCGTGGAAGATCATGCAGTCATAGGTGGAACGAAGCTCATCGGCGATCGCGGTCACGCATGGCGTGGTGACGCCGAACATAGTGAGGCCGAGCGATGGTTTGCCTTCGGGCGGTGGCGCCGGCTTTGCCGCCATGCCTGATATGGCCTGGGCAGCATTATGCAGCACGGCACGGGAAAGCCGGTTGAGGCCGGCCATGTCGGTCACCGACGGCATCATGACGATGTCGGAGATGTCGACATAGGGTGCGGTGTCGCCGGAAGCCAAGGTCGAAACCATGATCTTGGGCAGGCCGAGCGGCAGCGTGCGCATGCCTGCGGTGATGATCGAGGTACCGCCACCGCCGCCAATGCCGATAATCCCGGCAATATCGCTGCGCGACTGGACAAACCGTGCAAAGGCGGCGGCCATTGCCGCCACCGCGGTGCCGCGATCGTCGATGCCGAGCACGGCATTGCGACCCTCAGAATGGTGGCTGGCGATTTCGTCTGCCGAAATATCGACCGGCACGGTCGCGCCGCGTGTTCCGATGTCGACACGAGCAACCGAAGCGCCGGTAGCGGCGACTGCATCGGACAGAAAAGCGAGTTCCTCGCCCTTGGTGTCGGCGGTGCCCACCACATAGATCCGCTTCATCGCGTTTCCCCGGTCTTGGGCGTGCTCGGCGCTGCCACCCGTTTGCCCGGCCGTTCGATGGGCGAAGGGCCATTGCAATTTTTTGAGACGCGCGTATCGTATTGACATGGATGTCTCACGTCAACAAGCGACAGTGAACGACGACGCCGGCCAAGGCGCCAGCCCGCGGGTAGAGCGCGGGGCCCGCGCGCGCACCAGGCGTCTCATGCTGGAGACGGCGACAAAGCTGATGCAGGCGGGCGCCACGCCCTCCGTCAGCGAGGTGGCGGAAGCAGCGGAAGTCTCCCGCGCCACCGCTTATCGGTATTTTCCGAGCCAGGCGGCGCTGGTGCAGGCGGTGGTGGACGAAGGGCTCGGGCCGATCCTTACCTGGCAATCGAGCTCTGCCGATCCCGAGCGCCGGGTCGCCGAGCTGTTCGAGACCGCCATGCCGCGCATCGAGGCCTTCGAAGCGACGTTCAAGGCGGCGCTGAAACTGTCGCTCGACCAGTGGGCGCAGCGACAGGCAGGGACGCTGGGTGGTGAGCCGGCCTTCACGCGCGGCCATCGCGTCGACCTTTTGAAGGATGCGATCGCGCCACTCAAAGGCCGGTTGCCGCCGCGCGAATTCAAGCGGCTCGCGCAGGCGCTGTCATTGATCTTCGGTGTTGAGATGCTCATCGTATTGAAGGATATATGGGGATTGGATAGCCGCAGAATGATGTCGGTCGCTCAGTGGACGGCCGGCGCTCTGGTGCGCGCGGCTATGACCGAATCGATGATTGAAGGAGATGGGATCGCGCCGACGACGGCCGCTAGATAACGCCAATCTGGTTCGACCAGATTTTCAACCTGATTGTTCATACTACTAGCGATGCAGCGGCCCAGGTAAGGCATTCATGTATCAACGAGTAGGAAAATTCAGGGAAAACAGGCAGATATCGCAGAAACCAACTTGTCTGCGTGTCCGCCACCGTCCAAGAAAGGGCTTGACGTTCGTCTGAAATTGGTAATACCAGATCAGGACAAATAAAGCGGATCAAGGGTGAAGGCTAAGATCCGTTTCGGTTGAACGAGGAGGTTCAAAAACCGGAACGGTGCCGTCACGGGAGGACTACCAGGGCCGGCCTCGCCGCCGGCTCGCATGACGCGGTAGAATGCGCACAAGGGAGGAAATCATTATGCGCAAGACAATGACCAGCTTGCTTGCTGGTATCGGCCTAGTGCTCGCCTGCGGAACGTCCGTCTACGCGCAGGAAAAGGAACTTACAATCTTCTGGGCGGAATGGGATCCGGCCAATTACCTGCAGGAACTCGGCAACGAGTACGAGAAGGAAACCGGCGTCAAGATCACGGTGGAAACCACACCGTGGCCCGACTTCCAGACCAAGGCCTTCACCGAGTTCAACGCCCATGGCGACGCCTACGATATGGTCGTCGGCGACTCGCAATGGCTCGGTGCCGGCTCGACCGGTGGCCACTATGTCGACCTGACCGACTTCTTCAACAAGCATAAGGTCGGTGAAGTGATGGCACCGGCCACGGTGAAATACTATGCCGAATATCCAGGCGGCAGCGGCAAGTACTGGGCCATTCCGCTCGAAGGCGACGCCGTCGGCTGGTCCTATCGCAAGGACTGGTTCGAAGACCCCAAGGAAAAGGAAGCCTTCAAGGCCAAGTATGGCTACGATCTCGACGTGCCGAAGGACTGGAAGGCGCTGCGCGATATCGCCGAATTCTTCCACCGTCCGGACCAGAAGAAATACGGCATCGCCATCTACACCGACAATTCGTATGACGCGATGGCGATGGGCTTCGAAAACGCGCTGTTCTCCTTTGGCGGCGAGTTGGGTGATTATAAGACCTACAAGGTCGATGGCTTCATCAACTCCGACAAGGCGGTCGCGGCGCTCGACGCCTACAAGGAACTCTACAAGTTCACGCCCCCGGGCTGGGCCAAGTCGTTCTTCGTCGAGGACAACCAGGCGATCACTGAAAACCTGGCCGCGATGAGCATGAACTACTTCGCGTTCTTCCCCTCGCTGATCAACGAGGCGTCGAACCCGAATGCCAAGAACACCGGTTTCTTCGCCAATCCTCCCGGCCCGAACGGCGACCAGTTCGCCGCACTCGGCGGTCAGGGCATCTCCATCGTTTCCTACTCGCAGAAGCAGGAAGAGGCGACGAAGTTCCTGGAATGGTTCATCAAGGACGAGACCCAGAAGAAATGGGCAGCGCTTGGCGGCTACACCTGCAGTGCCGCCGTGCTCAAGTCGCCCGAATTCCAGAACGCCACGCCCTATAACAAGGCGTTCTATGAGACCATGTTCAAGGTCAAGGACTTCTGGGCGGTTCCGGAATATGCCGAACTGCTGCAACAGCTCAACCAGCGCATCTATCCCTACATGATCGGCGGCGAAGGCACCGCCAAGGAGACGCTGGACGCACTGGCAGCCGACTGGAACGCGACCTTCAAGAAATACGGCCGCGGCCAATAAGCATGAAGTTTCACGGAGGGGGCGTTCGTGCCTCCTCCGTTTCTTTTTCTGATTTTTGAAATCTTTCTGATTTCTGAACTGGGAGCAGGGTCTTGGCGACCACAATGATCACCACGCTGGACAGGTCCTCGCGGGCCGCCGCTCGCGGTCTAAGCGACATTTCGATCCGCAATCTCTTCATCATCCCGACGATCCTGTTTCTGATCGTCTTCAACATCTTCCCGCTGATCTATTCGCTGGGCTATTCGTTCACCGATTTCCGCGCCTCGACCAGCGCGGCGGCGAATTTCGTCGGGCTGCAAAACTATCGCGACCTGCTCAGCGATCCCTATGTCTGGTCCAACTTCGCCATCACCGCAAAATACGTCATCATCTCGGTCGCCGGCCAGCTGCTCGTCGGCTTCGGCGTGGCCATGCTGCTCAACCGCGACATTCCGCTCAAGGGCCTGCTGACGACGCTCCTATTGTTGCCGATGATGCTGTCGATGGCCGTCGTCGGCCTGTTCTGGAAGCTGCTCTACGATCCGTCCTTCGGCATCATCAATTATGCGCTGGGCCTCGGCACCTTCGAATGGCTGTCGAATCCGAAAATGGCGCTCTATGCGGTCGCGCTGACCGACATCTGGATGTGGTCGCCCTTCGTCATGCTGTTGTCGCTGGCCGGCCTGTCGGCCGTGCCCAAGCATCTCTACGAGGCAGCCGCGATCGACAGGGCCGGGCCGTTCTATACCTTCTTCCGCATAACGCTGCCGCTGGTTGCGCCGATCCTGATGATCGCGGTCATCTTCCGCACCATGGAGGCGTTCAAGACCTTCGACCTCGCCTACATCCTGACCAGCCAGCCGACGGCCGAGCTGATCTCGATCCGGCTCTACAAGATGGCGTTCCAGGAATGGCAGACCGGGCGTTCCTGCGCGCTCGCCTACATCGTGCTGATCATGGTGCTGGCGATCACCAACATCTATGTCAAATACCTCAACAAGGTGAAGGAGCGCTGAGATGGCCGCAGTCCGCACTTCTTCCGAAATCACTTTCAACCGGGTCGCCATCGTCGCTGTCCTGCTGGTGACGATCATCTTCCTGGCGCCGATCTACTGGATCGCCTCGACGGCGTTCAAGCCGCGCAACCTCGCCACCACCATTCCGCCGACGGTGGTTTTCCAGCCGGAGATATCGCCCTTCGTCAAGTTGTTCACCAAGCGTTCGCAGCTGCGCAGCCCGCCGTCGCCGGAGGAGTACGCGGCTGCGCCGTGGTGGGAGCGCGTCGTCTTCAATGGCGGCGAAAAGATCGTGCGCGACGGCAAGGGCCAGGTGCAGTGGTCGGGCTATCCGAGCCGTTTCATGAACTCGCTGATCGTTGCCATAACCTCGACCGTCCTGGCCGTCGGCATGGGCACCTTCACCGCCTATGGGTTCTCGCGCTTCAAGGTAAAAGGCGAGGCGGACCTGCTGTTCTTCATCCTGTCGACGCGCATGCTGCCGCCGGTGGTCGTCGCGATTCCGATGTTCCTGATGTACCGGGCGGTCGGCCTCAACGATTCCCATATCGGCCTGATCATCCTTTACACCGCCTTCAACCTGTCCTTCTCGGTGTGGCTGATGAAAGGCTTCATGGACGAGATCCCGAAGGAGTATGAGGAGGCGGCCCTAGTCGACGGCTATACGCGCATGGAGGCCTTCTTCAAGATCGTGCTGCCCGAGGCCGCCACCGGCATCGCCGCCACCGCCGTGTTCTGCTTCATCACGGCGTGGAACGAATATGCCTTCGCACTGATCATGACCAGTCGTCGCGCCCAGACAGCACCGCCTTTCATCCCCAGCCAGGTCGGTTCCGGCCTGCCGGACTGGACGGTGATTGCTGCCGGAACCTTCCTGTTCCTGCTGCCGGTCGCAATCTTCACCTTCCTGCTCCGCAACCATCTGCTGCGCGGAATGTCGTTTGGAGCGATCCGCAAATGAGCTTTCGCGACATCAACCAGAAATATCTCGAACCAGGCTCTCAAGTGCTGATGGTGCTCGGTATCATCGCGCTCTGCCAGCCGTGGAACATGCTGCTGCACAGCTACGGCGTGACCATCATCCTGATCGGCCTGATCGGCTTCAACATCACCTCCAAGATCGCGCCGGAGGAGAAGGCCGGCACCGGGCAAGGGGCAAACCCGGGGGCACAGCATTGACCCAGATCGAGCTTCGCGGCGTCCAGAAATATTTCGGCGCCGTCCAGGTCATCAAGGACCTCAACCTGAAGATCGACGACAACGAGTTCATCGTGCTGCTCGGCCAGTCGGGCTGCGGGAAGACGACGACGCTGAGGGCGATTGCCGGGCTGGAGACGATCGACGGCGGCGACATCCTCATCGACGGCAAGCCGGTCCAGCACCTCAAGGCCGCCGATCGCGATATCGCCATGGTCTTCCAGTCGTTCTCGCTCTATCCGCATATGAGCGTCTATGAGAACATCGCCTTTCCGCTCAGGGCGACGCGCAAGAGCAAGGCCGAGATCGACAGCGAGGTGCGCTCGGTCGCCAAGACGCTGCAGATCAGCGATCTCCTCGCCAAGAAACCGTCGGCGCTGTCGGGCGGCGACATGCAGCGCGTCGCCATCGGCCGGGCCTTGGTGCGGCGGCCGAAGGCGATGCTGATGGACGAGCCGATCGGGGCGCTCGATGCCAAGCTGCGCGAGGAGATGCGGGCCGAGATCAAGCGGCTTCACATCAAGCAGGGCTCGACCAGCATCTACGTCACCCACGACCAGATCGAGGCGATGAGCCTCGCCGATCGCATCGTCATCATGCATGAAGGTGTGCTGCAGCAGGTCGGCTCGCCGGACGAGGTCTATTCGCATCCGGCGAATCTTTTCGTCGCGCAATTTGTCGGCAGCCCGGTGATGAACGTCGCCGACGCTTCGGTGACCGAGAAAGCCTCATCGGCCTCGGTCACGGTCGGCGATGCGGCCGCCGGTTTCGAATTCCCGCGCGCCTTGTTGTCGAAGCTCAACGGCCATGCCGGCGGCCAGCTCGCGCTCGGCATCCGGCCGGAAGGCGTCCTCGTCCGCCGCGAAGCCGCCGAGGGATTCTTGCCGGTGGAGACGCAGATCGTCGAGCCGCTCGGGTCCTTCGACATCGTCGACCTCAAGGTCGGCTCCAAGATGCTGCGTGCGCGCACCAAGAGCGGCTTCATCGGGGGTCCCGGCGAAAGGGTCTTCGTCAGAATCGATCCCAGCCAGGCGCATTTCTTCGACACGGCGAGCGGCAAATCGCTGGGAGTGAGACTCTGATGGCCCACATCCAGCTCAAGAACATCTCAAAGAAGTTCGGTAACCACACCGCCTTGACCGGGCTTGATCTCGATATCGCGGATGGCGAGTTCTTCGTCCTGCTTGGCGAGACCGGCGCCGGCAAGACGACGACGCTGCGCATGATTGCCGGCCTGGAAAAACCGAGCGAAGGTCAGGTCTTCATCGATGGCGTCGATGTCGCAGACTGGGGCGCGGCCGAGCGCGACGTGGCGCTCGTGCTGCAGCAATATTCGCTTTATCCGCGCTATACGGTGCGCGAAAATCTCGAATTTCCGCTGAAGCCGAAGATCCGCCGGCTGCCCGATGCCGAGATCAAGGATCGTGTCGACCGCGCCGCCAGGACGCTGCGGATCGAGCATCTGCTCGACCGCAAGACCGACAGGCTTTCAGGCGGCGAGATGCAGCGCGTCTCGATCGGTCGCGCCATCGTGCGCAAGCCGCGGGTATTCCTGATGGACGAGCCGCTGTCGGCGCTCGACGCCAAATTGCGCGAGGCGCTACGCACCGAATTGAAGAACCTGCAGATGCAGCTTGGCGCTACCTTCCTGTTCGTGACGCACGATCAGATCGAGGCGATGTCGATGGGGGACAAAGTCGGCGTGCTCAACCATGGCCGCATCGTCCAGACCGGCACGCCGTACGAGATCTACAACAATCCGCACGACACCTACGTGGCGAGCTTCGTCGGCTCGCCGCCGATGAACCTCATCGACGGCAAGCTCGTCAACGGACGTGCGGTGATGGCGCCGCTCAATTTCGAATTGCCGTTTGCGGGGGGTGCCAAGACTTCGGGGGGTGCCAAGACGGGCGCGGGGGGGGGCGGGGGGGGGCCGGGGGGGCGGGGGGGGGGGGTGGGGGGGGGAGGGGGGGGGGCGCCCGCCCCGCCGCCGCCGCGGGGGGCGCGGGCG
>NZ_JBVVQK010000059.1:0-18293 GCF_055811175.1 Mesorhizobium sp. WSM4828 | reverse complement strand
CGCCTTGGGGTGCAACTGTACGGCACGGGAGTGGTAATTCGGCCTTGATCAGCGCGCCCGGTCAATTCGCCCCGCGGTTAATCTCTCGAGCGTTTCGTTTGCAAGCGCCTCGCCCTCATTCACCGGCAACGGTCCATTAGAGCAAGTTGACCACCCGTCATCTCCATGCATGTCATTCGGCCGGCAATCTTTAGGGGCCGATCCTGCGACAACCGTCCCCATCATTCCGCCATCGCTCGGTCCCTGGGGCGTTCGTTATGTCGGCCCATTGGCCGGATCGCCGGAACTCAGCTTTCACCTCTCTGCCCCTTACGCGAGTCGGAGCGAGTGAATTACCGCCGCTCAATCGAAGCATGGCATACGAGATTGCATCTCCGTCAGAGATGCAGTTCATGCCTGGAGTCTCGACGATTGCCCCAACAGTAAAACCGGTGCTGGGATCTCGTAGTTTTTGAGTGTGCTCCATCGCACCCTTACCTTGTGGCCGGTGACAGCGGCGATGCAGCGGTATTCGGTGCTCGAGTAGATAAATGTGCCCGCATTTTGCCGCTCTCAGGCAGGGGTGCTTCTTTCCGTGGTCCCTTTAGGAATGATAATCATTCGCTGCGTCGTCGCGTATAGGCGCTGGCCAAGCTGCTGAGTATCACAAGCGAGTCTGACTCGCCTCGTTCTCGCATCCCGATGGCAATGGTCGCGTGGACGGAGGGCTACATTACTGCAGCGAACACGGGACTGAAGCACTTAGGTCAGCCTCGATACGATCTCGGTAGCATGACCATCAATGAGATTTGGGCGTCTCTCTACGGCTTTTGTAAGGGAAATCCCGACAAACGGGTTATGGAAGGGATGGTAGAGATCATGAACAGGATGAAGCGAGAAGCGCCGTGAGGGAGCGGTTCCTTACCGGATTCCCAAATCGATCGGCACATCCGTTGAATTGGATGCTCAGAACAGCGTCGCAACAGCACGATACTCGTCAGAGTGGGTGAGCGCCTCCGCCCCCCATCCTTCATTAGCAATCGGGCAAGGTGGTGAGCGACGGTGCATGCCGGCACCTGAGGGCGTCACGAAGGGACCGGCGACGCAGTGCCGGCCTGCTTCGTGAAGTCATGGCGGCGCGCGCGAACATGTGCCAGCAAATTCACTTCATTGACGACCCCGGATTGAAAGAGAGACAGCGTGGTCGCAGCCAGAATCTGGCTGTTTATCGAGGTGCTGTACGATTTGGCGTCGGCGGCTACCTGGTCGACAACCCGCTGGCAGATTGCTCGATCCTTAGGTCTAAGGAACTGAGGTTTCGGTGCTCGTGGCATCTCGACGCCTTTAAAGGGGAAGTTGCTGTGTCCCTACGCGCGGATGCGTGGGTCTCCGCGGATGGACCGTAGACGCATTCAAACAGATAATTGCCATTCGTTTGAGTGATGTCGCCAATGGCTTGAGCCGACTTTCATTACGGATTTCTGGTTAACCGCTGCAACTGAAAACAGTCGGGGAACAGTTAGCAATCTCGCTGAAAACAGCGGCGGAACAGCGTCGGCCGACCGCTCTCACTGAGAACAGTCGAGGAACAGTGAGCCGCGCCAACAGGGGCTCACGCCTGGAGACAGAAAGGAAACCAGAGAGGCGGAAAACATTCCTCGAAAGCAGGCAACCCGCCAAAGCAGTTCACGGGCCGTTCTGGCCGTTCCCATCGGTACGCAATGACAACAAGTGGGGACAAAAGTGGGGTTCGATGGCGGGTGCTGAAAAAATACCATGATGTTTCGGCCGCTTACGACATACCGCTGGTGGAGCTGCGGCAGAAGCGCTCACGGCGAGTGCCGGCGTCATCTTCTCTAGTCGTTCTGCGCGATTGCCAGTGACGTTCCTGGCTCGCCTCCCGCAGGATAAGGGTTGCGGCGCCGACCAGGCCGGCTTGGTCACCGAGCTGCGACTGTACGATCGGCACGTCGCGGTAGGGGCATCACCCGCACTCGCCAGGAGATCGAATCCGTTGGCGAGGCCGCCGCCCATCACGATCAGATCAGGCGACTAGAGGTGCAACAGGTTGGTGAAGCCGATGCTCACCAGGAATTGGAAGTCTTCGATGCGCCACCTGCCGACCTCAGCACCTCTAAGCGCGAACGTCTGGTGTAATGCCCGATGCGCCCGGTCGTAGGGCATCTCGCTGTTACATCGGGGTGACAATAGCACCGCCACGGTGGCGTCAACCGGTTACAGAGGGCGAGAAATATCTGCGGCCTTCTGGGAGTGAAGTGTCAGTGTCCCCAGGGGCTGCGTAGGCGTGTCGTCGGTTGGCTGTTAGCCCGGTCACCGGAACGCTCTACGCCTCGCAAGCGGTATAGCGAAATCTCGTGAACGCAAGGTCGAGCTGCATTCTCGTTCTTTATCGGCGACGAGCGGCGACCGGGAGAGATGGATACCATGCACATGGGGCGTCTGGAAGTTGGCAGGACATGGGCACGGGGCGGCCCGCGTGCAGGCTCATGGCTGAGCGGTGCGATGACCACGCAGCGCCACCTCGCAGCGATCCTGGCTTGCGACGTGGTCGGCTATTCGCGCCTGACGGAGCGCGACGAGCGCGGGACCCTCGAGCGGCTGAAGATCTACCGGAAGGACCTCCTCGAACCGCTGGTCTCCGAGCACGGGGGTCGGATCGTCAAGCTCACCGGCGACGGCATGCTGTGTGAGTTCGCGAGCGTCGTTAACGCGGTGACCTCGGCAATGGCGATCCAGCAGGCTCTGGCAAAACACGAAGCGGAGACGCCGAAGGAAGAGCGGATTCGCTTCCGCATCGGCGTCAATCTCGGCGACGTGGTCTGCGAGGAAGACGGCGACCTCTACGGCGACGCGGTCAACATCGCCGCCCGCCTCGAAAGCATCGCCGACCCCGGCACGGTGGTCGTCTCGGGCACCGCCTACGACCACCTTCAGGGCAAGCTCGGCTGCGGCTTCACGCCGCTCGGCAACCTGCGCCTCAAGAACATCGAGCGGCCTGTGCGCGCCTACCGCGTCGAGACCGACGCCAGCGCCTCGGTGGCTGCACCGCCTCCGCTGCCCGAGAAACCCTCGATCGCGGTTCTGCCTTTCACCAACATGAGCGGCGACCCCGACCAGGAATACTTCGCCGACGGACTGGTGGAGGACATCATCACGGGATTGAGCCGGGTGGACTCCTTCTTCGTGATCGCCCGCAACTCGTCCTTCACCTACAAGGGCCGGGCGGTGGACCTGCGCCAGGTCGGGCGCGAGCTGGGCGTCCGCTACGTGCTCGAAGGCAGCATCCGCAGAGCAGGATCGCGGGTGCGCATCAGTGGGCAGTTGGTGGACGCGATCAGCGGACATCATGTCTGGGCCGATCGCTTCGAGGGCGACGTGAGCGACATCTTCGACCTGCAGGACAAGGTGACCGAGAGCGTCGTCGGCGCTGTCGAACCGAGCATCCGGCTGCAGGAGATCAAGCAGGCGCGCATGAAGCCGACCGACTACATCAGCGCCTACGACCTCTACCTTCGCGCGCTGCCGCGCTTCTACAGCATGACGCGCGAAGGCTTTGCCGACGTGCGCCGGCTCACCAACGAGGCTCTCAGCATCGACCCTGGCTTCACCTTGGCGAAGGCACTTGGCTCCTATATCCGCAGCCTTTCCGTGAGCCAGTGCTGGCACGAGCCGGACGATATCCGAGTCGCCGCGCGCATGGCGCGCGAGGTACTGGCGGAAGCGCGCGACGACCCCACAAGCCTACGTTTCGCCGCGCAGGTGATCGCCTACAGCGCGAAGGACTACGAGATGGCGCTGCGCACGATCGAACGATCCCTGCTGCTTAACCCCAATTCGGCGCAGGGCCATACAGGCAGCGGCTGGGTGAACGCACATTCCAGCCGCCCGCTCGTCGCCATCGAACACTTTCACCGGGCAATGCGGCTGAGCCCGGTCGACCCCGAAAACGGCATCGCGCTCTCCGGCATCGGGATGAGCTACCTGATGCTCGAGCGCTACGAGGAAGCGCTTGCATGGGGAGAACGCGCGCTGCACGAGATGCCGAACTACGGCTCCTCGCACCGGGTTGTGATCATGGCACTGGTCAAACTCAATCGCCTGGACGAGGCGCAGGCGGCGGCGCGGCGGCTGATGGAGGCGTTCCCGACCTACACGCTCACCCTGCAGAGACAGATCAACCCGTGGCTGGACGAGGTGTTCGCCGAGCGCTATGTCGAGGCGCTGGGCATCTCCGGTGTGCCGGAGTAATCGTCGCGGTAGCAAAGATGCCCGGCGAAGCGATGTCCCTTGCCACCGCGTCGCTTCTGGAAGGACAGTTCTCTGGCCGGCCTGTCTGAGGATTGACGAGACTACCGACGGTCGAGACAAATGTGGCCGTTGGGTCAGGTGAGGGACAGACCCTGCGCCGACCTCACACCAGCCAGCTTTCGGCCCGAAACGTCATTCTTGACGCAATTTGCGAGGATCAGTCCGCGCGAGGCGGGGTTGCGCAAGAAGCATGGTTCAATCGAAAAAGCCCGCATCCTCTTCGCTCAGATACTTCCTGGCTGCTTCGGCGTCGATATCGAGGCCCAGCCCCGGCGCTTCCAGCAGGTCCACCATGCTGTCCTTCACGATCTGCGGCGGCAGGCCGATTACAAGATCCTCCCACCAGGGATCGGAGGCGCTCGGGTATTCGAACGCGATGTAGTTGGCGGGCAGAGTGGCGCAGACATTGATCAGCGCGCCGAGGCCGAGAAGGCCGTTCGCGGTGCCGTGCGGTGCCATCAGGATCGAATGCATGTAGGCGTGCTCGGCGACCCATTTGAGCTCGGCAATGCCGCCAATATCGGCCGGATCGGGGCCGATGACGCGCACCGCCTGCGTTTCGATCAGCTCCTTGAAATTGTGCCGCAGGTAGATCTGCTCGCCGGTATGAATTGGCGTCGAGGTCGAGGTGGTCAGCTCCCGATAGGCCTGCGGATTGACCCACGGCACATAGTCGCCGGTCAGCATGTCCTCGAGCCACATCAAATTGTACTTCTCGACCGCGCGAGCGAACTTGATCGCATCGGGCAGCATCCAGCCCGGGCCGCAGTCGAGCGCCAGGCTGACCTTGTCGCCCAGCACTTCCTTCATCGCGATCACGCAGTCGAGCATGTGGTTGAAACCGCGCTCGCTGATGGCGCCCTGATCCATGGCACCGTGATAGCCAGCCTTCTTCTGCGTCACGCCGTAATGGAAGTCCTCGATGGTGTCCTTCATGTTGGAGTGGAACGAGATCCCTTGCTTGATCATGAAGAAGTTCTGCGGCTGCTCCATCATCCATTTCACGTCAGCGGCGTAGTCCTCCGGCCGGTCCCCCGTTCGCTTCTGGCGGATCGAGCCGTTATAGACCCGCACCTTGTCGCGCACCTTGCCGCCGAGCAGTTTGTAGGCCGGCACGCCTGCGGCCTTGCCGGCAATGTCCCACAGCGCATGCTCGATAGCGCTTACCGCCGCGCCATAGGGCTTGAAAGAGCCGCGTTGGCGGATCTTCAGCATCACCCGCTCGACGTCGGTCGGGTCCTCGCCGATCAGCGCCTCGCGGAAATGCAGCACCCAAGGCTTGAGATAGGTCTTGGTGAACTCGACTTCGCCAAGTCCATAGAGGCCCTCGTCGGTAACGATGCGGACGATTGGATGTTTGCCGATGACGGCGCAGCGGAGGTCGGTGATCTTCATCTTCGGTTCTTTTCGCCTCAGCTCCAGGTACGGTCCCAGGAATACTCGTTGTCCCAGTGATCCGTGGGCTGCCAGATGCCGGTGACGCCCGGCTGCAGATGCTGCGAGATCACCTCGTCGACGACGTCGTCGATCCCCAGGCCCGGTTTGTCCGGAACAGTGATAAAGCCGTCCTTCACGAGCGGCTTGGGAACGCCGGTGACGATATCGTCCCACCAGTCGACGTCGGCAGAGTGGTATTCGAGCGCCATGAAGTTTTCCGTCGCGGTCGCGACATGTGCCGCGGCCATTGCGGCGATTGGACTTTCGGCCATGTGGATGGCCATTGCGACGCCGTGGTCCTGCGCCATGTCGCCGATCTTCTTGGTCTCGAGTATGCCCCCGCTGGTGAGCAGGTCAGGATGGATAATGGAGAGGCCGCCGCTCTTGAGCAGGGGCTCGAAGCCCTCCTTAAGGTAGATGTCCTCGCCGGTGCAGATCGGCACCGTGGTCGCGGCCTGTAGTTGCCGGTACTGCTCGGTGTACTGCCATGGGATCACATCCTCGAGCCAGGCCGGCACGTATTTTTCAATCCGCCTGGCGAGCCGAATACCGTTCTGCAGCGAGATGTGGCCGACATGGTCAATGGCGAGCGGAATATCCATGCCGATAATTTCGCGAACCTCGGCAATATACTGTTCAAGCAGGTCGAGACCCTTGTCGGAAAAGTGGAGGCCGGTAAACGGGTGGGCAATGTTGTGCAAATCGTACGCGGCGTTGCGGGCGCGTCGCTCTTCAAGGGTCTTGACCGGGCCGCGGCCGGGATGGACGCGGTACCCTTCAAGTGAGCCGGCAGGAGACACGACCGCACCGGGGACATCCGCGATCTGCATCAGCCCCAGATCCATCTTGAGGAAGGTGAAGCCGAGCTCCATGCGCTGCTTGAGACGCTTGCCGGTCTCGGTGCCGCTCGGCACGGTCGCGTCGGTGTCGCAATAGACGCGCACCTTCTCCCGAAACCGGCCGCCGAGCATCTGGTAGATGGGCACACCATAGGCCTTGCCGGCGAGATCCCACAACGCAATCTCGACCGCCGAGACGCCGCCGCCTTGCCGGCCGTGCCCACCGAACTGCTTGATCCGGCGAAACAGGCGGTCGATGTCGCAAGGGTTTTCGCCAAGCAGCCGGCTCTTCAGCATCAGCGCGTAGCTGGCACTGGCGCCGTCGCGCACCTCGCCAAGCCCGACGATACCCTGGTTGGTGTAAATCTTGAGCAGGGTCGAGGTGAACGGCGCGCCGACGATTTCGGCTACCCGCATGTCGGTGATGCGAAGCTGGGATGGCTTGGAGTTCGCGTTCATCCGATTGAGCGCCTCGTCGGCGCCACCTGTCTTTGCCATTACCTATCCTCGTTTCGGCTTGTCGCCCCGCACCCTGAACCGGTATTAGAGTGTTGCTAGCCCAGCTCAATCTCATGAGCTTGCAGGTAGTCGCGGTCCATCTCGACACCGAGACCAGGCTTCGAGGTCAGCTTCAGGCTGCCGTTCGAAATGGCGAGTGGTCTGTCGATCAGGTGATCGTATTTGCCCAGGTTCCACTCCGATGTTTCAAGTTTGTAGAAGTTGGGAACGGTCATCATCACCTGCGCTCCCGCAACCACGTTGATCGGTCCCCCGGCGTCGTGTGGCGAGACCGGGACGTAGTAGGCTTCGCACAGAGCAGAAATCTTCTTCAGTTCGGTAATGCCGCCGGTCCAGGTAACGTCGGGCATGATGTAGTCGGCGAGCCTGTTCTCGAGTACCGGCACGAAATCCCACTTCGTGTGGCCGCGCTCGCCCCACGAGATGGCGGTATTGACCTTCTCACGCACCTGCTTGAGGGCGTTAAGGCTCTCGGGCGGGCAGGGCTCCTCAAACCAGTCGATCTGGCCGGCCTCCTCGAGGCTCCGACAGAGGCGAATGGCGGTGGGGACGTCGAAGCGGCCATGCGCATCGATGAGAATGTCGACATCGGGTCCTGCCGTTTCGCGGATCAGAGCCGTGAGTTCGGCGGCTTCGCGCTCGTCCTTGCGGGTCATGCTGCCATCGAGGTAGCCGTCCCGCTGTTCGCGGGGCAGGCCATCGGCGCTGCGGCCCTGGTGTGGATAAGGATCGAACTTGAGCGCAGTGTGTCCGGACTCGACAATATCCAGAATTTCGCGAACCACAGCCTCCTTGCTGGTGAATTTGGCCTGGTTGGGGTGGGTGTAGAGCGCGATTTCGTGGCGTACCGGTCCGCCAAGCAGCTCGTAAATCGGCTTGCCGAGGACTTTGCCCCTGATATCCCAGAGTGCTATGTCGATGGCGCTCACGCATTCGACGGCGGCGCCGCGGCTTCCCATGTAGGTGAAGCTGCGGAAGATCTTGTGCCAGAGATGCTCGATACGCGCCGGATCCTCGCCTGTCACGGCGACGCCGATCTGCCGCAGGATCGTGCAGAGAGCGCGGTTGGCGAGCCTTGTCGTGGTGGTGATCTCTCCCCAGCCACTCACTCCCTCGTCGGTCGTCACTTCGACGAACAGGAACTCTCCCCAGTAAGAAGCATCGGACTTGATCAGCCACGGCCGAATGCTCGTGATTTTCATCTCAACTACCTTTGCCTGAAAATGCTCAGTTAGCGATGTTCTGGACTGGACGTTCTATCCGGCCCGAGCGGCGTTGCGCGCTCGCATCTGTTCGAGAATATGCCGGCCCGAACCCTCGACATGGCGGGAAACGAGTTCGGCCGCCTTGTCGGCCTCTCCCGCTTTCACGAGCGCGATGAGTTCGCGGTGCTCGCGCATGATCGCGGCACGTCGCGCCAGCGTGAAATTGAAACGACGGCTCACGGCTCGCAGCACTTCGCGATGTTTCCACCAGAGCTCGGCGGCGTGGCGGTTGTAGTGCCGCTGGTACATCACCGTGTGGAAAGCGGTATCCAGCTCGCTGTGCCTGAATGTGTCGGCGAAGTTGTTCTCTTCGATCAGGCCTTGGAGACGTTCGAGTTCGGCGATGTCCTCGCCGGTAGCCATGTTCACAAACCATCGTGTCAGGGCTGGCTCGATTAGAACACCGATCTCGTAGATATCCCGGACAAAATCCTGATCGATGGGTCGGACGCGCGCCCCGCGGTTGGCGACAAAGGTGACAAAGCCTTCGCCGCGCAACAGCTGCAGGGCCTCGCGCACAGGATTGGTCGAGGTGCCGTGACGCCGGGCGAGATCGGTGACCACAAGCCGTTCGTTGGCGGCAAGCCGTCCTTCGATGATGTCTTCCCTGATCAGTTCATAGAGCGAGGCGCCCTCGCTTGAGGCCCCGATGGGATCAGTCCCGACCGGTGGCATCGCTTTGAAATCGCTTATTTCGGCCAAGGCCGGCTCCCTAATTTAATACATACCTTGCCCGATATCACACACGGCTTTCGCAAACAATGTACGATTCTGCGCGTTGACAGGCAATCCATGATCTGAAAACGTACCAAGCGATCGAGAGGATACACTGATCTGAAAGAAGCATCATCGCGATCGAAACGAGCAAGGACCGCTTTGCTTCGGCGCAGGGCGGCATGGGAGAACCAGGGAGGATACCTATGACGAGAATTGCGCTCGGCAGTGCCGTCCTGCGCGGCACTGTCGCCACTGCTTTGATGGCATCCCTGACGTCTACATCGGCGCTGGGTGCACCGCCGGTTGACCTGAGCAAGTGGTCGCCGGAATATGTGCGCTCGATTGCGGGCACACAGGATTTTGACACGGCGGCCGATTGCGCCAAGGTCACCCCGCTCGACTACAAGGGGCGACTGACTTTCTGGTATCAGGGCGTGTTCGAGGGCGACCCCGACCTCCTGCGCCAGTACTACAAGGAATTCTTCGAGACCTTCCGCAAGACATATCCGAACATCCAGCTCGAGGAACAAGCCCTCACCTACAACGACCTTCTCGACAAGTTCCGCACCGCGCTCCTGGGCAATGCCGCGCCGATGGCGGTCCGCCTGCAAATCCTGGGTGGTACCGAGTTCGCCTCAAAGGGCTATCTGCAGCCGCTCAAGCCCGAGGACGTGGGGTATTCGACCGAGGATTTCTGGCCCGGCGCCATGAAGGCAGTGACCTGGGAGGGCGTGACCTACGGCATTCCGACCAACAACGAGACGATGGCGTTCATCTGGAACGCCGACATCTTCAAGCGTGCGGGCCTCGATCCGGACAAGCCTCCGGCAACCTGGGAAGACGTCGTCAAATATTCCAAGCAGATCCACGACAAGCTCGGCATTGCCGGCTACGGCCTCGTGGCTCGCAAGAATGCCGGCAATACGCCGTACCGTTTCATGCCACAGCTATGGGCCTATGGCGGCGGCGTCTTCGACGAAGCCACCGCAAACCCGACCTATGAGCAGGTCCAGCTCGATAGCCCGCAGAGCAAGGCAGCGCTGCAAGCCTCGTACGACATGTATGTTCGCGACAAGTCGGTTCCGGTCTCGGCACTCACCAACCAGCAGGCCGATAACCAGCCCCTGTTCGTCGCCGGCCAGCTCGGCATGATGATCTCGCACCCGTCCGATTACAACGTCATGCTCGACCTGCAGAAAAAGGCGACGGGCACCGACAAGGACAAGGCGCAGACGGTCATCGACAACATGCGCTACGGCCTGATCCCGACTGGTCCCGACGGCAAGCGCGCCGTCGTGTTCGGCGGCTCGAACATTCACATCCTGAAGCCCGAATATGTCGAGGGCGGCAAGGTAGACGAACCGGCTGCGAAAGCTATCATCTGCATGTGGACGAGCCCTGAATGGTCGCTGAAGATGGCCTACGCCGGATCAAACCCGGGCAACCTCAACGGCTTCAAGACCAAGTGGATGAAGGAACGTCTGGACAACATCAAGTTCCTCGACGTCACCACCTCGATGCTGCCATACGGCATCCCGTTCCCAGCGCTGCCGCAGGCCCCCGAGATCATGAACATCATCATCCCGGACATGCTGCAGAATGCCCTGACCGGAGCGATGACCGTCGACGAGGCAGCGGACGACGCGGCTAAGAAGGTAAAAGACCTGATGGGCGGACTGTAGCCCAGGCCTGACCTACGACCTGACCGGCTGCGCCGCTGGCGCAGCCGCCTCGTTCCGAAGAAAAAGGGCACGCCACAAGTGACGATCGTGACCGGCAAGGCCGAGGCTCGCCGAAGATTGCAACCCGGTACATCCGGCACGCTGCGGAAGATCTGGGCGCATCGCGCGGACTACGCGTACGTGCTCCCAGCGATCGCCGTCATGCTCATCGTCATCGCCTATCCGATCTACTACACGGTCGAGCTGTCGTTTTTCAAGACGCCGCCCGGCCTGCAGCTCCGCGACAAGACCTTCATCGGCTTCGACAATTACACGACCATCCTGACCAGTCAGGTGTTCTGGAAAGTCACCTGGAACACACTGATCTGGACTCTGGGGTCAACTTTCATCTCCTTTGTCCTGGGGTTTGCCACAGCGCTTGCGCTCCACCGCGACTTCATCGGCCGTGGTGTCCTGCGCGCTGTCTTGATCATCCCTTGGGTCATCAGCGCAGTCGCCGCCTCCTATATCTGGAAGTGGATCTACCATTCGGACTTCGGGATCATCGGCGCGGTGCTGGTGGGCCTCGGATTGGCCGACCAGCCGCCGAATTTCATCGACAATGTCAGCACGGTGCTGCCCTCCCTGATCGTCGTCAATATCTGGCGCGAGTTTCCGTTTGCCATGATCATGATGATGGCCGGCCTGCAGACTGTCCCCGATCAGTTGCTGCGTGCCGCAACAGTCGACGGGGCCAACGCATGGCAGCGCTTCTGGCACGTCACCTTCCCGCACTTGCGCAACGTCTCGGTGGTGACGATGCTGCTGCTCGCGGTGGCCAACTTCAATTCCTTCATCATCCCCTGGATCATGACGGGCGGCGGGCCGTCGAATGCATCGCACATCTGGATAACCCACATTTATGAGCTCGCCTTCGGACGGCAGCGCTGGGGCGTGGCATCGGCCTATTCGGTGCTCCTGTTCCTCACACTGATGACGCTGGGCTACTTCTACGTCCGTGCGTTAAGCGGCAACGAGCGGAAAGAGGGGAGCGCATGAGCACGATTGCCGAGACGGCACCTCCAGCCCAGACCCGTCGCCGCATGCGCGTCGACGGATGGCGGTGGGCGGGGCGCATCTTCCTCGTATTCATGCTGCTTTATACCGCGTTGCCGATGATCTGGATGCTGATCACCTCGATCAAGTCCGGATTCGCGGCGACGCAATTCCCGCCGCAATGGTGGCCGGACGAACCTACCCTCGCCAGCTACCAGAAACTGCTCGATCCGCAGAACAGCGTCGGCCAGGACTTCCTCCGCTTCTTCTGGAACAGCCTTTTCGTGTCGACCGTCACGACAATCCTTTCCGTGATCGTGGCTGTCCCTGCGGCCTACGCGTTTTCGCGCTTCAGTTTCCCCGGCCGCAATTTCCTGTTCTTTGCCGTGCTGCTGCGCAATATGTTCCCGGCGGTGATCTTTCTCGTGCCACTCTTCATCCTGATGCGCGCGATCGGTCTGATAAACACGCATGGCTCGCTGATCCTCACCTATCTCACCTTCGGCCTGCCGCTGGCGATCTGGCTGCTCAAAGGTTTTTACGACAACATCCCGGTGCAGCTCGAGCAGGCGGCGCGCATCGATGGCGCAACACGGTTCCAGGCCTTCATCATGATCGTGATGCCGCTCTCGACGCCGGGGATCATCGCCACCGCAATCTATTCCTTCATCGGCGCGTGGAACGAGTACATCTACGCCTACACCTTCCTCTCCAAGAACGAGCAGTTGACGCTGCCGGTCGGCATCCAGCGTTTCTTCTCGGAAAATACGACGGACTTTCCGGGCCTGATGGCAGCCAGCTTCATGATGAGTGTGCCCGTCGTGGTGCTGTTCCTGGTCCTGCAACGATACTTCGTACGCGCCCTTACAGAAGGCGCGGTCAAGCACTAGGGAGTTGCCGATGGCCCACGTGGTCCTCCAAGATCTCGTCAAGAGCTATGGCAGCTTCAAAGCTGTCAACCACGTCTCGCTGACGGTCAATGACGGCGAGTTCGTTGCGCTCGTCGGCCCTTCAGGCTGCGGCAAGACAACCACGCTCAATCTCGTCGCCGGGCTGACCCCGATCACATCGGGCGACATCATCATCGGCGAGCGCGTGGTCAACGACCTCGACCCCAAGGACCGGGACATCGCAATGGTGTTCCAGAACTATGCGCTCTACCCGCAGAAATCGGTCTACAAGAACCTGGCATTCCCGCTTCAGATGCGCAAACTCCCCAGGGACGAGATCGACAAGAAGGTCAAGGAAGCGGCACGAGTGCTCGACATGACGCACCTGCTCGAGCGCAAGCCGCGCGAACTTTCAGGCGGGCAGCAGCAGCGTGTGGCCCTTGGCCGTGCCCTCGTTCGCGACCCCGCCGTGTTTCTCATGGACGAGCCACTGTCTAACCTCGATGCCAAACTGCGCGTGCAGATGCGGTCGGAAATCAAGCGTTTCCACCAGGACCTAAAGGCGACGATCATCTATGTGACGCACGACCAGCTCGAAGCCGTGACCATGGCTGACAAAATGGCGGTGATGAATGGCGGCTACCTGCAGCAATACGATTCACCGGCGCAGGTCTTTGCCCATCCGGTAAACATGTTCGTCGCCAGCTTCATCGGCAGCCCGGCGATGAGCCTTATTCCGCTGGAGGCCTCGATGGCAAACGGCAACACGGTGTTGACCGGCGCCGAGGGCTGGCGCCTTGAACTCTCGCCGCTCAATGCCCAGAAGGTCGCGAAAGCGACGACGAGGAAAGTCGTGCTCGGTGCACGTCACTCGACGATCAAGCTCCACAAGAGTGCGGTACCAGGCAGCGTCCCGGCCAAAGCCTATACGGTGGAGCCGACCGGAGACGTCACCTTCGTTCAGGCGTTCCTGTCCGGAGCCATCGTCAACGTCAGCGTGCCGCCAAACGTTGCCGTCTCGCCCGACGAGCAGATCTGGCTCGAGTTCGATCAGGAGCGGATGCATCTGTTCGACGGCGAAACTGAAATGGCCCTCAAGGCCAACTGAGATAGGGCGGATGCGCGTGAAACGTGGGCGTGGATGACCGAGAAGCTTAAGATCACCGCGATCAAGCCCTATCCGGTGTGGGTAGGAACGCGCAATCAGATGCTCGTCAAGGTCGAGACCGACCAAGGCATCTTCGGTTGGGGCGAGAGCGGCTTGAGCGGTCGCGAGAGGGCCGTGGCCGGCGCGGTCGAGCACTATCGCGAGTTTCTCATCGGCCGCGACCCGATGCAGATCGGGCGGATCTGGCAGGAGGTTTACCGCAGCCAGTACTTCGAAGGCGGGCGAGTCCTTCAGGCGGCGATTTCCGCCCTCGACATCGCCCTTCACGACATCAAGGGCCAGGCGCTGGGCGTGCCGGTCTACGAGCTGCTGGGCGGCAAGCAGCGCGACCGTATTCCCACCTTTGCCTCGACCGGCGACGAGGCCGAGGGCGATGTTGCCATCGAACGGGCCCGCGAACTTCGCGCACATGGGTGGCAGGCGATCCGCTTCTTCCCGTTCGGGCAAAACAGCGAGGACATCTTCGAGCCGCGCGAGTCCATCGGCGCTACCGCAAGTATGCTGAACAAGGCGCGCGAGGTGCTGGGCGACGACGTGGTCCTCGGCCTCGACTATCACCATCGGCTGTCGGTGGCAGAGGCGGCGAGCTTCTGCAACAAGCTCGGCCGCGGCGTGCTTGATTTCCTCGAGGAGCCGATACGGGCCGAGACGCCGGAGGCCTATGAATCGCTGCGCACGATGACCGACATCCCCTTTGCCATCGGCGAGGAATTTGCCAGCAAGTGGCAGTTCCTGCCCTACATCGAGCGCGGCATCCATCAGTTCAACCGGATCGATGTTTGCAATGTCGGCGGGCTCACCGAGGCGATGAAAATCGCTGGCTGGAGCGAGGCGCATTATGTGGACCTGATGCCGCACAATCCGCTTGGTCCAGTGTGCACGGCCGCGACCGTGCATCTCGCCGCCGCGGTACCCAACTTCGCGTGGCTAGAGACCAGGGCGCCCGAAACAAAGCTGGCCTTCGACAATTCTGACTTCTTCCCCGTGCAACCACGGCTCGACGGGACTGATTACCCGGTCGGCGATCTGCCGGGGCTCGGCGTCGAGGTCAACGAAGTCGCAGTCCAGGCGCAGAGTTTGCGTTTCTGGGAAGCGCCTCACCTTAAGCGCCGCGACGGTTCTGTTACGAACTGGTAGTTCCATTCAATCGGAGTCCACAATGACGCATACTTCCGACATCGCGCGGCCGCCTAAAGACCTGATCGACGCACTGAGGGAGATCGGCGCCGCGACGGTTGCCGGCACGCTTGGCCACATGGGCTTCCGCAATCCGCACATGGTCGGTCCGGTGGCGCAAAACCGCGGGAAGTCGATCGTCGGGCCGGCGCTGACGCTGCAGTTTCTACCGCAGCGGCCTGACCTCTTCACCGAAGGAGAATATGCCGATCCGGAGACGCAGCTGCACCGGCACGTGCTCTATCACGCGCAGGAGGGCGATGTGGTCGTGGTCGACGCGCGCGGCGACATGAGCTCGGGCGTCTTTGGCGATATGATGTCGACATATTTCAAGGGCAGGGGCGGGGCGGGTATCGTAATCGACGGTTGCATGCGCGATCGGCCCAATGTGGAAAAGCTCGATCTGCCCCTATGGCTGCGCGGCTGGACGCCAAACTATCATGTGCAGACCAGTATCTATCCCAATGCCGTCAACGTTCCGATTGCCTGCGGCGGTGTCACGGTGATCCCCGGCGACATCATCGTCGCTGACGACGACGGCGTGGTGGTGCTTCCCGTCGTGATGGCCCCGAAGGTGATCGAAGAATCACAGAAGCATTACGATTGGGAGGAGTTTTCGCGAGCCAAGCTCATGGAGGGCGGCCCGTTGCAACGCTACTATCCGCTGCATGACGATGCCCGCGGGGAGTACGAGGAGTGGCGCAACGCAAATCGCTTGGAGAACCCGAGTTAGCACATCCATCATCTCGTGGCGGGGCCGGGGAGTCGAGTTTCGTAGTCGGGCGCCCACTGCACTGCACTGAACGATCGAGAGGGTCCGGCTCCCGCCATCTCGTGCGGGCACCAAGCGTTACACTATGCGGACCTCCAATGGCGAACCGGAAGCATCATAAGCGCCTAGAAGCTGACGTAGCACCCGGTGTTCGGCAGCATCGGCGCGCTGCTTGACATCGGGCCAACCGCCGGTTTGTTTCAGCCGTAACCGATTGCCCGAATCCCGAAATCACCGCGTAACATGGCCTGCTGAGATTCGAACCAGCGCGGTCATTTTCGCGCGCGGTCCGACTCACGAGGAGTGAAATAATGCCGTGTGGCACGGTGTCAGCAGCGTTGCTGGCCCGGCTGGCGGTGCGAACGATGGCGCGATTGTCTTCCCGCAGGAGGCCCTTGATCGGCGTGCCGGACTGTCGGGACGATATCCAGGGCGGCGCAGGAGAAGCCTGCGCTGATTTCAGCAACTTGTCTGAACAGTCAAGCTGTCTCACGCGGTGACACCACACCGTGCTAACCGGAATTGCTGGATTAGTGCCGGCCGCGGCGCCATGAGACAGATATCCCGCAAGTTGATCGGGTTGCAGGGCCCAGCCTGGCGGTATTGGTTAACGAAGTCAGCGGAGAGCTTACCGACTAGTTGCTCAAGCCGGTTCGGCGTACGCGAGAACCGCCCGGTGGCCGGTTGGTCGATACCGGTGCTTCTAGGGCCACTGCGTGAGATGAATGCCGGCGATCGATATGGCACTCCCCAGACGATGAAGTTGTGCTTCCCGTTGGCAGCAGCAGATCCAGGAACCTTAACCCTTCTAAGAAGTTATCAGTCCACTCTAAGGGACAGTGTCATGATCCGCAGGACACAAACGGTCGGCGTTCTTTTGGCGATCTCTTTAGGCGCCACCGTCGTGTCACTTCTGCTTCAGAGGTACTTCGGCCGAACCGCCCCACTGATCCATATCGGAAAGGTGTTGGCAGCCACGGGCGCCGCTGGCTTTGCTCTGTGGATCGGACGCAATGGATGAGCTGACGGCTTCCAAGAAAAATCAACCGACTTCTTCTGTCTCTCCCGTGAAGAAGACGATCCTCGGCAGATTGGGGCCGGGCCTCATCACTGGCGCGTCGGACGATGATCCATCCGGGATCGGTACCTATAGCCAGGCGGGGGCCCAGCTCGGGTTCGGGATTGGATGGACGATGCTGCTGACCTATCCTCTGATGGTTGCGATCCAGGAAATCAGTGCGCGTATCGGAAGGACTACCGGCCACGGCATCGCAGGCAATCTGTGCCGCCACAATCCGAATTGGCTTCTACAGTCCATCGTAACTCTTCTGTTCGTCGCAAATACCGTCAACATCGGCGCCGATCTCAGCGCCATGGCCGATGCGACGAAGCTTCTAATCGGCGGCCCGACCGTTCTGTATGTCGTCCTGTTCGCAGCCATTTGCGTAATTGGAATCGTTTTCGTGAACTACGATCGCTACGCGCTCATCTTGAAATGGATGACGTTGAGCCTGTTCTCGTATGTCGCTGTCGTGTTTGCTGTGCAAGTTCCCTGGGCCGAAGCACTGGGTGGCGTGCTGGTCCCGCGAATTGTCTGGAGCAACGAGTTCTTCACTACGCTTCTCGCTATCTTCGGCACGACGATTTCGCCCTATCTCTTCTTCTGGCAGGCGTCAGAGGAGGCCGAAGAGGTCCATGCAAATCATCGCAGAAAATCGTTGTTGAGGGCTCCACGCCAGGCGGTCGACGCGTTCTCGCGAATACGCGCCGACACTCTCATAGGCATGGCATTCTCCAACGTCATCGCGCTGGCGATCATCTTCGCGACCGCGGCGACCTTGAACAAAGCCGGCATCACCGACGTCGAGACATCCGCTCAGGCGGCCGAGGCGCTGCGGCCGATCGTCGGCGATTTTGCCTTTGCTATCTTCGCTTTCGGCATCGTCGGGACAGGGTTGCTGGCGGTACCGATCCTGGCCGGCGCGGCGGCTTACGCCATTGGCGAGGCGAGACGATGGCCCGTGGGGTTGTCGCGCAGACCTAAGGAGGCTGTGGCGTTTTACAGCACTCTTGCCGCGGCCACGGGGCTCGGAGCAGCGATCACGTTCAGTCCAGTCGATCCAATCAAGGCGCTGTATTGGACAGCCGTCGTCAACGGTGCCGTCGCCGTTCCGGTCATGACGGTCATGATGATAATGACAGCCCAGCCGAAGGTCATGGGCGACTTCACCGTCAAGGGCTGGCTGCGCTGGCTGGGATGGGCCTCCACGATCGCTATGGCGATGTGCATGGTCGGAATGCTCATGAGCTGGTTCATGTGACAGCCAATCGATCACCCGCCGCAGTTCTTATGGCGGTGCAAACCAGGCCGGAAGCTATCTTCGACACTCAATCAAGGTCTCGACGCCCTAGACTAGTTTCCGTCCACAAACACGTGTATTTCGCAGCGTTTACAGAGGTTTATGCTAGGCTGGGTCGCCTTAGC
>NZ_JBVVQK010000058.1:0-19423 GCF_055811175.1 Mesorhizobium sp. WSM4828 | reverse complement strand
CTTCCGCCCTTCCGCCCTTCCGCCCTTTCCGCCCTTTCCGCCCTTTCCGCCCTTTCCGCCTTTCCGCCCGTCCCCGCCCTGCCCGCCTAGTCACCCGCCATTCGGCTCGTTCGTCCGAGCGCGGACGCTGAGCGGCACAAAGAGATCGCCTTTCGCTTCGCCGGTGCGAACGCCATTACGAAGGAAGAACAGCGAGCGGCCGGAGGGAGTGTTTTGGCTGTCCGGCGCCTTGGAGTGCCTTACGAAGTCATGCATGTCGGCAGCCGAAATTCCCTTCCCCCTGAGCTGTTTGAGATAGGCAACGGTCTCTTTCGGCAGCGGCTTTCCACGCCTCAAATGCTCTTCGTAGCGCTCGGGTCCAGCATTGTAGGCAGCAAACAGGCCGGGGAAACCGAAGCGATCAAACATGGCGCTGAGATAGGCGGTTCCGGCGAGAATATTGTCACGCGGATCGTGCGGATCGGCGCCCAGACCGTATTCGGCACGCATGTCCTCATACGTTTCCGGCATCACCTGCATGAGGCCCATTGCGCCCGCGCGTGAGGTAATGCGGCGGCCGTCGAGCATGGTCTTGCCGCCGCTTTCGGCATCCATGACGGCGTAAATCCAGGCTTCAGGAATACGGAAGCGTCTGCTTGCTTCGTCTGTGAACTCGTGCCACCTTCGAAGCTGCGGACTTTGGGAGATGGCGGCCGGCTCAGCGCTGGTCGAGGCGGAACAGGCGCATGGCGCAAAGGCGATCATGCCGAACATCAGGAGAGTCACTCGGTCCATAGCGGCACGAGCCTCCCGATCACATTCGCGCGCGGCACCGGCCCGAAATAGCGGCTGTCGAATGACCGAATATCGTCGATGCCGAGCAGGAAGGTTTCGTTGTCGGCGAGCGTGCGGCACCCGTTCCACCATGGCAGCGGGCGGCCTCTGGTATCGGTCGCCAGCCGTCGCGCGACGATCTCGCCTTCGATGATGATCGCGTCATTGAAGGCGCAGACATGGTCGCCCGGCAGCGCGGCAAGACGTTTTACCAGCGGCACGTTGCCGGGCAGATAGCCGCGTTCGGCGGCGAGTTGGGCGAGCCATTCCGGCGGGCGGACGAGCACCAGATCGCCGCGAGCCGGTGCTGCAAACCCGAGGCCATAGAGGCCGACGGGCGCACTGGCCGAGGCGTTCCAGACCAGCCAGGGCGTTGGTCTGACGGTGCCGGCGAAGCCGATCAGGGTCAGTCCAATCACGGCAGCGGCGGTGGTTTTGCGTGCCCGAAGGCGCCGGAGACGGCTGCCGATCAGACGGATGGAAGGGCGCCGGCTCATGAGCGGCCTCCCTGGCCGGCTTGGCCGGAACCGGCCTCACCACGCCCGGCAGTGGAGTGCTGCGGGTGTCCTTTCGACCATTCGTCGAGTTCGTCGATGTGGTAGCGGACATAGCGGCCGTGCTTGCGGAACTTCGGGCCGCCGCCCTTGAGCCGCATCTTTTCCAGCGTGCGCTGGGAGAGCCCGATATAGAAGGCGGCCTGGGCCGTGCTGAGAAAGGGACTGCCCTTTTTGGCGCGGGCCGCGCGTTCGTTTTCGTCGTCCATGGTGCTCCTCGTTTCGCTTCGGACAAGCGGGGGCGAGGATGGGCGAGCGAGATCGCCTCCGGGACGGGCGAAGACTCGGGGGAGAGTTTTCGCCGCATTTTCGGGCGGACGGGTTTGGCTGGAGCGCCTGGAAATGAGCCCCGCGCCGGCTGGGGCGCGAGGCTCGAGGCCGGCCGATCAGTCGGCCGGGTTCCAGATGATGGCGTAGGTATCGTCATCGTCCTGGCCGGCGGCGCGGCCCAGATTGGCGTAGAGCTTGCGCGGTCCGAACTCCGGCGCTGCAATCGACAGGCTCACATAATCCTTGCCGGAAGTCTCGCCGGTGCGGATCCAGCCGGCGCCAACTTCGACCCCTTGCGTCAGCACCCGGAAGTCGGGATGGTTGTCGGCGCTCTTGGCCTGGTTGGGGACGATGTCGATGTCGGCGCGGACGCTGAGCGTTTTGAGCTGGCCCTTGTAGGCGCCGTTTTCCTGCTTGTTGACGTAACCGATCGCGGTCATTTCGAAGTCTCCTTTTGCTGTCGCCGGGGACCATCCCCTGCGATGGCGGACCGTGATGGGCGCGTCCGGACCGCCTGGACCCGACAGGGCCGAAGCGCTAGCGGAGGACCCGAGCGGGCAGCTTTTTTGAAGCGAAGCGGCGCGAGGAAGCCGCCGCAGGCGGCGGGGAAAAAAGCTGATTGGCGAGGGTTTCGGGCGGGCCGGATCCGCCCATAGGTCGACAAGCCAGCCGCAGGGGACGGTCCTTGAAGAGAGCATGGAGATTGCGACAAGCGCGGTCGCTGCAGCCAGGCAGGAGGGGCGGGATTTGACAGGACTGCGGCTGATGCGGTGCCCATGCCGATCGAGATCGTGACCGCAGGTCGGGCGCAGAGCAGCATTCGGGTGGCTGATCGATTTGCGGGAGAAGCAGTTTGCCGGCCGGATTTGCTGCGGGATGCGGGCGCAAAGCATGCTCGAACGTGCTGTGGGTGCGACCGGGGTACGGTGCCGAGCGGCGGCTACCCGTGAAGCCGCCGCCGGCCGTGATAGGCTATGCGCAGACGAACAGCGACCTGACCCGCGCCCATTGATCGGCGGTGCGGAAGCCGCCTCGATCAGTGTAGCTTTCGACCGGGAATTTCATCCAGCGCGGCAGCCAGCCGTCCACCTTCTCGCGGCCGTTCTCGCCGGAAAGGAAGTCGCGGATGATCTTCTTTTGCGTCTTGATCTTCTCGGCGACATTGCCGTCCGCGACATGCTTGCCGCCGACTTCGGCAAGCATGGAATTGGCAATTTCCTTGTCACGCAACAGGTCGAAGAAGGGCTCGTCCGGTTGCCAGCAAGCGCCGATGTCGACATTCAGATGGTTGCCGAGCGCCTCGATGACGGCGCTGCCGGCTTCAAGTGTCTCGGCCATGACGATGCTGAGAACGCGCATGACATCTTCGTCGGACAGGGTCAGCAAACGGGCAAAGACGTGCGACGTGCCGAAGTCATCGCCATTGCCGCCAGCAATTGTGCCATCCTCATCCGGTTGTCCAAGCAGTGCCAGGATCTCGCGCCGTTTTTCGGCGAACGCGGCCTCGGCCTTGCAGGCTGCCAGGCTTGCGGCCACGATCTCGTTGGCGGCGTGCTGCGGCTCGGGGCGCACCTGCCACAGGCCGGAACCGGCAATCGCATGCGCCACCATCAGGCGAAGTGCTGCGCCCGGATGGTCGAGCAGGCCCAAGCGCACCGCGGCATGCCGGTGCAGATCGACATAGTCTGCATCGGCCCGGTGAGCTCGGGCCGCGACGGTCTGGCCGGTGTCTCGGCCTCTGCGCCCTCGCCTTGTTCGCGGGCGCGGCGCGCCTCCTTGCGCGAGAGCCAGCCTTCATGGAACGCGACCTCGCCGCGATGCGAGACGGCGATAAAGACCTTGCCGCCCCTCTTCCTCGGCGTCTTTTCGTGGTCCCATGAGTGGAAATGCTGACCCGGTTCGAGCACGATCACTTCGCTCCATCCGGCCTCGAGAAAGGCGTCGCGCCTGCCGGCAATCGCCTCGTTCTGCTTGAGCCAGAACAGGTCGGCGTCGGCGAAATAACTTTCCTCGCCAAACAGGTCGGAGACGATCAGGCCCGGATAGTCGTCAATGGCAAAGAGCGCCACCTTGGTGGAGATTGACTGTCCGCCGAACAGCCACTGCTTCAACTGATAGCCGCGTGGCGCGTATTGCCCCGGATCGGCGAACAGTGCCAGCCAGTCCTTCTGCTGGGCTTTCGAAGCCATGGTGAGATAGCGAGCGGTTTCGGCGTCGATTTCGTCCCGCCGATAGGCTTCGCGGATTTTGGGCAGCAGCTCGCCAAGTGCCAGAATGCGCTTCACCAGAAGCTCCGTAATGCCGAAGGTGCCGGCGATCTCCGGAACTGTGCGGCCTTCTCTGACGAGCCGCGAGAACGTCTCCCATTGCGACACTTCGTCGGGGTCGAGGCGGGCGATGTTCTCGATCAACGAGGCTTCGAGGGCATCGGCGTCGTCGCCATAGTCCATGATCGCGCAGGGCAAGGGATCGGCCTCGCCGCGCTCGTCGGCGAGCAATTTCGCGGCGAAATAGCGTCGCCGTCCGGCGACGATCTCGAAGCTTTCCGGCGAGCCGTTGGGCCGCACTAGAAGCGGCACGAGGACGCCGCGCGCGCGGACGGACGGAAGGATGTCGGCGATATCCGGCGCGCGTCTTGCGTCGCGCATGTTGAGGGCGGAAATATTCAGTCGGTCGAGCGGAATATGGGCAAGCTGCATGGTCTTTCTCCTTCGTTTGGGTTGCGGTTGTCCCCCCCGGGAGGCCGAAGGCCGATGCGGCGGGGACGGGTTTGCGCCTAGCGGCGCTCTGGTTCCGCCGTGTCGGGCGGAAGCTCGGAATGGGATTTGGCAAGTGCTTTCGCTGCCTGCCGCAGAAGCCGCTCGGCTTCGGTGATCTGGCCGGCGCTGCGCGCGGCCTCGGCATAGACGGACAGCGGAAAATGCGCTTCGAAATGAAGGTCGCGCTCGATGCCCAGTCCGAGCGGACCCTTGACGGTTTGGAGTTCGGCAAGGCTGACGCTGCCGAGTTCAGGGAAGCCGAAGCCGAGGTCGCAAAGGCCGAACAGCGTGTCGCCGTCGGCGTCGAGTTCGCTCAAGAGCCAGGTCGCAGGACCGGCAGGATCGAACAGTTTCACGACGGGTACGTGGTCGGTTTCGGTGTCGGAAGCGCCATTGGCGAGGAGACGGTCGTGCAGTTCGTCGGTGATCAGTATCATTGCGGAATTTCCTTCAAAACGGTTCGGGCTGATTGAGAGCGGCTTTTTTTGAAACAGGCGGATACGAGCGGCTTGTGCGCCGAGCGCATCGGCGCGCCGTCAGAAGCGCAAGGCGGTCGCGCATGGTGATGGGGCGCGCTCATGCGGCGATCTCGTCATGCGCCTCACCTTCCTCCTCGGCGTTGAGGCCAAGCAGGAAATCGGCGGCTTTCGAGGCACGGCTGGCGGCGCGGAAAATGGCGCGGTTGTCTTCGCGCAGAACGGCGAGCCATGAGCCGATGTAATCGGAATGGCGCACGGTCGGCTCGATACCGAGACTGCTGCAGATGAAGGCTGCGGCGATCTCGGCGACCAGTTCCTCGCGGGCATAGGTCCTGGAGCCGAACGAGCCTGTCAGGTCGCGCGCGAGTCGCGTCGGGTGGCCGGTCCAGTGGCCAAGCTCGTGAAAGCAGGTCCGGTAATAGTCGATCTGGTGGAAGAAAGCCGGCTGGGGCGGCACCTGGATGATGTCGCTGGCGGGCATGTAGAAAGCGCGATCGCCACCTATACGGAAATTCGCGCCGCTTCTGAGGATAAGTTGCTCGGCCCGCGGAACGATCTCGCGCTCCGGCAGCGGCTCGGCGGCGGCATGGAGATGGTCCGGCAGATTGTCGCACTGCGCGACATTGAAGACGGTAAAGCGCTTCAAAAAAGGCACGGCCTGGGGTTCGTCGCCGTCGGCCTTGGCGCGTTCCATTTCGTCCTTGGGAACAAAGCGGTCAGCGTGAACGATGGTCGTGCCGCGCTCTCCCTTCCTGACGTTGCCGCCAAGGGCAAGCGCCTGCCGGAAGGTGAGCCAGTTCTGGCTGGGGAAACCGCGCTCGATCACCGCGCCCCACAGGATGAGGATGTTGATGCCAGAATAGCGCCGCTGGGTGGCCGCGTTGCTGGGCAGGCCTAGGCCGGCTTTTGCCCTGCCCCATGGCTTGACCCATGGCACGGTGCCGCGCTCCAGCTCGGCGATGATGCGGTCTGTGATCTCCTGATAGAGACTGGCGCCGGGGCGCCCGCCCTTAGCCGCGCCCGCCTTCGCTCTGGCGCAACGCTTGTGTTTTGCACGCATCGTTTGGTCCTCCGCTCTTCAATCCCGCGCCTTTCCCCGGAAGCGGGGTGGGCGGCGAGACGCGACCGGAAAGGCCCGCCGTCAGAGGCAGACCGCATCCGAAGGACCGCAACGAAGAGGAGGACCCGAAGCGAAGCGAAGGGTTGCGGGATGCCGCGGCGGGCCTAGAAGGGAGTGCCGCCCACCCCGCGCCGCCGGGAAAGGCCAACGAACAAATCACGTCGGCCGACAGGCCGGCGACCGTCAGCAGCCGAAGGCTGCCCGCGCCAGGGGGCGAAGCCGGATGGCCGAGACCCGCCTGAGCCTGCCGAAGAAAAAGCGGGCTCGGTTCACGAGCACACGGCGCGCGCCTTCAGGCGCGCGGGCGCCAAGGTTAGGATCGTTCGTAGCGGCGCGGCGGGCACAGCTGAGCCCGCATCGGAGGTCGACGAGGAAAGAGTATTGCTCCACCGATTTGGACGAAGGCCAGCGGTTGTATCACGGCTATGACGAAGCTCACTTGATCATCTATCTGCGGCCGCCAGGCGCCTGTGGTCGCGCGTTCGGACGGCGGCATGCTGTCGCTCATGCCCGTGCATCAACCGGGCTAGTTACCTGTGGGCATGGCCCGCATATCCACGTCATGGATGCACTATATCCAAACAATAAAGTTTACCTATGCGACTTGATACTGCATAGCGCAAACTTGAAAGCCCATGTCCCGTGCTTTCCAGCTCACGTTCTCCTCGGTTGTTCTACAGTTGTTCCACATCTAACCTTGACATGGATCTATTATGCGGATTTGCGGTATCAAGCTAACACACGACGGGGCAATCGCTGTCGTCGAGGACGGCCGATTGATCTTTTGCATCGAGCAGGAGAAACTCGATAATAATCCACGATACCAATCCATTGATCGTCTTGAAACGATCGTTGCCGCCTTAGCGGAACATGGCCTGGATCCGCGCGATGTTGACCGGTTCGTCATCGATGGCTGGGACGGTGAGATCGAGTCGGAGTTCCAGGTTGTTAGTGAGGGCACACCCGTCACTCTCAACGGGGCACCCTATGTGGAGCGGGATCCTAAAAGTCCCCTGACAGCTTATCACAGCTCAGGCCTCATGCTCGGCGGCGGGATATTTTCTTATGAAAGCTATCCCCATGTCCTTGGCCACGTAGCTTCCGCATACTGCACCAGCTCATTCGCCAAAGCAGAGGAACCGGCATTTTGTCTGGTATGGGACGGCTGCATCTTTCCGCGGCTCTACTACGTCGAGCCAAGTGGAGTCCGATTTGTTGGGTGCCTGTTTCCGATGATAGGCCATGCCTATGCGGCCGCGGGCCAACATTTCGGTCCTTACAGGCAAGAACTGCGGACTGGCTGGAACCTCGGTATCGCCGGCAAGTTGATGGCCTATATTGCGCTCGGAGTGGTCCATGAACACATCGTGAATGTGTTTCAGGAGCTTTACGACGACCATTTTGCCTGGGATACGGACCTTGCTTTTGGCTACGGGAACAACAGCCACAGCGAAGACGCGTTACTCACGGCTGTGCACGACTTCTTCGATGCAAGCGCGTCGCGGCTAATCCCCGAAACGCCCGAGGACATACTTGCTTCGTTCCATGCCTTCGTGGAGCGTCTTCTCGTCCGGGGGATGACAAGGGCGCTGCGTGGGTACTCAGTCCCCAAAACCCGAAACCTGTGCATAGCCGGCGGATGCGGGCTGAACATCAAATGGAACAGCGCTCTTCGGGCGAGCGGTTTGTTCGACGCAGTCTGGGTGCCTCCGTTTCCAAACGACAGCGGATCGGCGATCGGTGCCGCTTGCTGCGCGCTGGCCGCCGACAAGGGTTTCGTGCATCTCGACTGGTCAGTTTACAGCGGGCCAAATGTGAGCCATGGCAAGGTTCCGCCTGGTTGGCAATCTGCTGCTTGCAGCCTGAAAGAACTTGCCAGCGTGCTCGCCGACAACAAGCCTGTGGTGTTCCTTGCAGGTCGCGCAGAGCTTGGTCCACGTGCTTTGGGAGCCAGAAGCATCCTGGCGGCCGCAACTTCGCCGGAAATGAAGGACCATCTCAACAAAATCAAAGTTCGAGAGCACTTCCGACCGGTAGCGCCAATATGCTTGGAGGATCGTGCACCTGACATGTTTGACCCCGGCACGCCGGATCCTTACATGCTGTTCGATCACCGAACCCGTTCGGAGTGGAAAGATAAAATCCCGGCAGTCGTTCATCTCGACGGGACTGCACGATTACAGACAGTTTCCAGAGAATCTGATCACCCAATTGCAGAGCTCCTGATCGAATATGAACAACTCACTGGCATTCCGCTGCTCTGCAACACGAGTGCCAACCTTAACGGACGTGGGTTCTTTCCGGACGCCGCGGCAGCCTGTGAGTGGGGATGCGTGGACCACGTTTGGTGCAACGGGTTGCTGTTGACTAAAACAGGTTAGTCGCCGCTCCCGTCGTCAATAAGGTTGGCTGGATGTGCAGGGACGATCGCGCCTGGCGCATGCATGCAGCAGCATCAGGCAGCGTAGCTGGCGTCAGATGCCCGTAGCCGCATTAAGGCCCTCCTCACGGTATTTCGCGTCAGGATTCGACAGCGCCAATGGGGGGCGCTGACTTCGCCAGGGGGTGAGAGAGGTCTACGGTTCTGGCGGTTGGGTTTGCCGCGTAGATTACCGCCATGGCGGCGGCCCATGCTGGATTGAGGTATCAAGCCGATCAATGCCGGACGGTTTCCGCTATGTCGTGCTCATCGGCAAGTTTTCCTTCGAAGACAATCTTGATGAATTGGCATCGGTCGTGCGGGCGCACAACCCGACGGTGATCGGCTTCAATTCGCATGGGCGGCAATACAATATCGCCAAGGCGATGGAGCTTGGTCGCCTTTCCCGCTCCTACAGGCTAAGCACTTTCCAACTGAGGGGCCCATTCGCCTTGCAATGGCGTCTGGCGATCTCTCCCCGCTTGGCGGCAACGGCAAGACTGTCGAGGTTGACGAAACCTACATCGGCCGACTGACCGATACCCCGGTAACTCGTGGCACCGGCCACAAGAACACCGTGGTTACGCTTGTCGAACGCGGCGGTCGCGCTCGTGTCGATACAGCTCGCATCGGAACGATCATGCCAATCGTGCGCGCCAACATCGCCAAGGAAAGCGCGTTGATGACCGACGAAGCTGGCGTCTATCGCCGTGTGGGCCAGGAATTCGTTTCCCACGATTTCGTCATGCATTCCAAGGACGAATACGTTCGCGGCACCATCCACACCAATACGGTCGAAGGCTTCCATTCGATCTTCAAGCGCGGCATGAAAGGCGTCCACCAGCATTGCGGCGGACACCATCTGCACCGCTATCTGGCTGAATTCGACTTCCGTCATTCGAACCGTATCGCCATGGGCGTTGATGACGGCACCCGCGCTTTTACCGCCCTCAAGGGCACCGCTGGCAAACGCCTCACCCATCATAGACTTGCTTGACGAGAAGCGGACGCACTTCCGAAAGCCTTTGCACTAGAGTTGCCGCCTTGAGGTATGCCAAACGGCGCCGGCCTTGACGCCGAATCACAAATGATTCATGGTGAAGCGTGGAGGTGACGCCCGTCGCCTTCTTTACCTACCCCTTAGGCGGCTAACCTTGATAGGGGTAAGAACGGCAATGAGAGCAGACGCTCTCCCACCGTCCAAAGCGGAACCGGATATAATTCCGGACAGCCACCGCTTTAGGCCACGAACATACAACCATTGTCATACTCCATGAGTTGCTAGGTGAAAGCCTAGCGGCTCTTGGAGCGCTTCATTGCGCCCCAAGCTATCAAAGACGCTTGAAGCTTGGGACAATGAATGTGACGACGGGCACCGAATGTCTGTATTGCAGAGAGTCAATCCTTGGTCAAGATTGATCAACCGGGTTTATTTGAATTTTGTCCTTGGCTTGGTTGTTCGCTTAATGTTCGTTTACCGATCAATCTTTCCGATTGCTTCAGCGCTTGATCCGGAGTAGGTAACGACTTCATGAAATCGAACCCGTCCCTTTCCGACGTCGCAGCACGGCGCGAGCAACTCGAAGCCGAAATCGAGGCGCGAAAGCTGGAGCTGGCCGAACTGGCTTTCGCAGAGCGCGTTCTTAGGCGTTTGGGGGAATACACGCCGCCTGTCAGGGTCGGACCGGCGGCGGCGGGCGTGACACTAAACAGCATCCCACGGCACACTCCGCCAAGGCCTCCGCCTGCGCCACCGCCTCCGCCGCCAAGGGTTGAAGCGTATACCGTGGACCCTACAAAGGAATCTGTGGAGAGCTTGATACTTATCGTCTTGGGAGCCAGCGATAGAGTCTGGTGGACAGCGAACGAGTTGCAGTCGGAACTGACCGTTTTGAAGGGGGCAGAAGTGCCCATGTCAACAATCAGTCCCACGTTGAGCAATATGAAGGGGACACGGAAGATTGTTCGCGATGGAATGAAGGTGGCAGACCCCAAGCGGGCCGGCTGGCAGACGGATATAGATGATTTGATCGGCGTCGATAAGGACAACACGCCAAACGAGAATGAAGAGGCGAAAGCCTCCCCAGAAACCGGAGAACTTGCAGGTTCTCCAAATGACAGTTCCGCTTGAACCGGTGGCCAGACCCGGCACTGGACAATTGCCGAGAGACTGGAGCAAACCCATGCTCCAACTTACCGCGCGCGGCGGGCTGTTCCCGACCGCGCCTCATAAGATAGAGTTTGGGCGGGGAGTGATCCCGCCCCATTCGTTTAGCATACGCACGAATCGGAGTCTATATTCCTATGTCTAAGGCAGCGGATAAGTCGCAAATCGACAAGTTCCGAAAAGCCGCGCGCGAACTGAAAACCGATCAGTCGGACGCTGCCTTCGAGGCTGCGGTCAACAAGATCGCCCACGCGCCGAAGCTCACCAATGAACAGATAAAGGAACTGGTGCGCCGGAAGCGCAAAGAAGGCGATCGCTAGGAGATCACGAAATCGGCGTGCGCCCTCAACTCGCGTCGCGCGCCCTTATGACCAAGGCTGCATAGCATCACTTTGACGCCTTCGCGTCGGACAAACTTAAAGGCCGGTACAAAGTCACTATCGCTAGTGACCACGACTACTGCTCGAACCATGTCTCTTAGCGCCAAGCGCGCCATGTCTAGGCCGATACGGATGTCCACGCCCTTCTGGCTGATGTCTAGGGCAAAGTCCCCATCCACCAGGTCGCGCGACTTCTTGATTAGTTGGGCGGCCTTTGCAGGCTTCAGCTTCCAGTGAAAGGGCGTCAAGCGGGTTTCGCCCATTCGAAGCGCGAACCCTTCCGTAAGTTCCAGTTGATCATAGAGACTTTGCGCATGTCGCGCTCTGTCGGTTACGGCTAAAGGATGATCCGTGCCGCTCACTGGCAACTTGACGGTCTCCAGCGACGGCGGAGCATCATAATAATAGATACGCATAAGCTCATAGCTTGCTAAATGCGCGTTCGCGCGGATTTCATCACACAGGGCGACGACATCCGCTGCTGTTGGGGGGTTCCCAAGCTTTTCGCTCAGCTTCCTAGTGACGAAGCCTCCGTCTAGGAGAATGGCGTAGCGAGCTTGTAGCATCTATAAAACGGAACCAGCCCATCCAAGCACCGCGATCGCGGAAACTTATCGGATGGGCTGGCTCACTGTTTATCTCGTTGCCGCCGAAGCGGCTTGCATGGGCTTTAGGAGCCGGCGGTTACCAAGTCAATAACACCGATATGTCGCAGACAAATAAATGTCCCAAAACCGTTAAGCGCTCAGCCAAACCTATATATGGGAAGCGGTAGCGCCTTCGGAAAGGACCTGCCGGCCCGTGCGCTGCTATTTCCCTACGGCTGGGTAGCGCGGTCCTACCCCCTTTCGCAGCCTATCCCGTCGTGATCGCGGTCGAGATCATAGATATCTGCACCTACGACATTGACCGGTCCGCTTACATACGCTGGGCCATTGCCGGACCCGGATGAGCAATCGACATCGCTGGCTATCGGGACGCAACCACCCGTGTAGTTTGGGTCGCAGGCTTGCTCGGCATGAGCGCGATCAATGAGTGACGTAAAGCAAAGAGCGACAACGCACAGACGACGAATGGCCATGACTGCCCCCCGGCTTTTAGACCCAAAGAACACCTTAGAGGGACAGACCTGCCGACGCAAGTTCGGTTTGGTCGACCCTAAATAGTTCGTTCAGACCCGAATATTGCAGCGCACTTATTGCTGTGCGCTGCAACATAGGTCTGCATTGCTGTCAGGTTTCAAAAACATTAGCTAACAATAGCCGCAAAGCGGACTCGCTGGAGTCTTTCTGCTAGATCTCGTCGGATTAGCAACACAATCGATTCGGAGAAAGCAATGTCAAAAGTCCTAGCCTTCCATTCAAAACTTGTCGGTACAAGCGTGCACCACGATAACAACCAGTGCACGGAAGGAAACAACATCGAAGCGAAAAACCGTTCCGGCACTGGCGGCTTGCCGAAGTGCGATCACTGCAAGCGCTTGTCTTGATCAGGACAGGGCGTTTTTGGAGAACACCATTTCCCAAAGAGGCCCTGTTAGCTCGCCTTCATCAACGGTCCAGATGCGGCGCACACACGACACCGGCAGGCCGTAGGCCGCCCCTATAGCGAAGGCTCTGAAACCTTCTGCTCTGACACCAAAGAAGCGAATAGTCGGCTCGGGGAATGTCTTGGTCCATCCGCCCCAACGCGGGCGCTTGATCGCGGTTCCTGGGTGCAGAATGAGTTGCCGCCCTGTCGAGGACAAAATTCCTATTTTCCTTTATGGGTTTGTCAACCACATAATCGCCGGCCGGAATGCTCCTCGGCCTGCGCTCTTGCATTCTTGGGCGGCATCATGCGCTTCGGGAGCCCAGCGCGATTGGGTGCATAAGTTGTCCTTCAGCGGCCACATTTCGCTCAGCGCTCAAGAAGCGGTTTCGGCGGTGCAGCAATTCGCTGCGGACCCGATATCGTACATGCTGGAGATGGGCGTCGACCCGGTTGGCGCGACAGGACAACCGCCACGCCGGCCAGCAAGTTGCGTGCCGATTACCGTACGGTTTGCGTTGCACCAACTGCCCCCGTACCGGCAGACCGGCCGTGGCGATCTGTTGGTCGCGCCTGCGACATTCTTGTCCGCCTTCGAACACAACAACGTTTTCGGATGGCAAGCACAGAGGGAGCAAATCAAGGAATCGCAAGCATGCAAACGGCCGTGACGCCCAGCCGAACTCGATCCTCACCGCGTGCAGACCGGCGCGCGCCGTGCTGAAGAGCTGGAACGTGCCAGAGAGCTTCCTCGACAGGGGGAGCAGCAACAGCCCGATTTTAGAGGTGCGACGGCCGCGGCTTCGCAGATCGCCGGCCTGCGCACGTAATTACAGGCTAGAGACAAAGCCTTACGCGGTCGATGCCGTGCCCGCCGGCGTGCGGCATGCATCGGCTCGGCCCGTCGGGAAAGGTTTTCGTCTTTCCGAGCCGGTGCGCAAGTGCTGATTACCCCGACAATACACCTTTGCTCGGTGCGGGTGACGAAGCGATTGTGCGGCGCGCTTGGTCTCGGCCAAGGCACGGGCGGCCCTGCTCAAGCCAACAGGACTTGGGCGAGAGATAGTCCGATTCGCTGCCTTAAGCGAAACGGCATGGCGCTTGCTGTCGTTCGTCAGAGCCCATCAAAGCACGTCGAGCAACAGAACCATGGCAAAAACGCGAAGCTCCCTAAAAGCGCCCAAAGAGACCGTGCACATTTGCGCCGAACGTTCCCTCCAGCCCTCCGTGCTCGGTAGCTGCTTTGCGCATCGCTGGTTCGAGACTGACGGGCCAACGCGTGGCGCTCGCCCAATTGTCGTTTACCCGCCTTCGCCAGCAGGACGCCTTTTTGGAACACGGCGTCGACCACCTGCGGCCTCTCAGTCTCAGGACTGTCGCGGATGCGGTCAACGTGCACCAGTCGACGGTAAGCCGGGTGACGTCGAACAAATACATGCTGACCCCGCGGGGCGTGTTCGAACTGAAGTATTTTTTCACGGTCGCGATCGCCTCCTCCCAAGGTGGCGACGCGCACTCCGCCGAGCTGTCCGCCATCAAAGGCGATGGTTGCCGTGGAATCGCCCGACGAAGTGCTTTCCGACGACATCGCCACCCGGCCCAAGGAAACGGGATCGACCTTGCTCGTCGCACCGTTGCGAAACATCGTGAGGCGCTGAACATCCCCTCCGTGCAACGCCGCAGGGAAAGGCCCTTCTGGCGCTGATCCGGGTCAGCGCAGCCACCCCCCGATGTTGCAGCACATCCAAGCTGGAGAGCTGTTCATGACCGAATCCGCGACAGGCTTCATGGACGGAGGTCTGCATGACCCAGAACAGCCAGATCAACGGTCTGGTCCCGCATGGGGTGCGGTCATTTCGCTTGCCTTAGGCACCTTCGGGCTTGTGACGGCAGAGTTTATGCCTGCCAGCGTGCTGACGCCGCTCGCGCATGATCTCGGTATCACCAAGGGTGCAGCTGGACAGGCGCTGACAGCGACCGCCATCGTCGGGGCGATCTCGGCGCCGACGATGGCCATCATCACAAATCGTCTGGACCGCAGGATGGTCATATGGGCGATGACGCTGCTGCTGATCCTGTCGAACGTTCTCTCGGCCGTCGCGGGGTCGCTGCCGGTTCTCCTGACCGCCCGCGTCGTGCTCGGAATAGCGCTCGGAGGCTTCTGGTCGATTTCGGCAGCGTTGGCGATGCGGCTCGTTCCAAGTCACCTCCTGCAGCGCGCCATGTCGATCATCCTCACCGGCGTTACCGTCGCTACCGTTTGCGCGGCTCCAATCGGCGCCTATGTCGGCGACATCTGGGGATGGCGAACCGCGTTCATGATCGCTGCAGTCGTCGGCGCCGTTACACTGCTGGTTCAACTCATGACCCTTCCGAGGCTGCCTCCCATTGGAGTGGCCAGCTTCCGCAGTCTGCTGGATGTGGCCAAGAATCCGACGATCAAAGTCTCGATTCTGGTCGTCCTGCTGGTCGCTTCCGGGCACTTCGCCGGCTTCACCTATATCCGCGCGCTCCTCGAGAATGTTACCGCGCTCAATATCGAGACGATCTCGCTCGTGTTGCTCGCCTTTGGCATCGGCGGCTTCTTCGGCAATTTGGCCGGCGGATTCTTGGCCGAGCACAGCCTCAAGGCAGTGGCGGCCCTGCCGCCCCTGCTCATAGCGATGGCCGCTGTCTCGCTGCTGACCTTGGGAGCATCGGCCTGGGCCACGGCGATCGCGGTTACCGTATGGGGCTTTGCCTTCGGCGCGGTGCCGGTGGGATTGCAGACATGGATGGTGCTGCGCGCCGCTCCCGAGCAGGCTGAAAACGCCGGTGGGCTGATGGCCGCAACGTTCCAAGTGGCCATCGCCGCCGGCGCGATTTTCGGCGGACTACTGGTGGACAATGCCGGCGTTGCCAGTGCCTTTGCCTACAGTGCCGTTGCCTCGTTCCTCGGTGCCCTCACAGTGTTCTTGCTCGGCCCGAAGCGCGAACCCTAGGCCGCCTGACAAAAGCCCCTAAGTGCGGCGCGGGGAAATATGCAATCGCATCAGCCGCGGGTGCGGTCCTGCGCACGATTTTTTTGGCGGTTGCAGGCCTCGTCTCCCCGCGATCGGACGTTGTTGTCCGAGTTGTGTGTGTGTAAAGTCGTAGGCATGCGGTGTTGCCGGGTGCCAGCATCGCGAAATACGTGGCGCGCCGTCATGCAAAATCATCCAATTTGAAGTCAGACCTAATTTTGCGCCGGTTCGCACCGGTACAAGGCGCTGAATAAATCCAGTGCAGGAGCGCCCGCGACTTCACATGCGGGATGCCTCCTGCAACATTATCTGCCGCATCCAGATGCTTGCCGGATCACTGTTGTGAAGGGTGGGCCATTGGACGCCCTCGGTGAACGTGGGAAGTGGCCGCGGAAGTTCGATGATCCGCAGGGGGAAGGTTTTTTCGAAATGCTGAACCAGCCGGAAGGGCATGGTCGCTATACGAGATGTGCCTGAGACCATCGGCGGGATCATGCTAAAGGCCTGCACGACGATCTCGACACGTCTCTTGAGACCATGCTCGAGCAAAAACCGTGCCTCGATGGATGGCATCTGCGCACCGCCGACCCTGAACGCAATGTGCTTCATCGACACGTATCTCTCGAATGTAAGCTTCCCTGGCAGCTGCTTGTTCGTGGGGCAGCCTACGCACACGAATGTCTCGTCGAACAGCGCCGCTCTTGGATGCCCGCTCGACATGAACAATTCCGGAAGAATCAGAAAATCGACGTCACCGCGCCGGAGGAGCTCATCGGAATCGGCGTCGAGCGGCAGCAATTCGAAGCTGACGGCGGGTGCTTCGCGTGCAACACGCTCCACGACCTTCTCGAAAAACACGAGTGTGACGAAATCGGAAACCATGATCCGGAAGCGGCGATCGGATTGAGCCGGGTTAAACGGATCCCAGGAAATAATCGAGCACTGGATGTGCAGGAGTGCGCCGCGAACTGCGGGGGCGAGTGTTTCCGCACGCTGTGTTAGAACACGTTCGCGGCCGCTCATCGTAAACAGTTCGTCATTGAAATAGTCGCGCAGCCGCGCGACGGCCGCGCTCATGGCCGGCTGACTTAAGTTGATGCTGCTTGCCGCCGCCGTGAGGTTGCGCTCGGTCAGCAGTGCATCGAGCACGACGAGAAGGTTCAGATCAAGGCCTTTGAAACGCATGCCTCATCAGTCCGTAACGTGGTTGCTTGTCATCGCGACCATCGTGGGCGATTGAGAATTGAGCGGACTTGGGCGTGGCGGCGCTCCGACAACGATCCGCGACACATATCCAAGGTCGCGCGCAATCTTGCGAATTGCCAGCGCTGTGACGACAATCGCTACTCCAAGAACACTTGCGAACGCGATTCTGGTCGTGAGATTCCAGGCTTCTCCAAACTGTATAAAATCCGTGAGGCGAAACACGGCACCCTGAACCAGATAAAGCAGCAGCGTGCTCTGACCAAGCTCCACCGCGACAAAGTGAGCTATTCTAGTTGAATGGATAATTCTCCAGCATTGCAACATGAGCTTCATCGCTACTACAGAAGCTGCCGCCGAGCCAGTGAACATCAGAAATACCTGTTCAGCCGACTGTCCATCATGAATTAAAACAAGATTGTTGTAGGCATAAGTCTCCTTTCCCCACAAAATAAAGCATATGAAAGCTATTACCGACAGTAATACTGTAAAAATCCATTTGTGTGCCCAAATGATACTTTTCTGCCATCCGATCGGCTGGGCAAGCAAGAACCCCAGACAATAAAATGGGTAAGTGTATCTTAATGACGGGGTGATTGATAATGTGACGGGCGCGAATGCGACCGCAATTGCAGATGCGGTTATAATCCACATCGATACGCGATTGGAAATTGTAAAAAGTCTAACTAGAATGAACGAAAGAAACGCCGCCCAAATGAACCAGTATGTTCCAATGAATTCCTTCGAAAAGTCAAGCAGTCCATCAGTTAAGCTTGTCGTATGAGGGATCATGGCGGACTTCAATGTCCAAATTAACGCACACCAAAAAAGCATTGGCAGTAGTAACTGCCTTGCCCGATCACCGACACCTTGAGTGAACGGTTTTCGCAAAATTGCCCCAGAAGAAAGATATCCGCTTATTGCCATAAAGAGAGGCATGTGAAATATGTAGATCGACTTGTAATACGGCGATAGCCAGAAGGCGCCAGTGCCTCGATATATAACATACTGCAATAGGTGCCCAATTATAACTAAGGTAATGAGTATACCTTTGGCGAAATCAAGGCTTAGGTCCCGGTTATTTGTCCCTGCTGGGCGCGAGCCGCGTCCCTTTGCTCCGACTGTTATGTGATCAAGCATCAGACTCCAGCCTATTTGTTGCCGTTGCTACTTGCCGTTTCCGGGCATGGCCAACGCGGCAGTTTTTTTCGGTGCAAAGGATCGAAATTTACGCGGATCGCGTGGTATCGAGGGCCGACTGGCTGCAACCGAGCGGACAAAAATCCCAGTGCCTGATCGCAAACCTCGAGGCAGTGGCTGTCGCGATCATGTGTGGCGGCGCTTACGCCCGGCACTATGGTCGCCAGGCCGTCTCTGCAGAACCTCTCAAGACGGTTCCGCAGCGCGTACCGAACCGCGTCAAAAGCGAATGGAATGCCAAGCTGCTGCTGCACCGGACGCATGACGTGGATAGAATGGCTCATTCCGAGTCTCTCAAGATCCGGATGCACCCTGTACAATCCGAGTTCGCCTACGAAGAAATCAACCTCGCCAACCGTGAGGAACGGCGCGGCAGGTCCAAGTCAGCTGCTACGCCGTGCACATAGAGCCGATTGCGCGAACCGCCCGGCTCTGCACCGGCCCAGCTACGACCGCCTGAAAGCCCCTGTCGGCCCATAGGCCTTTCGGAAGAAGGCGGAGAGTTCGACTTGATCGGCTACTTGCAAGTCATTTCCCAGCACACGCTACAGAAGCAGTGGCGTGATCGGGTGCATGTCAGCTCCGGTCACCTATGCAGCGCCCTGGAAGTTTGGTAAAATCGATTGTTTAGATCGCGAGCATCCACGCTATGGATAAGTGAAAGCCATGCGCTTCAAAGGCCTTGATCTGAACCTTCTCGTCGTGCTCGACGCACTGCTGACCCAGCGCAACCTCTCGGCGGCCGCAAACAGCATCAACCTAAGTCAGCCGGCCATGAGCGCGGCCGTCGCCCGGCTGCGCGATTATTTCAACGATGAACTGTTTACGATGAGCGGCCGCGAACGTGTTCTAACAGCGCGTGCGGAAACACTCGCCCCGGCAGTTCGCGGTGCACTCCTGAAAATCCAGTGCTCGATTATTTCCTGGGAGCCGTTTAACCCAGCTCAATCCGATCGCCGCTTCAGGATCGTTGTTTCCGATTTCGTCACACTCGTGTTTTTTGAAAAGGTCGTGGAGCGTGTTGCACGCGAAGCACCCGCCATCAGCTTCGAATTGCTGCCTCTCGACGACGACCCCGATGAGCTTCTCCGGCGCGGCGACGTCGATTTTCTGATTTGTCCGGAATTGTTCATGTCGAGCGCGCATCCAAGAGCGGCGCTGTTCGACGACACATTCGTGTGCGTAGGCTGCCCCACGAACAAGCAGCTGCCGGGGCAGCTTACATTCGAGAGATACATGTCGATGAGGCACGTTGCGGTCAAGTCCGGGCGGCTGCTGAAGCCCTCCATCGAGGAACGGTTTTTGCTTGAGCATGGTCTCAAGAGACGTGTCGAGATCGTCGTGCAGGCTGTTAGCATGATCCCGCCTATGGTCTCAGGCACAGCTCGTATAGCGACCATGCCCTTCCGGCTGGTTAAATATTTCGAAAAAACCTTGCCCCTGCGGATCGTCGAACTTCCGCTGCCGCTTCCCGCATTCACCGAGGCCGTCCAATGGCCCGCCCTTCACAACAGTGATCCGGCAAGC
>NZ_JBVVQK010000057.1:0-19591 GCF_055811175.1 Mesorhizobium sp. WSM4828 | reverse complement strand
CCCGCCCAACGCCACGCCGTGCGCCAGGAGCGGAGCGCGCCGCTGGTCACCGAGCTCGAGCGCTGGATGATCGAGACGCGCGACAAGCTCTCGCGCGGACACGATCTGAGCAAGGCCTTCAACTACATGCTGCGCCGCTGGTCATCCTTCACCCGGTTCCTCGACGATGGGCGGATTTGCCTGTCGAACAATGCAGCCGAGCGAGCCCTGCGCGGCGTCGCGAAGACTGATTCATTATGCACCCCCTCTTCAAATGGCGGGAAACAGCGATTTCTGATTATCGTCGTTGATGATACGCGGAGATTTGCGCGCCAAATCGGCCTTGATCCGTTCATCTTCAAGGTCGCTGGCGCGGATCTGGTAGGGCGCGCCGCGCATGACCTGCTCGGCTGGCAATATGCCGTCCCTGACGAACCGGCGGATTTTGACGTGCGACACGCCAAGCTTCGCGGCCGCGTCCGACATGGTAAGCCACTCGCCGTTCTTGTCGGAAGACCGATAGCCGCTGATCTTGTGCACCGTGCGCAGCGATTGGACGCGTCGCGCCGTCCAGGTCTTTCCCTGACCCGTCTTCATGCCCATGCGGTTGAGTGTGGCGGCGATTTCGGCATCCGACCATCGCGTTGCCATGGATCGCATGACCGCCAGAGCCTCCTCAGGCGTACTCTGGCCATGCTCTCCGGATTTGGGTTTGCGAACCCTTACCTGGGAATGCTGGCCCCCATGCCAATGGATGGTCAGGATCACATCGCGCGCGTCGTCATCGACGTCCGCCACAATGTCCTTGATGAGCGCGCGCAGCAGTTGCTGACGGCAGCGCATATCGACACCCGGCGCATTCCAGGCGGCTTCGAGATCCTGGGCGAGGCCGGTGAAGTCAGGGATCGCGTCGACAGGCTCCATACGCTGGACTTCACTGAGCCGGGCCTCGCAGGTCTCCACGCGCCTGAGCGTAGCTTCCCAGTTCCTCTCGAGCTGGGCCGCTATAAGCCGGTTCTCCGGGTCGCAGGCGGCATAGCGGCGCTCGGCGAGCGATGCCTCATAGCGTGCCTGCTGCAGGTCCATCTCGATCATCTGCCGCCGCCTGGCTTCGCTCTCCAGCTGCATCTGTTCAGCCTCCAACGCCGCCTCGATCGCCATCGGCGCAACCGCCTCCAAGGCTTCGCGGGCCACCGCCGCATCGGTGCGAAAGCCGTTGAACGACATGCATCGCGCCTGCGCCATCATGGTGTTGCCCCGCTCGCAACGATAGACCGGGTAACCTTGGCCACGTCCGGCATACGTGACAACCAGTCTTCGCCCGCATCGACCACAGGAGAGAAGACCCGGGAGCAACGCGCGACCGCCGCGCCCCGACTTGACGCCGCCGGCTTTGCCATAGGCGTTGGAGGCGAGAAGTTCCTGGTTCCGTTCGTACTCGCTCCATCCAATATAGCCTTCGTGATGCTCCTTGAGCACCACCGCCCAATCGCGGGCCGGCTTGTAATGACCATAGCTCTTGCGGACGCGGCCATCCACGATCTCGGTGCGCTTCTCGCTCTTACCATAGACATAAGCGCCGGCGTAGAACGGGTTCTTCAGGACGGAGATCACGTTGCGGTAGCGGACCGGAACCCAGGCGAAGGACACCATCTTCTTGCCGTCGGAGGGTCTGGGGAAATGCACGCCATCGTCGATCATCGAGATCAGGACCTGGCGCGCACTGCCGAGTTCGCGGAAACGCGCGAATATCAGGCGAATGGTCTCCTGCAGGCGCATGTCGGGATCAAACCCCAGACCGTAATCCCGGTGCCAGACGTAGCCGAAGGGCACAGAGATGCGCAGTTCGCCGCGCTGTGCCTTGGCGCGGGCAGCTTCGTACATGCGAGCACGCAACACCCCGAGTTCGAACTCGCTTATGCTCCCCTTCATGCCGAGCAGCAGGCGATCGTTCGGCAGCCCCGGATCGTAGACTCCGTCCAGATCGATCACCCGTGCATCGACTTCGCCGCACAACTCGAGCAGCCGATGCCAGTCCGGTCCGTTGCGAGACAGGCGGGACGCCTCCAGGCAAAGCACAGCGCCCACATGACCGGTGCACAGATCGTCGACCAGGCGCTCGAAACCGGGACGTTCCACAGCTCCACTTGCGGTGCGTCCCAAGTCCTCGTCGATCACCTCAACCTTGCGGAATCCCCAGCGCCGCGCGACGTCGACCAGCTCATATTGCCGACGCTGGCTCTCAAGATTGAGCTGCACTTGCGCCTGCGTGGACTGACGTACATAGATGACGGCCTTGCGCTTGAGGATGGTGGCCGGAATCAGATTACTGCTCGTCATCGCGGCTCTCCTCCGTCACGATGCCGGCGGCGGCCATCAGCACATTGGCGAGCCGGGCGATCACGATCGTTCGTTGCGCTGCGCTCAGCCCGACTAGCTTGTGCGAGTCGAGCGGCATGCTGAGCTGGCGAACGATCACGAGAGATCGTGTCGGTGGCGGCAAGGTTCTCATTTTGAGTCTCCCCGATGATGAAACCATCCGGAGAGCCTCGCCGGAAACGGCGCTGGATCAAGAGCTTGTTCAGTTCAAGCAGTGCAGCAAGCGACGCGCGCGGGGATCCCAGATCCATTGCTGCGCACGCCACGGGATCTATCATCCAGGCCGGAGCGGTAATGACATGCCCAGGCACGATGACGAGATGAATGATCCGACCGTTGGCGCGTTCTTCGCTGTTCTCGCAGCGAAGCCGGCGTCCGAAATACGGATGCCAGCGATAATGGACTTCGACCTCCTGCCCAACATGGGCAGAATGACCCCGAGATTGCTCTCGGCAGAAAGTCCTGGCTGTTCTGCGGTTCCGATCGCGGCGGACAGCGCGCAGCCGTTCTCTACAGCCTGATCGTCAGCGCCAAGATGAACGATATCGACCCGCAGGCCTGGCTCGCCGACGTCCTCGCCCGACTGGCCGCCTATCCGGCCCATCAAATCGATGATCTGCTGCCGTGGAACTGGAGATCCGCAAAACTGCAGACCCAACCAGCGGCGGCCTGATCATGCAGCGCAATAAGGTGCATCACGTCTACACCGTCGAACGTGTCGCCAGCGACCTCGGCGTCAGCGAAGCGCTCATCCACGAACTGACCCTCGGTCTCGAGCCCGAGGACGGCGTCATCTGGGTGTACGGCGCCAACGATGACGACGGGATCTTGGCCTTCACCGATGAAGGCTTCGAGGAGGTCAAACTCCTCCTCGAAGAATATCATCGCGTCTCGCCATCGAAAGCTTGACCCCAGCACACCGGTGCTCAGGTCTTCATGGCCACCAAATACGCACGTCTGCGGTCTTCACCGGATGCGTACCTTCGAACTACAGAATCTTGTCGTTAAGAAAGCCGGACCTTCCGGCCAGACGAACAACCTCATCCGCCGCGAAGATATCCTTCACGCACTGGATTGCGAGGTCGAAGATCTTTTTCCGGCCGCAGAGCGTTTCGCTCCGGTGGGCGAGGTCATCGAGAGGAAAGAGCTCACCGTCGCGGCTGACCTTCTAAAAGGTCGCCTTCCCGTCTTCGTTCACGCCGATGGCGGCGTTGGAAAGACGGTTTTCGTTCAGAGCCTGGCCGCGATAATGACGAACGAATTCGAAGTTGTCGTTTATTACCTTCAGCGATGAGAGAAACGGCCTCTCTTCTGCAAACAGCGCTATCGGGATCTGTTCGATAGAATTGTCGACAGAGGCGTATTTTACGGCGACGGCCTTGAACTCTTTATCCGGGCCAAGCTGCGCTCGAAAGAATGGATCCGTTGATGGATCGTTGCGCTGAGGACTGAGGAAGTCGTTCTTTGAAACGCTTTTGAACTGTTCTGGGAGGTCTACCGAGAGGTAAGTGATGTTCTCATCGAGCGCGAGGCAGGCGTTGCCGAGTTTGTCCGGTGGGGATGCCGCGGCGCCTAATGGCAAGCCGATGCAAGAGAGCGCAGCAATGCCAAGAAGGAGCCTGCGGCTCGGTAAGCGCATTTGAGGCAGACTCATTTTGGATTTGCAACGAAGTCTGGGATGACGATCGGGGGCATTGACGCCGCGCTTTTGGCGATCGCGCTCAAGGCGTCGCGCCGAGCCTGATCCTCCTGGGCCTGGTTTTGATTTGCAATTGTGATCAGGGTCTGGCTGCCTTCCCATTGCCTTGGCTTAGATCACCGGATTCAAGGCGGCTTGCGAGGCCCTGTCCGTTTTCATCAATGTCCTCTTCAATTTTCTTGTCGTCATTGGTGCCTAGGTTTCCCGAAAGCAGGCGAGCCGCGAAATCCGCCTCAGCCTCGGTCACACCTTTGCTTTCGCTGCTTAGAGGAATCCGTGATCGGTTGTTTTGTATCGCCGGCGTTGGCGTGGCTCATGGAGAATACAATGCCGAGCATAGTCACGGTTGCGCCGGTCCAGTACTTCGACCGCGTAGCTTTTTTCTTGGTGTCAAGATGTCCCCCCCAATGTCATCCCGTAAAGGCATCATCGGACAAAATCAACCTAAAGGTCAAATCGATTCCTGCTCCTGTGTCCATGGAAAAAGCCGAATGACGGTTCGCTTAGGGCGACAGCGCTATCAGGCAATCGGACTATATAGGATGTCTGCGAAATCTTGGCCTCGATGCACGAAATCGCGCAAGTCACTGTGCGTATTCGACGGTGCGTTGGGCTGGCTCGCCACGGGCGATCTGCGCCCCAACGAGAGTCAGGCCAAGGGCGATACGCAGCTCTGGCTCGGCGGCGGCTGACCGCGCCAGCCGCAGGCTATCCAATGCCCGGACGAAGTCCTGCCGGGGCATGGCCGCGAGCTGGCCAACGCCAACCGCCTGCTCGACGCTGCGGTCACGGGCGTCTCGCGGAAATGATTCCAGCCGATCGATCAATGTCTCGGTAGTGGCCTCAGGGGCCATCGGCCCTGCCTGATGGATAAGCGCCGGCAGAATGTCAGCTCTTAGGGTCGGATCGGCGGCGTGTTGGCGAAGGAACGCGATGTCGCGTTCGGGGAGTTCTCTGGTCCGACCGATTTGCGCCAACGCGACGATCCAGGGGCCGGGTCCCACGATGATGGCCATGCCAGGAGACGACTGGGTGGAGGGATCAGAACCGCCCGTGAAAGGCTCGGCCTTAAATGCTTGAGCCTCCACTTTTTCCAGTGTGCCGGCGGGATCAAGCCCGAGACTGCCCAGCGCCGCGAACATTTCCGCCGTGGACACCGACATTTCCGCGACGTTTGCCGCGGCGCGCTCGATGAGGGCGAACGCGACCTGCCTGTCCGCTTCGGGGACCTGGCTCATGGCATGCGCCAGGACACGGGCCAGTTCGCTGTCTTCGAAATCAAACTCCGATTTCGCCACGCTTTTGCGCGCAGCGATGAGCAGCGTATCGACCAACTGCGGCGATAGTGCGCGAGCGTCGGCGGCGAGGATCAGGAAGTGGGTGAAATAGCTATTCTGTGGGTGGGCGGATTTGGCGAAGATATCAGCCACTGCGTCGACCAACTGCTTGGCCTGCGGGCTGGCGTCTAGGCTTGCGATGATCGTTTGAAACGCTGCACCCTGGGCCGGATCGTCGGGCTCGCCATGAAACTGCTGCAGCGCCTTGGTGCCAAGCGCGATGCGGTCGGTGCTGTCCAGATCAACCCTGCTCAAGGCGAGGCCAAGAACATCGCCATAGCCCATGTCGGCCAGACCCTGGATAAGGAGGCGATCCTGAGGCTCAAGCGGGGCGAGGGCGCGATCGGCGCGCGCCCGGGTGATGATGCCGAGAACATCCGCGACGCTATCACGAACCCTCACTCGTGCGTCTCGACCCCGCTGCGCGTCTGTATTGTAGGTCAGCCATTCCTGCGTCGCCTTGGAGAAGCCCACATACGCTGGGAACGCTGCGACCGGATCCAGGTCCGCGCCGTAGCCAAGGGCGCGCGCGTAGCTCTGCATCGACTCGGCCGTCAGGTCCAAGATCTGGAAATCCATACTGTTGGCGGGGAACGGTGTCGGCTGCGGTGAAAACCGGTCTTGGCCTGGAATGTGCTTCAGAACGTCCGACAGCGCGCCGGATTGGATGTCTGCCAAGGCCATCCAGGCCGACTGCTCCACCTCCGCTGGTCTAGGATCGTCGTCCAGGGGCGCGGCGGGCATTCCGACCAGTGCGGCGTAGCGGGTCGCCGCTGCCGGATCGAGGCCGGCTGCAACGGCGTCGAACCAGCCGCGATAGCCCGCGGAGGTTACATGCGTCCAAATACCGGTCGTGTAACCTGACTGCAAAGGGGCGGCTGCCGCAGCATTTGCCGATATCTCGGCAACGTCGATCCCGGTGTCCACCCGGTTCAGCGGCAGGAGTTTGAGCACGGGTTGCAGCCACCGGGTGCCGTGACGGATGATCAAGGTACCGCTTTGGCCCGGCTCTGCGTAGTAGAGGAGAGTGTAGGCGAGCAGGATCATGGCGACGCCCGCGACTGCGAGCCCGGCAACGAGCTGCCGCAACCGCCTGAGTGCGGTGCCCAGGGGGGTCCGTTCCCGCAGCCCTCTCGCCAGACTGGACACGGGCAAGCCCACGGCGGAGATCGAGACACCACCCTTGACGGGCTCCTGATGGGCACCACCCTTGTGATCCAGCACATAGAGCGGCACCTGTTCGCACAAAACGGGAAAGAGCTCTGAGTCAACATCTAGCCGATCCTTGCGGCCGCCTAGTTGAACAGCATTGCCGGTCTTGAGCAGGTCAAGCAGATGCGCCGTGAAGACGCCATGTCCAATCTCATCGTCCTCCCACGTGAGCTGCCCCTCGCGGGAGGAGGCGATGTAGAGACGTGCGGCACTGTCACCCAAGGCTGAGAAATACTGCATCTTACGAACGATGCCCTCGGCGAAGCAACAATCCAGGATCAGGATCGTCCTTTCCGCGCGGACCGAGCCAATACAGCTGTCGAGCGCCGTCGCGTCGAACAGCGCCAGGCCTTGTCCATTTGGCTGCACCAGGAATCCGGCGTTGGATTCATCGACCAAGCCATGGCCAGAAAGAAACACCAAGCAAAGCTCTAGGGGACCAAGGGCCGCCAAGCTGTCGAAAGCCTGCTCAATTGCATCCGCAGTCGCCCCAGCCTCCGGGACCCTGGCTAGTTTGAGGTCTCCGGGGCGCGGCCAGCAGGTGGTCAGATAGCGCTCAACCTCACCTGCGTCGGCGGGCGCATATTTGAGCGGTGGAAGAGTGGCCCCGGCACCCGCCCGGTAGGCGCCAATGCCAACAATCACCGCGCCGATCACTGCCGTGCTACCAGGTGAAGAAGTTACGGATGCTGGCACTGGGTTTGACCACGACGTTCTTGGCGCCTGCAGCCTGCGGTATGCTGGTCACCAGCTTTTGCAGGATCAATGGCGTGGAGACACCGACGTGGAAGGCGATGATGCCTTCGGCGTGGCCACCAAAATAGAGCCAAGCGACGAACCCGCCGGCAAGGGTCATGGCGATGGTGACCGCCCAGTAGAAAGGGCTGCTTCCGTAGGTTGGCAGCTGAGCAGCTTCGCGCAAATTCCACCAATGCAGCAATTCCGCGATAACTCCGCCGGCGCAACCTATACCAAATACGGCCCAGTCCCCATCGATGACCATTTATCCCCCCTTTGCTCGACTGTCTTCATAGTGCCATGATTTTGCAGTTCGGCGCTAGTATCTGATTAAGAAATTCTCCCTGCAGAAAGAACGTATGTCATCGTGGAAAGATCGAAAAGTGTCCGAAAAGCGTCATTGCTAACACGGGAGTTTTGCGCAATTATAGCGACAAAGCGGGGAGGACTTAATAGCCAAGTAAAATAATAGGTAAGGGACGCCCTCATAATGTTGTGGGCGCAGCCTTTCGCTTGAGCAATCGGTTCATGCAAAAAGGAATTGGCATCAACGCCGGCTCTTCTTGCAGAGCCATTGCGGTAAGTCCGGACACCGTGCTGGTCAGGTATGGGACCAACCGGTACCAGGCTTGCAGGGGAGGGACGGTCTTCCGGTAAGACAGCCGAAGGAGGGGACTCATGACAACCCCAGTGAGATGGCCAGTTCTCGACGACGATACGCTGCGTCGCTTCGTGATCCAGACGTTCGGTCACGCGCGACGAACTCAGGATAGCCCCATAGCTCCGGATGTCTGGATTGCGCTCATCCGTCGGGCCGAACGCGTTGCAAAGGCTCGTCATGCAGACAAATCACTGCCCGACGACAAGGTCGACATCCTTATTACGCCATGGCGAGGCGCCTCACCGGGGGAAATAGCATCGTATTTGCGCGAGGCACCTCGTGACCGCTATGATATTCACGTCGAAATGGTCGCACTAAATAGCGGCTTTGTTGTCGCGGCCGTCGATCTCGGTACGGTCGTCCAACTCGTCATACCCATGACGGATTGGTGGCAGGGCCTCTCGGAACGGTTCTGGACCAACTTGACCGACTACAAGTCCTACTCCGATCTAGAAAAGTCGGGCGACCCATTGTCCAGGATCCTTAGCAAGTGCCGCAACGACGGCATTCAATATTTCCGGCTGGCAGCAGTCGCCGGTTTTGCTCAGGCTTTGAAGGGAGCCAACGCTGCCGATGCGAGAAAGCTGATCAGCATCATTCGGAAATTTGCGGCATTGTCGAAGCACGGCGGGTCGAGCGGGTCTGAAAATCTCGGTCAGGATCAATTCGACTTCGCTAGCGTAAAAGAGCCCACGGCCGAGGATCTGATGAGTTTGATCTGGCCGTTTGAGTATGCCTTCGCTGCTTCACTGAGCGGCCGCGCCCAACTGCGAGGTGACCGCGACTTCGAGTCGTTGTCGTCGTCCGCAGGGAGCCTCGGCCGGAAAGTGAAAAAGGTTCTGAGAGAACCCCACGTTTACGCCGTCAATCTCAATCGGCCCGCCGCGCCGATGCTGTTCGACTCGAGGCGAACTGTGAAGGCGGATGCGGCTCAGAGATTGTTTGAGATCGATACCAGCGCCATGACCTACGCGGTTATCGATGGGGGCATAGATGCGCTTCATCCAGCATTTCTCAATTGGGTCGACCCAGAGCTTGAGAAAGGCATTGCCGACGCCAAAGCCAGGGATGCGGCTGCAGGATTTGCTTCAACGATCGATCAAACCTGTGGTCCATCCGAGAAGTGTGAAAGGCTGAAGCGCTCGCGGATCATCAAGACATACGATTTCACACGTCTGAGGGTAATTCAGAATGCGGCCTATATGCCAAATAACCCCAATCTGCCGCCCGACATCCTCGCGATACTGAACAATCCGGCATTTGCAGATAATATTGACCATCTACGCAAGCGGGGTGACTTCGCCAGAGATCTCGACTGGGCGATCATCGAACCGTTGATCGAAATTCCGCACGATACTGCCGAGGCATACAAGGTGCCATTGAGCAGTCATGGCACGCATGTCGCGGGCATCCTCGCCGCGAAACTCGAGAAACCAGAAGATATCAGAACGCCGCTGATTGGTATGTGCCCTGACCTGAGGATTTTGGACCTTCGGGTATTTGACGACGAGGGCCGTAGCGAGGAATTCACCATTCTGAGCGCTGTCGAATTTGTGGGATGGCTGAACCGGAACCGGGACTATCCAGTCGTACATGGCGCCAACCTGTCTCTGGCGTTGCGCCACTACGTCGACAGCTATGCTTGCGGACGGACGCCCATTTGCGAAGCATGTAACCGGCTGGCCGATTCCGGCACTGTGGTCGTGGTCGCGGCTGGTAACACCGGGTTCGACAGCGAAGCCAAGCAACAAAGCATGGGTCGTGGCTATCGCCAGATAACCATTACCGATCCTGGCAATGCCGATGGCGTGATCACCGTCGGCTCGACCCATCGACGCGATCCGCATGCTTACGGCGTCAGTTATTTTTCAAGTCGCGGACCGACCGGCGACGGTCGCCGCAAACCTGATCTCGTCGCACCGGGTGAAAAGATCACCTCGAGCGTCCCCGGCGGCAAGACCGAGAGCATGGACGGCACATCGATGGCAGCTCCCCATGTCAGCGGCGCCGCAGTCCTGCTGATGGCGCGAAATCCGGAGCTCATAGGCCGGCCAGCGCGAATTAAAGAGATTCTGATGCGCACGGCAACTGATCTTGGTCGGGAGCGCGACTTCCAAGGCGCTGGGTTGGTCGACGTTCTGCGCGCCCTCCAGTCCATCTGAAAAGGACACGCCAAATGGTTATTTTCGAAGCACTCAACGCCCTGTATGGCGACTGCCTGATCTTGCGCTACGACGATCCAAACAATGCGAAGCGCGTGTGGATTATCGACGGAGGTCCGCGCAATACAGCTGTTGGCGGCAAGACCGTGTCCGTCTGGAAAGATGTTCTCTTGCCACGTCTGCAGCAGATCAGCTCCACCAAACCCCTCACGGTCGACCTCGGTATGGTTAGCCACATTGACGACGACCATATCAATGGGATTGAAAGGCTTACCGATGAACTCGTGCATGCCTTGCCACACCCTGGTGACGTGGCGTTTCGCCGCTTTTGGTTCAATTCGTTCGACGAAATAGTTGGACCCGCGCCGGCCGGGCAGGTTGAGTCAAGCGGCGCGCTCGCGTTGCAGCTTTCCAATGCGGCGGCAGGCTTACTTCCGGGGGGCGCGTTCAGCCCTGACGGGGTGGCTGTCATCCAGAGTATTCCCCAGGGCAACAAGTTGGCAGCTAGTCTGCGTTCGCTCAAACTGCAGGGCAACGATCCGCTTAGTGGGGTGGTCGCCGCGCGTGCGGGACAGACTGGGATCGACATCGACGGGGCGACTGTCACGATCATCGGCCCGCTTCAGAACCGGCTAGATGCCCTGCGCGACGCATGGCGCAAGGCTCTCGAGGCCACCTCCGAGTCGGCGCGAGTTACCGAGCTTCAAGGGCTTTTCGCGACAAAATTGGATATCTCCGTTCCAAACCTGTCCTCGATCGTTGTTCTCGTCGAAGTCTCCGGAAAAAGTCTATTGCTGACAGGCGACGCACGCGGAGATGACATCGTGGCCGGCTGGAAGCAACTCAACCTGCCGGATTCGGCTCGCAAGCTCGATCTGATAAAAATGCCGCACCACGGCAGTTCCGCGAACAGCCCGCGGGAGTTCCTGCAATTCTTTGAAGCGGAGCACTATGTCTTTTCCGCAGACGGACACTATGACAACCCCGACCCGCCGGTGTTAGAAGGTCTCGTTAGTATTCATGCCAAGCGTAATATTGTGCTGCATTTTACCAATTCGAACATCACCTGGAAGAAGCCCTACAAGCTCGCGAAAGGTGGCGCGCAAGTATCGACGCTACCTGACCTACTTGTCGCGCTTCAAGCTGCATATCCCGGTCCCTGGAAATGGCAATTTAGGCCGTCTAACAGTCTCTCAGTCGAGATTCCGATCGAGTAGCGCGATGCTGCGGGGCGCGGACCTAGAATGCGACCGTCGCTTGGCGGTCGGGCAACTCACAATGCGCCGGGAGTCGTCGGAAGTAATTGATGCCAACGAACACAGCGATGTCTGTCATTTCCGACTCCTGGAATAGTTCACCTGCGGTACAGCATTCAAGCCAAAGTCCGTCGAGGAGGCCATTGATCGCAATGGCCAGCAGGGAGAGCCGAACAGCAACGATCTCGTGCCGCCGGCTGAAGTGGATCTTAGGCGCAAGCTCAGCGCGTGCCGCACGGATTCTTGGCCTCACCTCAACTGGGGTTTATTTCAATCTCATCTCTATAACTGGTATTGACGAAATGAATAAACATTGATTTCCTTGCTCATCAGTTGTCAGCCTGGGGGAGGGTGACTTGAATCTTGTGTCTGTTTCTCAACAAGAAATAGAGGATCGGCTGATTGACTACTTCGCGGGTCATTTTGGAGACGATCCTTCAGTCCTGACCCCAGCGACCAACATTCCAAAGATGTACAATCTTGGCGCTTCTCAATGGGCGATGTTTGCGGACGTTTTAAGTCAGTTGTCCTGGATGGTGAAACTCCACGTTCGCCTTGCACAAAAGGAAATGGTCACAGTTCCTCAAATTCAACAGTTGGCCAACCTAACCGTTCGCAAGCTACCGCACGTGGTGGCCATCCCGACGCTGACCTCGGAGATACTGAGCCTTGATAGCTTTATGAAGGCTCACGAGTCTTTGGCGTTGGAGAGCGCGCTGAAGGCAGAAAAGCCTGCGCCGAAGAAAAAGGCAAAAAACAAGAAGGCGAAGGCCAAGAAATTGGCCGGCGCCTAAGATCGCTCGCTTTCTTTGTGGGGGCTTGGAAATGACATACCGTTTGGCACTCATTGTTGTTGCAATGGCGCTTTTCCCAGGTACGGCCGCGGCAAGGGCTGTGGCCTGCAAATACACTGGCTCCGCCGGTGCTCCTGGCAGTTCGCCGGAATGGCGGGTGTTTCTGCTGCACAAAAACAGCCCAGTCTTTCAAAACTACGACGCAGACTGTGACGGAGACCTTAGTGCCGATGAGGTCGCCAAATACGCCAGCGATGAGGAGGCAAAGGTAGCGTCGGCATTGCACAGTGTGGAAAGACATGCGGCAGAGGGCCACCCAGTTCACGTGACTCCGGATGGAGAAACCGTACCCGTTGTCATCGGGAAGAATGATCCGGAGAAAGATCCTTGTCCCCCTGGCTGGCGGTTCCTGTTGCGCGACAGTTTTGAGGACGTGTCGATTTTCACATGTCCGAAAGTGGCCAAAGATGCGAAAGGAGCGCAGTTCGACTGGAGCCGTGACAAAGTTTCCGACAATAGCGTTTGGTCGGCGAAGGGTGTTGCTGCTCTTGGCTACAGCGTCAAGTTGGATGAGCCCAGCGATCCTTTCACGCCCTACGTCGTCGGGTATGCGTTTGCGCCATCTCTCTCGTTCAATCGAGTGGTCAACACTCTGGTGAGCCAGAAATCGAAGAACATAGATGTGCTTTCCATGGCTGCAACCGGTGAGGTGGCAGTAGGAAACACGCTGGGCGGAACGCAATATTTCAGGCTTAGACCAGCGCTTAACACGACCTTCGACGGTGACCCTCGCTCCTGGTCGGCAACTGCGGAATGGCAGCCTTATTGGATTACGGATGGAATATCGATCAGCGTCCCGAATGGCTTAGGGCCTTTTACGTGGGAGTTAGACCCAATCGCTCGACTGATTTACAGTGAGAAGCTGGGCGATGTGACATCGCCGATATTCCAGGATGACGATCACTCACTGCGCTTGGGTGGTGTGCTATCACTGACAATCAAGCCGAAGCAGAACGACGAACTCGTTCCAAAATGGCTCCAACCGGCGTCATTGTTTACGACTTACGAGTGGTTGGAAGATTTGGAGTCTGGTCGGGATTATTCATTGCTTAGCGCAGGCCTCAATTTCGCGTTGGATGAGGAAGGTCATACGGCGCTGAAATTGAGCTATTCGCATGGCGATGTTGAAGAGACTGGCCAATTTCAGGATCAGGCGAAAATCGGCATAGCGGCGAAGTGGTGAGTGTGCGGGTGGAGTGAATTTCTGAGGTGTAATCGCGAAATGGGCACCCTATGCTGAGACAGGGCGAACGTCAGGCGGATGTGCGCAAGACGCAAGGAAAACTGATAAGACTGTGCAGCTGACAAAGTGTGACGCATTGTAAGATCACCCTGGTCCCAATTTAAATACGCTCGCCTTTCTACTATAGAGTCAAATGGCGCATATGCATTTGTCCACAGTAGAGTGAAACTTGTTCATGTCGTTGCCAGATCGCAAAAGCGAACATTGTGAGCGAGAGGACAGCCCAAGAATATAGCCGCCAAAACCCGGTCTCGATCACGGCGCGCCTCGGAGGTGGGGCCGCGCGAGCCCATCGAACAAGTCGGCGTTGCCTGTCCGGATTTTTCGTTACGGATGCACGCGAATTCGAGCCCGGTCACTGTACGCACGCCGTGAGCTCAGTTTCGACGAGGATCGAGTTGCGACACCGCCAAGTACCTGTCTTATCGCGGTGCGCGAAGGCGAGAAGAAATAGGCCCCGGCTGACGGATAGACCCATTCAACCCCAGTTGGCGCGTCTAGCCTGATTTGCTCGGCTCCCACCAGCATGAAGCGGGCGCGTTCATTTCCGCGGGAAAGGGACCATCGAGCTTGAATGCTGCGGAGTGGCATTACCTTGCATTGACGTTTTCCTGGCGATCGAATGCCATGAGCCCTATATCTGATCGTAGAGCTAAATCATGCTCCCATTGACTGTGACACGAATGGAGATCGCGATGAACAAGAGACCAGATTCATTAGGCCCGGCCGCCAAAGGTCAACCGGTCAGTGAAGAAGACGTGTTACTGCGCTCGCTGCGTGCGCATGGCCAAGTGGCAGAGAGCGAGGACCCCGATACCCCGCTGCGTCCAGGCCAAACGCATCTGTACGTCAAGAAATCAGGCGAAACTACCGGCTACCTCATTGAGAAGCGGAAGTCATACCTAAGTCGCTGACGCATTCGAAGCCACTATGACACCCGCAACCAAAACACACGCGCTCCAGAACAGTCTCCTTGCCACGACGTTTTAGAGCGTGCGTTGGCCGGTTGCCCGAGGCGGCAAAACCCGCCGGCCTGATCTTTTTTGAGGTTCCATCGTAGTCGATCAGGTTGCGCCGGACGAGCGTCGCAACAAAGCTTCTGACTTCCGTCGCAATCGTTACGCCGGAATCAATGGATCCCAACACCGCGGTTGCCCCTGCGACAGCTCCCACTATTGCTACCTGGGGCGTATACGCCTTCACGTCCGCTAAGCGCTCTGACAACCCGCTGAGGTCGACCGCACGGTAGCCTGTCACAACGCTGCTTTCCGAGGGGCCCATGCTGAACGCCTTAGCTTCGAGCCTTGTATCACTTGCGGTATCAAACATGGACCGCAATTGCTGCTTGATCGGACCGGAGAGGGTGGCGCTGAAGGCCGCGGCTCTGCCTTTCGCCTTCTTACCAACATGCCTTGCCAATGCGGCGCGCGGTGCAAAGAGAGTTGTTATACCTAATTGGATGCCATGACGATCGAAAGCTTTTTTGATGTGGGCTTCATTTGCTCCAGTCCCGTCGGCGCTAGTGCCCTGGCTGCGGTCGGCAAGGATCATCGCGCGACCGACCGCTTCAAGAAAGCGAGGCTTGATCTGGGCTGCCTTAACTGCCTCAGCGAGCAACCTAGTAGCCGTCTGGCACGCAGTCCACAGCGCCGCCTCGCCCTTGGCGCCTGCGCGAAAAATCTCGCCAATGAGGTCATAATAGCAACCGCTTGTAAGCTGCCCGAAGCTGTGCATTTCGTCGATGAGAACGCTAGGCTTCCCATCATCTGGCAACGATTGGGGGAATGCCCAATTAAATTTGTTCAGCGCATGACGGGGCTTAGCCGCATTGTGGTTCACGCCCAATGCCTTGCCTATAGCAGCTGACAATTCCTCGGCTGTTGCCTCTACAAAATTCCCATTTGACAGGGTCGCATCGCCTTTCAGGATGGCAAGTCGCGTGTCGCGATCAGACAGAGCCGTCATTACCGCGATGCAGTCGCCAAATCCTTCATGAAACGCCTGTACCTCGAGCATGTTGACATTCCAAAGGTCGGGTCGAATTGCGTCGAGAATTGCGTGCCCGGTCTCGTGAGAGACCACGTCTGTGCTGGAACCCGAATAGATAACTATCTTTCCAAGCGGGAATTCAAAAAATGAAATGCTGTCGCGATCGTAGTATGCGTTCAGATCCTGTCCAGCATTCGGATACAGATTTAGACGCTTCTTGGTTGCCATCCCCATCCAGCCGACCAAGGGTCCTGCAATCGCTTCAAAAGTCGTCAGAGCCCGCAAAGCCGCCTCGCGCGCCTGCCAGGCCACAAATTCAACAGTGCTAACGGCATAAGGTTGCTGCGGTGGCAGTTGGTCAACCAGAAAGCCCGCCCGCGCCGCAGTCGGGTCAGCGGCAGCATTGATAACTTGCGCGGCGGCTCCAGAAACTGCGGGATCGTTTGCGATAAAGTTGATTGTCATGCGCCCCTCTCGTCACTTCTGTCGTCATATGCTGTTTGACAGCGATTGATACCATATTATTACTTGTGAAGCAATTTATATAATAGATCATTTATCGTCAATACGAATGAATTGCTTGATTATCCTCACAAAAATATCATTTTTCTCGCCAAACGTCGCTTATTATCCGTTGGCGTTCAATTATATTGCCAGTAATATTTCTATATTGCAAAAATCTCTAGTTTGTTCCTGAAGCGATCGCAGCCGAGGCGGTCCGCATCGGTTGGTGGGTTGCTACGGTTAACTGCGCCGATACCTGGCGCAGAAGGTCACGTGATCTCAAGCGGCCTAGCCAAGCCGCCTCCTTCGGCGACTTTTGGCGTTGGCCGTCGCGAAGCACGCTATTGCCGGAATAGAGGGTGCGTTGGTCTATACCGACCGGTTCGAGCCAATCGGAGGCTTTCATCTCGCCGCTGAGGCCGTAGACCGCGAGGGCATTGTCATAGGTTACCTTGCGAACGGCCTCTGCCGGAATCCCCCGCTGGATCATCAGTAGAGCGGTCTTTGGAACCGCGAGAGGATCAGAGACGCCCCAGTCACAGGCCGAGTCGACAATGATGTGGTCCGGCCCGTATTGATGCACTAATTCGGCCATACGGGCATTACCCATCTTCGTGCCTGGATAGATGGAAAAGGCTGCCCAAAAACCGCGATCCAACACCTCGTGCACAGTCTGTTCGTTGTTGTGATCGATAACGCAGCGCGCAGGGTCATGCTCTCGCAGCACGTCCAATGTGCGCGTTGTGCCGCGTGTTTTGCCCCTTTGCGGTGTGTGGATTCGCTGGCCGGCCGTTGATAAACATCAAAATATTCTGTTCGAGAGTCTATATCACGAAAATATCCGGCATACCGGTCAGGGTCATCCATTTGCTATCCTCCGCCAGTTAGATGTTGGATGCGCATGCCTTCGTATTTTCTTCCCTATTGTTGGTTTGCACAGGTTTTTTTAGCGTCAGGCTTCCATTCGGCGGCCTTGAGAAGATCTCCCTGCTGACAAGTATCTTGATCGCCGGACACCGTTCCGGTCACGGTGCCGTAAGTTCCTACCGCGGGCTTCGGGCTGGCATGCGTAATGTTATAGAGTTTATCGCCGGCTTTCATCATAACGCAGCCCGCTTCAACACCCGCTTCCGCGCACCCGGTGGCTGTGACCTGCTGGGCCTGGGCACCAGCTGCAAGCCCAACGAGGATTGTTGCAGTGATGATGACCGCCTTTTTCATGGTTTCCTCCAAATTTCGATCGTTATTGTGCAGACACGCGCTGCAGGTTCTTGCTGCGTTCCACGAAGGGCCTTTGAATGCCGCGCCGAACAAGCAGCGAATGCCCAATCCCAAGTATCTTGCGAACACTCGCCAGCGCCGCGTCATTCACCTCGATATAGGCGACGATGTACCACTCACCGTTTTCTTCCCTGGCCATGCCCATTGGCTCGGCACGCCACTTCAGTGCGCCATGGTGGGGCATGAAGTATGTCTCCTGGACACCGCCCACCGCGTTGAGACCCTCGTCGAGCGCGTATTCCATCACTGCGCAGCACAACTGCGTCAGCGTTCCCCTCAGTCCGGCAGTTCGCTTGTCGGGAACGACGAATGTGCGGGTCCATTCGGTCCAATCGGGACGTCTTGGGACGCCCGATTTTTCGCACATGTGAGAAAAGACCTCCGAGGCCATGTGCGGCTCGCTCGTTGGGATCAATCGAGCCGAAGTCACTACGCGATCGTCTTCAATGCCCAGCAGGTATGTCGCCGCGTCTGTATCGAATTGATCCAGCTCGCGACCATCCGGGCTCGGAGGGCGCCAGCGTTTTTGATGCACGAAGAAATCGTGCCGACGGCGCAGAAACTCGTCGAATTCGTTTTCGTAGAGATGCTTGTTATGCGCATTGACTACGTGAGCCGTTATCATGGCACGATCCCCCGATCATTCTCAAAGGGATACTCGCAGTCGCGCTAATATACGTCACCTGTCCGATGGGACAGTTGACACGTTCACGGGTGGATCAAACGCCTGCGCACCGCTTCGACAACAGCTTGCGTGGTTGTGGCGACGCCAAAAGCCTCGCGAGCCCGTGTCGAGTGCCATTTGACGGTGCGCTCGGTCAAACCAAGGATTTGGGATGTCTCCGACGAGGTCTTGCCGGCCGCGGCCCACAACAGCACCTCTTTTTCGCGGTCGGTCAGCAAACCCTGATCACTATCATCGTCAGTTGACAAGGCCTGGATCGACATACCCGCATAGACTGCCATCGTCACCAGTTGCACCTGCTGTCGCGGCGAGAGAGTGCAGGACTTCGCGGACGACGCAAATGATAGCACGGATTGCCAATGGTGGACGCTCAGCATCGGGACGGCAAAACCACTCCAGATGCCGAACTCGGTCGCTTCGCCTGCAACGCGTCGTGAACCCTCGGTATCGGACCATTTGGAAGGGACGTCGGCCCAGAGGAACGGCTTCAAGGTTTTTGCTGAATAAATGCAAACGCCGTCAACAGCGGCATGCTCGGCTTCGACATAGCGTTCGAACCAGCCCGCGGGCCAGCCATTCAGTTCAACCATAGGCGCAAGCTTCTGCCCGCCAAGTGGAACGCCACTCAGGATAAGGTGCTCAAAGCCGAGATCTCTCACTGTTTCAAGCAGGTCGTTCAGAAGCGGCCCGGTTGCTGTGTGCATCCTGCAGCGTTCGACAAAGTCGAAGACGTCTATATCGATCATGCCGCAGACCCCCAGACTCTACATCGCGGACAACCATACCTTAAATTCATAACTCAGATTAGAGGCTTCGAATATCTCAATAGGTGTGCCTGAGGCGCAGATAGCGACGAAACGGTCGACTACAATCAACGGGCCGCGGCCAATCGGCATTCCGTGTTCGTTGGCAGCGCAGGCGATCCAATCGGGCAGATCGCCACGCGACAGGGAGTGTGACCCGTCGGCGACGATCGAGATCGATTGTTCGGCTGCCGAGATGGGCGAAGATCGATAGATTCAAATAGCGCTCAAGATAGGCGCGAGCGACGAAACGCGCGAACAAACCTGACAAGGCGACTTTGACTTCACGCGCCTGTCCGAGCGGGTCCTTGAAGATGAATGGCGTTCCCACGCCGGTCGGTGCGAGCAATGCGTCGAGGATCGACCAAGCACCGTAAGCTGCGCCGGGCGTCTGCAGCACTTCCCGAATGCCTGCATCCTTGATGTCTGAGACTTCCAAATCGACGGTGGCGCCCGTGACAGGGCTCAATGCTGGGAGATCGAAATTGTGCAGGAAGGGTCCTCGTCATAGCGCCAGCGCCTCTTTGAGATCGTCGTGCTCGAAGGCGCTGGCCATGCGGTTGATCTCGGCTGGGCGGGCGCCGACCGCCTTGGCGGTATCGTGCCAGGTTGCGGTCACGGTCGCGACTTCTTTGATTATTGCGCGGGCCTGGGGCAGTGTGAGCGCGAAAAACTCCGACGCGGCTTCCAGCAGATCCAGCGAACAGGTGCCCTCATCGAGATCGATGTTCATCGTCAGCACCCGGGCCTTGAGATCGGTCGGAACGGGATTGAGGTCGTATGCCGGCGAGAGAGACCAACCCGCCTTT
>NZ_JBVVQK010000056.1:0-21000 GCF_055811175.1 Mesorhizobium sp. WSM4828 | reverse complement strand
AAAGGCGGGTTGGTCTCTCTCGCCGGCATACGACCTCAATCCCGTTCCGACCGATCTCAAGGCCCGGGTGCTGACGACGAACATCGATCTCGATGAGGGCACCTGTTCGCTCGATCTGCTGGAAGCCGCGTCGGAGTTTTTCGCGCTCACCCTGGCGCAGGCCCGCGCGATTATCAAAGAGGTCGCGACCGTGACCGCGACCTGGCGCGATACAGCCAGGGCGGTCGGCGCTCGACCGGCGGAGATCAGCCGCATGGCCAGCGCTTTCGAGCATGAGGATCTCAGGCGGGCGCGGGCGCTGGCGCTATGACGAGGACCTTCCTCCACAGTTTCGATCCGCCAGCATTCAGCCCTGTCACGGGCGCGACCGTCGACCTCGACGTCTCGGAGATCGAGGACGCCGGGATTCGCGAAGTGTTGCAGACGCCAGGGGCTGCATATGGCGCGTGGTCCATCCTGGATGCGCTGTTGACGCCAACCGGCGCGGGTACGCCCTTCATCTTCCGGGAACCACTTGGACAAGCCCGCGAGGTGAAGGTCGCGCTATCTGGCTTGTTCGGCCGCTTCGTTGCCCGCGCCTATCTGGAACGCCACTTCAACCTTTCGATCTTCGCGCATCTCGGCAGCCGCATCATCGACCTCGATCGCCGCCGGCAGGTCAAAGTCACGCGCTTGTCCCGCGGCGATCTGCCCGACTGGATCGCCTGCGCGTCCGACCTGTCCTCCTTGACCGTGGCCGAAGCGAAGGGTTGCCATGATAATGGCGGCCCGGCCAAAGCATTGAACCGCGCCTGGGCTCAGGCCGGACGGATAGATATCACCGCCGGAGGCCGCAAGGTCACAGTGAAGCGCATTGCCATCGCGACCCGCTGGGGGATGGCGGCGCCAAATCCGACGGACGCCCACCTCTCAGTCCGCGATCCGATCGATGAAGGCGAACCGATCAAGCCGGAGGAGAAAGACGCGCTCTTCATCGGGCTTCTCCGCCTCCATATCGCCAATCTCATCAAGTCGCTCGGGCACGCTGAGCTAGCCAGTGCGCTTCGCGGCCTCACTCACGTGCCCTTCGCGCGAAGACTCCAAGGGAATCTCCAACGCGCCCGAGCGCTGCTGGATGCCACGTTGGTGAGAGAGGTGGAAAAGGCCACCGCCATGGGCGGACTGATCGGAGGGATCGTCACCCGTGCCGGACCTGTCGCTGACACCGACGTTGCGCCCGCCGATCAGGAGGCGCTCGCTCGCCTCAATCTCCGGCCGGTCTTCGTCGGCATCGAGCGCGATCTCATCCGTGCCGCTATCGACGCGGAGCTGCAAACCGTTCGCATCCGCCTGACGAAGATAGTGGGTCCGGATGATTTTGCTCGGCCGGATCGCGCCGGCGGCTGGATCATCCCGGTCGGTGAGGAGCGACGCATCAGAGGAGGCACCTGATCCGGTGACCGCCGAACACAAGCATCATGGGGAAACGGCCGGCGACACGAGACACGGCACGATTACGGGGCAGAAAGATGGGAACGCAGGAGACCGATCTCTCGAATGAGGCAGCGGCGCTGGACTACATCCAGCGGCGCCCGGCCCTCATCGAGGAGGTGACGATCGACCAGGTCAGGGCGGCGGCGAAGAAGCTGCTTTCGGCCGAGCTCGCCATTATGGGCGTTGGCCCGCGGCTTGCCGGTGTCCCGTGACGAAGAACAGTCCCGCGCTCTAGAATAGTTGCTGAACGACTCCGGCTCCGTAGAGGTGTACAGAGTACAATTGAGCCCGACGCTGGCGTCGACATCGTAAACAATAGCTGGGGGGATCGGCCTCTCGTTGGCCGTCATCTACCGCGAGGCCCGTTCGCAATTCCGGGACCGAGGCGATACGCGTGATCCTGGCGGCGCCATCAAGGCGACGCGCAGCGGCATCATCCTTGAGTCCTCGGCTGGCAACGACAGCTGGATGGCAATAGCAGGGCTTGCTAGTTTCTATGCACGATCCGTCGGATCGGCCCCGTGCGACGCAAAGACCTTTAGCAGTCGCGAAAGCGCCTCGCAAAATGATTCGCTCCCGCGGCAGAACCATGTGATGTGGCCAGAAGCAGCGCCTCGGTCAAGGCAATGCGGACGTACTCTCAGAGAACGATCTGCACCAATTAAGTGAGGTCCTCCGCCAAGCTCAAACCTTCGCGTCCAGAGGGTCCGGGCAATGGCTAGTCAGGCGTCGGCCACCGAAGCAGCAATCATTGCCGTCGACTCGGTGAACGTCGGATTTCGCCGGGCGGATCTGTCAGGTCCGCTTCAGCGGTGCCTGATAGTGTCGGATGTCGTGTTGTCTTAGGAGTGCCGCGATCTCGCCTGGGAGCTTCAACTCAGTGACCAGAATAGCCTCAATCGGCATGTTGGTGCGAACGTCCATGGCCGCCTTAACAGCTCGATATTTGATGCATTGGTAGGCTCCCCGTCGCAGATCGACCAGATTCGAGATACGCGACTTAACCTCCAAGACGACCGTCCTCTCGGGCAGATGTACACGGCATCGATTCGGTCGCCTGAATCCAAACAGAACTCTGTGTCAGCGCGAGCCCGAGCGAAGGCGTTTCTGATCATGTGCGGGTTGGCTGTGACCCAGAGGCGAAGGGACTTGTGATGCGCACTCTCTCCGCCAGCACCGTACTTCCCCTTGCCTGAACCGAAGTCACTTCATTCCCATCCTGGCGCTTCTCACGCTCGAATTCGATTTTGTTGATCGAAAGATCACTTCCGAAGACCCGCCGGTAGAGATGCGCGCCCATTGCTCTGGCTCGTATGAGTAAACTTCGGCGGCAGCGCGCTCGAAATAGGACTGCCAATTGGTTGGATGCCGTTGCTTGTAGCTTTCGGACCTCAGGCGAGGATTGCCAAATCGACTTGCCATAAAGGCGCCGGCGCCCTTGCTCGGTTGCCTGTCCGCTTGATTGACGACGAGGACGTTCAGGAGAGGTGCATCAGGCTCAACCTGCTGGATCTTATTCATCATCTCGCCGGCAACAAGTCCGATCCTTGTTGCGAAAATGGTTGACAAACTCACTTCACGCTCTAGCCGTTGCTTCACCTCACCATACGTCATAGTCGAACCGTCCAACGCCGTCGCGATTAGCCATTTCATGGTTGGCGCAAGGGCATGCTGGATTAGGTTGTGGTTCGTGGCAGCGTACTGCGCAGACATCTTAGTCAACTTTACCCCCGCTCAGAATTGTGGCTTTCTAGACCGCGAATGTTTGTCCCGCGGTCTCTCTCTCCTGATGGAGCTTGCCTCATTTCAGCGCGTATAGCTACGCCGCCGTAATCCGAAGAAGTCGGTGTTTCCCAACTACGTCCTGCCCTGGAAGATGGCCGCAAGTTCACACTCACGAAGAGACTACCGGCGCAAGTGGAACGTCCCCAAGGGCGGTGATCGCTGAGGAGTACCCGCGGTTGGGAGGCCGATGTCTATTGTTCAGTTTGCACATGGTGAGAACCGCAAGCCATCGACCAGAAGAGTTCAATTCTCCCTTTCAAGCTGAGTGAAATGGTCTACCAGCCGTCTGGTCGAGGCCCTATAAGGAACCCGCAGGTGCGGAGTACGCACCGACGCCCTGTCGACATACATATCGGCAGCGTATGAGAAGGAATCCGGTATTGCCCCTGTGCCTGCCGCTGATCCGCCACCTGAAATCCTCGGACCTGTTTGGCGCCATCGATCGCCTGCCGGGGCTCGGCACGCCGGTTGGTGAGCGGACATTCGAGGTCCTCAACCCATCGAGCGGCGAAGTGCTGGCAGTAGTTCCCGATATGGGTGCGGCGGAGACACGCGCTGCGATCGATAAGGCCTACGTAGCGCAGCCTGGATGGGCGGCGCTGACCGCCCGAGAACGCAGTGACGTTCTGTGGCGATGGCATCAGCTGATCATTGACCACGCCAGTGATCTTGCCGCCATACTCACTGCCGAGATGGGCAAGCCGTTTGCCGAAGCCAAGTCGGAGGTTTCGCATGCGGCCGCGTATCTGCAATGGTACGCCGAAGAAGCCAATCGCATCTATGGCGAGACGATCCCCGCACCCTCGACAGACCGTCGAATGCTGGTGATCAAGCAGCCGATCGGTGTCGTCGGCACGATTACGCCATGGAATTTCCCAGCGTCGATGGTGGCGCGGAAGATCTCGCCGGCTTTGGCGGCGGGCTGCGCGATCGTGCTGAAACCTGCTGAACAGACGCCGCTCGTGGCAGGTGCAATGTTTGCCCTCGCGCATCAAGCCGGCTTTCCCGACGGCGTCGTCAACCTAGTCTATGCGTCCGAAGGTGGTGGCGTTGGACGCGAACTCTGCTCCAACCCCAAGGTCCGAAAGATCAGCTTTACAGGCTCGACCGAGGTTGGCCGGCTGCTCATGCGCCAGTGCTCCGACCAGATCAAGAAGGTTAGCCTCGAGCTCGGCGGCAATGCCCCTTTCATCGTCTTCGATGACGCCGATATCGACGCTGCGGTTGAAGGCGCGATCCAGGCGAAGTTCCGCAACGCCGGCCAGACTTGCGTTTCAGCGAACCGCCTTTACGTCCAATCGAGCGTTCACGATGAGTTCGTCGAGAAATTCGTAGAGAAAGTCCGGCACTTATCGGTTGGCGACGGCTTCGCTGCCGGAGTGGACATCGGACCGCTCATCGACATCCATGCTCTGCGCAAGATCGAGTCCCACATTGCAGATGCCGTTGCCAAAGGGGGCACAATTCGATGCGGGGCCGAACGTATCGGCAGGATTGGCACCTTCTTCAGACCCACAGTCCTCACCGAAATTTCCAGCATCATGGCGGTTGCGCAAGAGGAGACTTTCGGGCCGCTGGCGCCGATCATTCGCTTCCACGAGGCGGATCAGGTTGTGCGTGAGGCCAACGACACGATCTACGGCCTCGCCGCCTATTTCTATGCCTCGAACCTGAAGCGTGTCTGGCGCGTGGCCGAGGCATTGGAATATGGCATGGTTGGCATCAACACGGGGCGCATGTCTTCGGAAGCGGCGCCCTTTGGCGGGATGAAGCAGTCCGGCATCGGGCGGGAGGGTTCCCGCCACGGGCTCGAAGACTACCTCGAAATGAAATACCTCTGCATGGGCGGCATCTGATCTCTGTCTGGATGAACACCTCGGGCGCGCAGAATCAACCAAAGGGATGATCGAGCGCTTTGGGAAACCTTGTGGCGGATGGCTTCGGGTTATTTCCGCGCCCTCGGCCTGCTCGCCTTAAGTATGCACCTAGACGCCCAGCTACGTTGAACCGCCTCTAGGCGACGAGCCAAGCGCCGGCAAGCATTTCATCCGTGTGGGGCGACAGCATCGAGAAGGGCCCGGAGATCCACGCCGCCGACAGCTCACCCCCTTACATGGATATCTATGATAGGTTCGGCCGCGATCGCTCGTTTGGGCCTGATAAAATTGCGCCCTCGTAAACGACGTATAGCTTCTTCGGACGGGCAGGTCCCGATCGCCGTTCGGCGCCCCAACGCCTCATTTAGCAATTTTGTCCGATCACTTTCAGATAGGTTGAGTGGCATTTTCCAACCCACTTTTTCGGCTCGCTGTCGTGAAATTCAAACACGGGATGAGCGCCCTTTACGACGTGATTGAATCGACGCTCGCCCTTGTCATAGCGCCGCCCTGCTGCCTTTTCCTTCTTTGCCACGCCGGCCGCTGCCATTGTCTATCTTCGCTTCCTGCCAACACCCGGCCGCCGCCCCAAAACGAAGTGTCTTCGGGCTCTCCCTCAAAAATGTCCTAAGGCGCAATACCTCCTCTTCCTGTTGCCGCGGCCCAAGCTCCCCGACTAGCAGGCTTTTGAACAGGTCAGGCTCTTTCGCGAAGGGACATCGCAGGGCCCGACCATGATTTGGCGGAAACGCGAAAGAAATGGACGGGGAAAGCACTCGCGCTCGGGGTCAAGATTGGGGACTGAATCACATCTTGCGCGCGGGAGCGACCCCCGAAATTCGTCCGATAGGCTGTCCGATTATTTGGGATCCGCCAAGGCACCGGCGAGTTTGCGCCCGCGGCGCGAGACAATGCTGGGTTCCATCACTGTGATGCCGCCAATTACGAGGTTCTGCAGAGAAACGTCTCGCCAGGCTAGTCGTTCACGCGAACCAGAACGCGATCGTCTATCAGATGCGGTGACACAGCGAATGTCGTCAACCCGACGGTGCGGCGCGTCCGCACGGCCAGCGGATGACGCCACCGACACTTTTTACGCCGCAACGTCCTTATTGCCGCACAAGCAATTGAGCGCCCTTCGCGCATCGCTCTGAATCGGTACAGTCGCCGGCATTCTCGCCTGGAGAAGATACAGTGACAAGACGTGCCCAGGCAGTGCATCCACGAAAGACATTGAGGGTTGAGATCCAATGATTATAGCGCATCTGCTCGACATGGACGGGGTCCTGGTCCGCGGCGGCCAACCGATTGCTGGCTCGGTCGACTATGTCGCCGGGCTAATCGCCAAGGGTGAGCCGTTTCAGATCTTCACCAATAACTCGCGCTTCACGCCCGAAGATCATGCCGAGCGTCTAAGAGCGTTTGGCTTCGCGGTGCAGCCAGAGCACATCTACACATCGGCGCTCGCCACCGCGCGGTTCATGGAACTGCAAAAGCACGGAACATCTGCTTATGTCATCGGCGACCACGGTCTGGTCGAGGCCCTGCGGCAGGCAGGCTGCCGGATAACGGAGTTTGCCCCCGAGTTCGTGGTCCTCGGAGACACCATTTCGTACCACTACGAGCAGATCGCAATTGGCGCCGAGCTTGTGGCGAAGGGCGCGCGCTTTCTGGCCACCAATCCGGATGCGACTGGCCCGACCGAGCGGGGCTCCCATCCGGCATGCGGTGCAGTCGCGGCACTAATCGAGAAGGCCACCGGCCGTCAGCCCTATTTCGTCGGGAAGCCGAACCCGTTCATGATGCGCAACGCGCTCGACCGGCTCGGAGTGCGGGCTGTCGATACCATCATGGTCGGTGACCGCATGGACACCGACGTGCTCGCCGGGCTGGAATCGGGCCTCAAGACAGCCCTTGTGCTTACTGGGGTGACCAAACTGGCTGACATAGAGCGGTTTCCATTCAGACCGGACCACGTGGTCGAGTGCCTTGCCGATCTGGGCCAGATCATAGCGAAACAATAAGCCGAACGCACCCCTACACGAAGACCGGACGCTCCCTTTACGTTCCGCATGGCGGCCGTCAAACGGGGCAATCGTCGGGAGGAACGCTGGCCGAATTCCAAGGCCCGAAAGGCGTGGGCGCGTTGCACCTTAGGGAGGGGTTGCGCCTCGAACCGCTTTTTTATGGTGAACAGGAGGACGGGCGACGGGGCGGGACGCTGAACAGCATGGCAGCCGCCGGACTGGCCGTTGCCGCGGAACAGGCGACTCGGCGGCTGCGTGTAGCGAGTGGCATCGAAGCCCGTCGAAACAACTTTGAACGGCAGTTGGCAATCCGCCTGCCGCAAGTACGTTTTAATGGGATTCAAGCACCTCGCCTTCCAAATACGTGCTCTTTGACCATCGCGTGGTGTGTGGCCGATGCGATTGTCGAGCGCCTGGCGATGAGCGGAAGCTGTCTGTTCACCGGTTGGTCGCTGGTTCGAATCCGGTCCGGGGAGCCACTTTTTGCATCTAGTGCTTTGTTTCGCGCCGACTGCCTTCCCCTCTTTTTCTCCCCGCTTTTGCAGCGCTACCGTCGCGATTTCCGCCAGCCAGCCTGCCGGGCCTCTGACTCGCTGCAAAACCAACGTTCGCCGAACTCCGAACGAATGATCGTCTCGTCGTAAAACTTCTGGCCAGGAACGTGATAGATCCGCTCACCAGTGTCGATGCTGATGTTCCCTTTAATGCTGCAGTTGGCCGAAATCGCGGCGACGGCTTTGGACGACTGGCCATCGTTAGCGTAATAGCCGAATCCCGCAGCGCCGCCGAGAAGCAGCGCAAGCGGGAAGGCCATATCCATTCTAGAACGCCCTCTCCCATGCATCGATCAATAATGCCGGATAATCATGGAGCCGCAGCTAAGGTTGATCCTGCAATTTTATGAAAAACCCCGCACAAGGCGGGGCTTCCGAGGAGTTTCGGGCCGAAAGGTCAGGCGGCAATCAGAACCTCGCCCACAATCATAGGTCGCGCACCTCGCAGTCGTCCAGACGGCGAACACCATAGACCTCGCCTAGTCTGGCGGCTGGACATTCTCTAAGCCGGGTTGGCTATTTTGATGGCCTTGGCCTGGCGCTAGCCCGAAAAAGTCGAATGCCGCAACTCGACTTCCTCCCAGTGTCGGCGCATGCTTGCCGCGGGTTGGGATGGGGGGAATGATTCAACGATGGATTCACAGATAACAACCGAGTGGGCCATCAATTTAAGAAAAGAGTTGGCTGTCGCCGCTCAACAAAAGCAATTCGACTACGGAAAGTGGGTTCTGGCCTCACTGTTGACTGTGCATCTAGGGGCGTTGCTTCTCATATCGCAATCTGGTGAGGCCTCCTCAAAACTCTTTCAGGCGTCCGGCACTTAGTTGATCTAGGGAGTTATTGCAGCCCTGTTCACTGGATGTCTAGCTTGGATTAACTTTACGCTGTCCGCTTTAGTGCACTGGAAGGTCATCGAGGCGTACATCAACGGCAAGGAATTCAAACCGTCCAGATTTTTGATGTTCGGCGTAACCACTACGTTCTTCGTGTCGCCGATCGTGGCTGTTGCATCGCTTGTTTTGTTTCTAGTGGCCACGCACAGCGCTTTGGGCGCGCTGAACGCAGGGTAGAGACAAGTTTTCGAGCGGCAGACCCGACAAACGGAGATATATTAGCAACAACTTGACTAAAATGCTGCCTGCCCCAGACTCCAATGTATGGCGCGGATAGGCATTGGGGATGAGGTGGCAATAACCGCCACTGTTCGGCGTAGGGTTGATGAGGAGATCGTAAGCGTCTCTCTGCCGAGCTATAATTTCCCGCACTCGATTAGAGACAGCAAATCCAAGCTGAAGCGCGGCCAGCGGATAGAGCTTCGAGGCGAGGTTACGCGTATCGATGACGAGACCGTAACCATCGACCTTGGGCCGCTCGTGACAGTCGACATCGATAAGGTCAGTCGGGTGGCAAAGTACCGGCCACCAGTAAGAAGGAAGCCGCTGCGCGATATGGTCGACTAGCCGCCGCCGCTCATGGGCGCTTGATGCGGACGCTCCCAGTCGGCCGGCCGACCGTTCAGCAGGTTCAACGCCTTTCCCATATCCCGATGCAATTGGTCGAGCACCTCCCAATGCGGGCAGAATGGTTTGAGTGCCAACTGAGCGTCCCGCAATTCTTTCGTCAAAAACCAGGCTTGGCGTTCGATTCGGGCGACGTGGTATTCCGAAATGGCTTCGTGGCGGCGACGGTACGGCATGTTGCTCTCCTCGGCGAGGAGAGTAGGAATATTCCATTAGGGTCAATCGCAGAACAAAAAAAGAACGCTGACCCTTGGAGGCAGATTCGATTCGGGGTATGATCCGCGACGGGTTGCCGCAAGATTCGACATACAAAATGTTTTGATAGTCGGTTGACGGTTGTGGATAACGGGTGTATTTTCAGTGAAACGCCGAGCCGGTCCGTTATTATACTGGACAGCGCGCAAAAATTCATGCAAAAAAGGGCAGCCTCCGGGAATCGGATGCTGCCCTTTGTTTAGTTTGCGATCACGGTAGATGGTGCCGGAGGCAAGCAAAAACCGCGATTGCTCAGTCTAGCAGCCGAGTAGATAGCGTCCGAGGGTCCTTAAAGCAAGCCATCGGAGTACGTCACTTGAGCACTAGAAAGACCTTTGACATCGGCCGAGACTCTGGAAACGGGCAGTTTATCACCGTCAAAGAGGCCAAGGAGAACCCTCGTGAAACGACCGTAGAGCGGGTCCCGAAGCCCGGTTACGGCGACACCAAGAACGACAAGAAGTGAAACGGAGGCCCGTCACTTAACTGTGGCGGGCCTCTTTTCTTTTCGAGGGAAATCACATGACAACGAGCCATCCATTCCTTAGCGGGCCTCGTGTAAGTTTTACAGAGGCGTTTCCAAATATCGCGTCCTTCGAGCTAACCGTAGAGCAAGGTGGTGGCTTCTTTGAGAAGCCAGGAGTGAGCGTTTACAGCGAGAAGCGACCACCTTCATCCACGATACCTTGCTCTAACCGTTCCTGCCGCCGCGGAGGCCTAGAGTTACAGTGGACTCTTGGCTCGATTACAAAAGAGCCGTTTCATTGTGAACAAACGTTTCATTGCAATGGCGACGAAGGCACACCTGCGGGACGCAAGCGAGGCCGGTCCTGCATGAACGTGTTCAAGATACAAATTATCGCCAACGCTCCCGACTCTTACAAATACGAGAACCTACATGAAAAAAACTGAGTGCGAGGGGCCAATCCGCTCTTTGGCGACAACATGGGCGCGGGAAACGGGCGTTGGCGAGAACGACCACCCGAGCTTTTCCAGCTTCAAGACTTGGCTGGGCGTGAAAGGGTATTCAGGATATCTGAACTTCCGATCGACCATGGGAGCGGATTACGACGCCGAAGCATGGTTTGATGACGAGCTTGGCCAGAACTGGCGACGGTAAGCGAAGGCCGACGCGGTTTGTCTTACACATAGTTGACTGGTCTCCGGCGTGACAGCCCTTCAGAAGTTATGGATGAAACATGACTCCCTCTGAACGCATAGCACTGATCAAGGAGGTGTCGTCGCGACTGGCGAACGAGGGTTATGCTCTTATCGACGTAATTTTGGAGCAGTTTGGTCTGTCCACGATGACCAGCTGGAGCGGCGACGAGAAAAGTTACGTTTGCACCTTATCAAAAGTGCTCCAGATGATACTCTTTTGGAACTCGGCAGGCACGTTGGTATCCTGGAAGAACTCCGTCCCACGACAGGAATAACTCCGCCTTTTTGGCGAGATAGCATGTTGCGAGTGTTTATCTCGCATTTAGCCAAGCATCGTGAATTTACTGGAAAATTACAGACATGCTTGTATGAATATGGTATATCTAGCTTTGTGGCCCACAATGACATTGCTCCGACATCCGAGTGGGTGACGGAAATTGAAACTGCATTGGCTACCTCCGATGCCATGGTTGTTCTTTTGCATGACGAATTTCACGAAAGCAGTTGGACTGATCAAGAGATCGGATTCGCGATGGGTCGAGGAATACCTATTTTTGCGGTCCGGCTGGGTCGAGATCCATATGGTTTTATCGGAAAATTTCAGGCCTTTAATGGCAACAAAAAGACTGAGAAGGAATTGTCCTTAGAACTGTTTCATGGATTTCGAAAGCATAAACAAACATCTAAACAAATGGCACAGATACTCGTACGGCTATTTGAACAAAGTGATAGCTTTGCAAATGCAAAGCGTAACATGGGGTACTTGGAAGAGCTTGAGCAATGGGATCCGTCCTTTTCATCTCGATTGAAGGCTGCAGTCACAACGAATAGTCAAGTGGTTGGTTCGTTTGGCGTACCCGAACGCGCTAAAAGCCTAATCGCTAAGTGGGCGGCGCATCGATCGCGCTAGAAATTCCGAGCCTGCGCGTTCCCGCCAATCGTGCGGTTTAGCCGCTTGTCGTATTGTCCAATTCCGGCATGTGTGACCTGAACGTAAGCGCCCGGTCATGACCCAGGGCTCTTACCGGCCATCGTTTTGACCGCTGCCGCGATTGGCTTTGTGCTCGCGGATGAAGTCGGTCAGGCATTCGAGGCCGAAGTCTGTGAAGGCAGGGATCTGCTGATCGTCGGGCCCGTAGACCCAGAGGCAACCGTCCTCCGGTTCCATGTCGACATAGACCTCCCACAGCAGTTCGGCATCCTGGCCGAGCATTTCGGCGGCGAGCGGGAGGGTGTAGACCCGGGTGATAGCAGCCAGGGTCAGGCCGCCAGTCTGGTGCCGGATCGGGCGCGCCAGTTCCAGGGGAGAAGCTCGTCGATGCGATTGGCTGGATGGTCGCTGACGCGGCCGATCAGGTCGGCGAGATAGGCCTCCGGATTGATGCCGTTCAGCTTACAGGTCTGGATCAGGGTGTAGAAGACCGCCGGCGCGCTCGCCGCCGGAGTCCGAGCCGAGGAAGGTCCAGTTGCGTCGTCCGAGCGTCAGCGGGCGGATCGCCCGTTCGGCGGCATTGTTGGTCATCTCGAGACGGCCATCTTCGGTGAAGCGGCAGAGCGCCTTCCAGCGGTTGAGGCTGTAGCGGATGGCCTTGGCGAGGTCGCCTTTGCGGCTGATCCTACCCAGACTGGTCTCCAGGTAATCCTTGAGTTCGGCCAGCAACGGCACGCTTTGAGCCTGGCGCACGGCCAGACGAGCCGCGGCGCTGCGGCCGTTGATCTCGCGCTCGACGGCGAAGATCGCGCCGATCTTGTCCAGTGCCTGACGCACGATCGGCGATTTGGTCTTAGCGTGCTCGTCGAACAGTTCGCGCCTGGCATGGGCCCAACACGCGACCGGCTCCAGGCGCGGGCGACCGGTGATCGGATCCGGTTCGTAGAGCTTGTCGAAGCCGGCATAGGCGTCGGCGTGCAGGAAGCCGGATGCCGGCGCCAGCAGGGCCTGGGCGTGCTCGCCCTTGCGGTCAGGCGAGTAGCGATAGAAAGCCGCCGGAGGATTGGGCGAGCCCCAGGTGCCTTCGTCGCGCACAACGACCCATAGCCGGCCGCTCTTGGTGCGCCCGCGTCCGGGATCCTGAACCGGGATCGGCGTGTCGTCGGCATGGATGGCCGGGCCGGCGCGAGCGTAGTCGCCGATGCGGTCGGCAACCGGCGCCACCAGCCAGGCGGCCCGTCCGACCCAGTCGGCCAGGGTCGATCGATCCAGGTCGACGCCCTCGCGGGCGTAGATGCCGGACTGTCGGTTCAAAGGCAGGTGGTCGCAATATTTGGAGACCAGCACGTGGGCGATCAGCCCCTGGCCGGGTCTGCCGCGCTCGATCGGCAGGCTCGGCATCGTCGGCTGGGTGATGGCCTCGCAGTCCCGGCAGCTCAGTTTCGGCCGCACATGCACGATGACTTTGAAGTGTGACGGCACATATTCCAGCACCTCGCGTTCATCGTCGCTGATCCTGCGCAGCCGCTCGGAACCACAGGCCGGGCAGGCGCAAACCCCGGCATGGGTGACAATCTCGCGCGGCAGGTGATCGGGTAGCGGCCGGCGATTGCCGACGCGCTGTGGCCTGGTCGGCGCCGGCATCGCGCCCGGCATCGCCGCAGTCGCATCCTGGCCGGCTTCGCTGGCGGCCTCGGCCTCCTCGAGATCTCCGATGATCAGCTCGAGCAGATCGATCTGGCGATCGAGCTTCTCGGACGACTGGCCGAAGCGCGCGCGCCGCAGCGTCGCCAACTGGGCTTTCAGCTTCTCGATATGCAGCGTCTTGGCGTAGAGCTCGGCCTGCAAAGCCGCTGCGAACGCGCGCAGCGCGTCCGGATCCGACGGCAATTCCGCAGTGGCGAGAGACATGCCGGCTTATAGCAAAGTCATGACTCGCGAGCGAGAATAAATCCTTGGAATCAGGAACTTATTTAGATGGATTCGGGGCGCGTGACCGGTTCCGGCGCGACTGTCCGCCGCCAGTCGATCCCTTCGACGAGCAAGGCCAACTGGCCGGTGTCAGTTGAAGCCGGCCTGCCACAATCGGCGGCCAAACGAACTTTCCCTGCTCCAAGCGCTTGGCGAACAGACACAGCCCACTTCCGTCCCAGGCCAGGATCTTCAACATGTCGCCGCGCTTCCCGCGGAACACAAACAGCGCCCCGGAGAAGGGATCGGTGGCCAGCACGTTCTGGACCTGGGCGGCCAAGCCATCCATCCCCTTGCGCATATCGCATGGCTGCGTCGCCAGATAGACCCGCACCCCAGACCCGGGCGCGATCATGCCGCCGCCTTCAGAGCCGACAGCACCCGCCGCAGCGCCGCCTCGCTGACCTCGGCGTCCACCCGCACGCGCACGCCGCCGAGCAGGACGATCTCAATCACACCGCGCTGTTCCGGCCCACCCGCCGCGGCTGGTGCAGCAGCTGGCACGCTGCTGATGACCTCGACCGGGATCAACTCCAGCGGCAAAGCCGTCGACGCCGGCGGGCGCATCTGCCGGCGCCACGTGAACAACAGGTTCGCATTGATGTCGTGCCGCCGCGCCACCAGCGACACAGACGACCCTGACTCACAGCTCTCGGCAACCAGCCGCTGCTTCTCTTCGAGAGTGTATGACTTGCGCCGGCGGGCGCGCGCCATCCCAGAAACTTGGCCAGCCACTGCATCCGTCGCGATCGTGTCCATTAAACCCCGCTCGTGGACACTATCTTCAGCGTCCGGAGCCCGACCCCTATCCTATCCGATCCGATCCTCGCCACGGAAGGCGGTCGTCACCGGACGCTTACACCTGAACCGCCACGGTCCGAGATTGATCTTGGATGATCGCCATGAATTCCGGCCCCGGCTCGCCGACGACATGAATTTCAACGACCTGCGGCCGGTTTTGAAACGCCGACACCAGCCCGCCGCTCGCGTAGCCGCGGTGGAGCATTTCGAGATTTCCCGCGCCGATCTTGTCGACGGACGCCTTGCTGAAAACATACTCCCCGCGGTGTACGATGCCGGCGGGCTGGTTCTTGCCGCCATTACCGGTGTAGCCGCCGTCCGCGAAGCCTACGGCCTTAGCGATAGCACCTATCCACCCCGCCACCAGCGCCATCGAAAATGGCGTTTAGAGCGATTTCCAATAGCTTGTGGGCGACCTTGTCCAAAGCGCCTGCCAGGGCTTCAGCCTGCCGTTGGCAAAGACGGCCTCTATTTTTAGAAGAAGAAGGCGTCTTCCGTGTCAAGCGAAGTGAGGATTTGACCCCCCTATTGCCTCAAGCAAAATGTTACCAATAGTGTCGCTGTTCCGAATGGGATGGTCAGGTGTTGTCATCCCGATTCGGAGGATGGATGGCAAGGCGGATCAGCATGGCGACACGGTCGGAATTGGTGGAAGCAATTGTCGAGCGGTATCGATCGGGGAGCCGAAGCGATAAGCGCCTCATCCTCGATGAGTTCGTCGCGGTGATCGGTTATCATCGCAAGCATGCGATCCGAGTGCTCCGTCAACGCGCGTCGAAGATACCTGGCAACAAGAGGCACAGCCTTCGCTATGGCGGCGATGTTCGCGAAGCGCTCGTGGTGTTGTGGGAGGCATCGGAGCGGCTGTGTTCCAAACGGCTGCGGCCGTTGATACCTGTCTTGCTGCCAGCGCTTGAACGGCATCGCCGGCTAGAGCTCGACGCCGCGCTCCGCGGCAAGCTGCTGACAATGAGCCGCGACGCTGGATGGGCTTTTGGCGGAGGTACGTGTTGTGGCTCGCGGCGGCCAGCGCCGGCGAGCAGGAATGAGTTCGGCGGTTCGCCGATCGGTGCCGGTGCGCACGTTCGGGGACTGGAATGATCCGCCGCCCGGTTACGTCGAGGTCGATTTCGTGGCGCATTCCGGCACGTCTTCGTCCGGCAGCTTCGTGCAGACGATGGTGTTGACCGATATTGCCACGGGGTGGACTGAATGCGTTCCGGTCCGCACGCGCGACAGCGGCAATGTGATTGTGGCGATCAAGCAGGCCCGCTCGTTCTTTCCCTTCCCCCTGCTCGGCGTAGATTTCGACAACGACAGCGCCTTCATGAACGAGTTTCGTCGTCTCCTGGTGCCGCAGCGAGGAACTGGAAGTGACGCGCTCGCGCGCGCCTATCGAAAGAATGACCAGGCGCATGTGGAGCAGAAGAATGGCGCCATCGTGCGTCGCCTGGTGGGGTATGGTCGGTTTGTCGGCGCGGAGGCGACGGCCGCGCTTGGTAAACTTTATGCTGTCGTGCGGCTTTACGGCAATCTGTTCCAACCGTCATTCAAGCTTCAGGAGTAGACGCGGATCGGAGCTCGTGTGATCAAGCGCTATCATCCGCCAGTTCCGCCTGCGGCCCGTGTCCTTGCACATCCGGCCGAGGCCGACAAGCAGCGGCTCCAGGCGATGATGGAAACCGCCGATCCCGTGCTGCTGTTTGCTGGTATCCGCGCCGCGCAGGAGGAGCTTGGGCGGCGGGTCGATCGTCATGGCCTGAATGCGAAGATTGAGGAGCCGGCCGTTATCGATCTCCAGCACTTCGCCGCGAATCTGAAGACGGCCTGGAAGAGTGGCGAGACCCGACCAACGCATCGGCGGCCGTATCGGCGGACCAAACCCTATCCGAAGAGACCCAGCATGTACGAGCCGTTCGAGGCGCAGATCAAGGGATGGCTCGAAGAAGACCCGGCGCTCTCGGCAGCAAGTGTGTTGCAACGCCTGACAAAGATCGACCCCTCGCGCTTTAAGGAAAAGAACCTGAGAATGGTGCAACGGCTTGTGAAGGTCTGGCGCATGGAAGTGGCTGGGCTGATCATCCTCGATGGCGGTTGGATGAAGAGCTGGCCGCTATCTCCCTCCGCCGCGACAGATGGAGAAAGGGCCCATGTCGGCCCTATCGCGTTCGGTAACATTCCTCGGTGAGGCAATAGGGGGGTCAGTTTCTCAATTCGCCCGACATTCCGACGCGGTCTCGTACATTGACGAACCTGACGCGCCCGCTACGGCACGGCCACACGCCATGATCGCGGCGGCGCAGGGGTCAATACGATCCGCTGAACGAGCCTTGTTCGGGCGACGGTTGCCCGACTGGTCCGTCATCATGACGGTGTTGCCTACGGCCCACCGCAACAGTGGATTGCCACCGTGGCAGAAGCGCCGCGTGAGCATGAGCTGTTCGAAGTCATCAACGGGTTTTGTGTAGTTGGCCAGCGTTTGTGGAAAGGCCGCTACAGGTATGTCGTCGGCCTCGAGGTTCTCCATAATCTCGCGCGCAAGATATTGATCGAAGGCGACCTCTTGGACGTCCAGAAGCCCACATAGGAATCGAATGTGCTCTTCGATAATGAGACGATCCACGATGTCGCCAGGACATGCTGTAAGATAGCCTTGGTCACGCCACAACGGATATGGCGCGCTATCGTTATCGGCGCGTCGTCGGATTCCTTCCTCCGGTGCAAACGACTGGACATGAAGCGCGTAGCGGACATCGTCTATTTCAATACAAGCCGCAACGGCTGCCAGATCGGTTCGCTTCGCGAGATCGCAGGATCTCCACGCTCGCTTGCCCTTAAGCGATGGCAGGTCGAATGGTTCGGCGTTCTCATCCCAGATCGACAAATCCCATTCCGGGTTTGCAGCGCCATCTTGCCAGATGTTGAGGTGCAATTGCTGGAACATGGCGCGGTCAGCCGGCCGGTATTCGGCCTCGCGCACCATCTGACGCATGCCGTCAATATCGGGATACGGCGGCACGCATGACAGCCCGGGGTTTACTCGGTGCCACACTGCCTCATCGCGCCAGTCTTCGTCATTGTCGGCTTCAAACAGGATCGGCAAGAAAGCTTCGTCTTCAATGGCGCCAGATGCTACTTGTCACGCGTAGGCGTACATATCATACGCCTATGCCGGCCGTGGTGGTGACCACAAGCAAGCTGCCTGGCGTCTTCACAAGGCCGGTCTTAATGGCGTCCCATAGGTCGCGTTTCTTCCACGCATGAAGCTCGTCCACGAGCGCGAAGACAGGCGTGCGTCCATGCGCCGTGGCCGCATCAGCGGACATCGCCCGATAGAAGGCGCCGCTCTTGCGATGGGTAATTCGGGACTTGGTGTCCTGAATCTGGAACGCTTCTTCTGTCCGCGGATGGGCGCGAATGATGCCGACCATTTCCTCCAGCGCGATACGCGCCTGATCCCTATCCACAGCCGCGGAGACCACTTGGCTGCGCGGTATGCGTTCAGGACCGAGTGCTACAAGACAGAGTGCGCTCCCGATCGTCGTTTTGCGCTGGCAGCGGGGCAGAAGTCCGAAGACGGTCTTGATGCGACGGGTGCCGTCCGGCTTGGTGTCGCCGTAGACTCGCCGAATGATGCGCTCCTGCCAGCGGTCCAACTGGAAAGCATTGCCTCGAAGACCGCTCTTGGGGTGGCGGAGCGCCCTGATAAAACGGACGGCTCGCTCGCCTTTTCTATGCGGGTCCGGGATTGGGCTGTCGTCGAAGATCCACGCATTAGATGTCTCCGAGGTCGTCGGCGTCGTCGTTTCCAATGGCGCCTCCTTTGTTCTTGCTCCTCGATGCCGGTGCCAAACCAAGGGCGTCTGCGAGGCGTGCAAGCGTCGCGTGGTATTCTTTAAGCAGCGTGGTTTCAGGCCGGCGCTTGGTCTCCCCGGATGGTGAGACCATCGTTAATCCGTGCTCGGCTATTGCCACTTCACAGGCGCCAATGTGCGCGACCACGCGGCAGTAAGCGTCGACAAGGGGCAACTCGTGGTCGGCGATCTTGGCGTTGCTCGACCAGAACGCCAAGCACCTTGCGCCATTCCCTGACAGCGCGGCCCTCTTTAGGTGCGGCTGGTACTTTCGATAGCGCACCGTCGAGCGCTGTGACTGTAGCCTTCCGACCACGCATTGTTTGTTTCCCTATAAATTAGAACGTGTAGTTTCGGCGCTCGCGAACGATGTCCCACATGCCGAGCGGGAGTTCGCCGGGAACGTCGCCTGAGGTGGCTTCACGGTTTTGGTACCAGCTTGCAGCCAACTGCATGACTGCCTCTGAGATATCCAAAGGCACCGTCGCAAATTCGGCCTCGATCTCGTATCCGAGCAGCTGCTCAATATGGGCTTGAGCCGCCTCAATCAGGGTCTGGATTAATACGTCATCGTCGTTGAAATGGATGTGCAAGTGCGCCTTCTGGTCGACAAGCGAGACGACAGCCATTGGATGAATTCCTATTTAGCGTTTATTGCGAATTGTTGGGCACGCGTGGTCAGGGAGTGGCTGCAAAAAGTTGCCGACCCGGCCCGAGTGCAGAAGTATCTTGACCCTGCGGTAGAAGTTTCTCACTAGGCCTGTTATCGTGGCCACCTAGTGGGGAGGATCACGCTTGAATGCTCTGGGCGCCATTCAGTACGTAACCACCGGGTTGACCTTGGTGGCGTTCGTAGTAGCTGTGGCATTGCTCGCGTACCGCGCGTCTTTGAAGAGTCGGGAAAAAGTTCTTCAGTCTGTACCTGCGAAGGATCGTCTTGCGGTCGCGGAGACGACTGCCGAATATATTGGCGTCAAGCTAAGTGACATCCCAGCTAACAGCAGGGCCGATGTCGTCTTGCAACAGCTCCACATCAAGGCCCAGCGTCAGTGGCAGATTACGCTCGTGGCCTTCGGCATCGCCCTAATCTTGGGGATAATTACTTTGGTCGCCATGCGCCAGACGAAGGCGCCGCCTCTCCAAGCAGATTTTCGGGTGTGTACCGGCGAGTTTGAAAACGGGTGTCCAGTTCAATACGACATCTTCGCTGTCTGCGGTACCGACGTCGAAGCTCTAGCCAAGAAGTTATGCAAACTGAAAAGTCTTGGAATTGTAACCAAAGGTAGCACCCACGGTGGCGGATGCGGTTATGCTTGGTACGATATTACATGTCTGGATAGGAATCCAAACACCAAACCCACCCTCTTGACGGATGTTCTTCCGCCTATTGCACAGCCCATTCATGGGCTGCCAGTTCGACCTATCCTAGAACAGTTGCATGTCGCCTTTCGGCGCCTTGATGTGGTCCACCATGTCCGCTGGCCTGCCGCATCCGCACGCGCACAGCGAGCTGCCTAGGGCGGCCAGGAACGCCTTGCTCTCACGTGCCCCCTTGCCGTCATAGCCGCGCTCAGAAGCGCTGCCGCGTGCCTTGTCGTTAGCGGCTTGGCGTGTCTTAGCGTTGTGTATTTGGCATGGGCACTTCTGGCCCTTCGGCACGCTGAAGCCGCATGCGCAGATCACGTTGGGCATGCCCCGTCCCCCCGATTGCAAGAAACTCCTTGCAATACTCTCACCGTGTTATATATATACGTCGTGCAGGAAATAGCTTCTGCGCCCTGAGGCACGCCTTGGGTAACCCAGCAACATTGGAGAAAACGAGTGGATGAAACAGAATCCAAACCAGACCAGCACTCTGAGCGTGGGCCTAGGCCCTTTTGAGCTGAGGCTGTTGGCCTTAATAAACCGACTGCGAGGCGTAGCCTGGGGATCCAAACTCCAAGCCGAGCTTTCGAAGTCTCTCGGAAGAGATGTAGCTGTTGGGCAGCTATACTTGGCGCTCTCAAAGCTAGAGCGCAAAGGGTTCATCTCCTCCGAGATTATAGATCCGGAGCCTGTACGTGGCGGCCGCTCGAAAAAAGTGTTTCGATTGGAAACACCGGGTGCGAGGGCTCTGGAGAGAACGGCCGCCTTTTTAGACGCATCAGGTGTTCTCCCTCCAAAGGAGCTACACCATGGCGAGAGTGCCATTTAAGATCGTTCGCTTTCTCGTCAAGTGTACGGCGGAACGCGAAAACAAAACTGATATTGTTGTCACGTTGGATGAACGGTTCGGTGAGCTATATGACGAATTCGGGCCTGTTTACGCGCATTGGTGGAGTTTTGGCCAAGCGCTACGCTCGTTGCCATATGGCCTGATCGCAAACATTCTGAGGATCGCTCTCACCATCTGGGCGATCGGCAGCTAGACAAAAGGCAAGGGAGTTTCTCCCTTGCCTTTGCCTTTTGCGATGGCAGCATCACGCTGCCACCCGCTTATTTGACCCTTGGCCGGCGCCCACTGGAGACCAGTGAGAAAGGAGTGCGGCTGGTATCTGGACTATGCAACCTTGACCCGATTGAGGAACTATTTGGTGGGCGGGAGGCTACTTCACGTTATCCGGCAAGCCCGTAAGCCACGCAAACGCGCGTGACGTTGCCCCCAGTTTCTATCCAGTTTTGAGTTCGTTTCCGGCGTGGGTTGTGCCCTGCTGGGCGGGTGAAGCGACGGGCGCTGCGCGGCGACAATCAAGGTGAGATTCGCATTGCCTCGTCGAAAATGTTCCTGAATGTTCAACCGTTGCCTCACATA
>NZ_JBVVQK010000055.1:0-21356 GCF_055811175.1 Mesorhizobium sp. WSM4828 | reverse complement strand
CCCCCCCCCCCCCCCCCCCCCCCCCCCCCCCCCCCCCCCCCCCCCCCCCCCCCCCCCCCCCCCTCCCCCCCCCCCCCGCCCCCCCCCCCCCCCCCACCAAACCACCCCCCCCCCCCCCCCCCCCCCCCCCCCCCCCCTCCCACCCCCCCCCCCCCCCCCCCCCCCCCCCCCCCCCCCGCCGCCCCCCCCCCCCGCCCCCCCCCCCCCCCCCCCCTTTTTTTGCCCCCGGGGCCCGCGCGGCCCCCCCCCGGGCCCCCCGCGGCAAGTCACGGATGTACTGGCGGTCGCGCGAGAAGCGCGCCGGAGCGAAAGACCCCGACAAGCCGAAGCAGCAGATTGCTGCCGGCCCGGCCAAAACGCTCCCGATCAGGCTACCAAGCATGGGAAGGCGGGATTTTGTCCCGCCTTTTTGCTGTCTGGATTCCGATGAACCGCCGCCTTGGTCCTATGGGACCACTTTGTGGTGTTTTTGCCCCGGTCATGGTACCATCAACCCATGAGCAAGCTTGAACAGATTGAGAAATCCGTCGCCGAACTAAGCCCCGAAGAGCTCAAGGCGTTTGCCGCATGGTTCGAGGCGCTGCAGGCCGACATGTGGGACCGTCAGTTCGAAGCCGACGCCAAGGGCGGCAGGCTGGACAAACTTGCCGAGCAGGCATTGGCTGATCATCGCGCCGGCCGGACCCGGCCTCTGTGAATCATTTTGCCACTCCCTCGTTTTGGGAGGCCTACGCAAAACTGCCCTCGTTAATCAGAGCAAAGGCGAACAGACGTTTCGCCAAACTGAATTCTGAGCCGTTCCACCCATCGTTGCATTTCAAACAGGTCGGGCGCTACTGGTCGGCGCGGGTTGATATCAACTACCGCGCCGTAGCTGTTCGCGACCACGATGACGTGGTCTGGTTCTGGATAGGCACCCATTCCGAGTATGATCGCCTGCTGAAATAGCCGCGCGACCATTCACGCCGCCGGCCGAAAGCCCCGAGCCCGACGTCCGGAGCGAGCCGCGAAGCGGCGACAAGCGTGAGGACAGAACTAAGGCAGCCACTCCAGCGGCACATGCCCCGGGTCGGCCTCGACCCTTTTCAGCCAGGCGGCGACCGCCGGATAGGCGTCGAGCTGAAACCCACCGGTCTCGGCCGTATGCGTGTAGGCATAGAGCGCGACGTCGGCGACGCTGAGCGCATTGCCGGCGAAGAAGCTGCTCGCGGCCAGGTGCCTGTCCATGACGCCGAGCGCCTTGTTGCCGCGCTCCAGCGTCAGCGCCAGCCGCTCGGGCGTCGCATCCTTGGCTCTTTCAGGGAAGGTCAGCAGCGCCCTGCGCACGGCGATATAAGGCTCATGGCTGTATTGCTCGAAGAACAGCCATTGGTAGGCCAGCGCGCGTTCATACCGGTCCGCTGGTAGAAACCGCGTGCCTTCGGCGAGATAGAGCAGGATGGCATTGGATTCGGCCAGCCGGCGGCCGTCGTCGAGTTCGAGCAGCGGCACCATGGCGTTTGGGTTTTTGGCGACATAGTCGGGTTTGCGCGTGTCGCCGGTGTGCGAGCTGACCTCGACATTGGTGAAAGCGATGCCGAGCTTGGCCATCAGCAGGCGCGGCTTGTAGCAATTGCCGCTGTCGATCATTCCGTAGAGTATCATCGGCGCTCCCCTTGTTCGCACCCACCCGTCTCAGGGCTTGATCCAGCCTCTATCGCGGCAGCGGCGGCTTCATCCAGTGATTTGTTTTGGCGTAACCATCAGCGCCGCTGATGCATTTCAGGACATGCCGAGATTCAAGTCAGGCCGTGCCGAGAGTGGTGGCTTCCGAGAACCGGAGCGGAGCGTACTTTTTGGGTACGTGAGCACCGGAAGCGCAGGACCCCCCGTTCGCAGGCCGGCATCACTTGAATATCGGCATGTCCTAGCCGAACAAGGGGATGACGTTGCTATCCCTGCCAAGCAGCCTGTCGATCGACAGCGGCTCCTCGTCGAACAGCGTGCCGGCCAGCGCCGGCCGGGCGAGGTAAAAACCCTGCAGCAGGTCGACGCCGCCATCCAGCGCGACGCGCAGATGCGTGGCGTTCTCGACGCCTTCGACCAGCACCTTGGCGCCGCGGTCGTGCAGCGTCGAAACCAGCGGCCGGAAAAACCGCTCGGCGGCGGCATGGCGGCAGAATTCGGCGAACCAGGTGCCGTCTATCTTGACGATATCGGGCTGCACGAGGGCGACCCTTTCTTCGGTCGAATGCCCGGTGCCGAAATCGTCGATGGCGATGCGGACGCCGTCGCGCCGCATCTCGCGCGCCAGGCTGACAAGCACCTTGTCGCCGGCAGCCTGCTCGGTGATCTCGCAGACCAGCATGCCGGGATGCAGGCCGAAATCCGCCAGATGCCTGGTCATCAGCCTGATTTCGGCCAGCGCCCGTGCGGGGTCATCGTTGATCAGCGGATTGTAGTTGAAGAACAGGTCGAGCCCGTCGACGCCGATGTTGCGGAAATTGCGCAAATGCAGCACCCGGCACATGGTTTCGACAAACAGCCGATCCGCTGCCGGCACACCTTCGAAGAAGACTTGCGGCGCCACCGGCCTGCCTGCACGATGCGGCTCGATCAGTCCCTCGACCGCGACGGCGGCGAGAAACCTGCCGCGCGGCGCGAAGACCGGCTGGTAGGCGCTCCTCAGCCGGAATGCACCGTAGACGCCATATTCGATGCCGACCTCGTCGGCAAAGATCGCCTCGCCGACCTTGCGCCGCATGTCGGCTTGCCCGGTCACGACGCCACCCTGCGGCCAAAGGCCCGCATCGGCCGCCGCGATGGCGAAACAGCGGTGGCCACCTTCTCCGTATCGGCCGACACCGCGGCCGCCCGCCCGCTCTTGTCGAAGACGTGAAAGCTGGTTGGCGCAAGCTCGGGGCGCGCCAGCACATAGCCCTGCACCATCGAAGCGCCCGACTTTTCGGCGAGCTCGAGCTGCCAGCCCGTCTCGATGCCCTCGAATACCGTGCGGATGCCTTGCTCTTCGAAGCTGGTCACCATGGCGGTCAGCAAGGCGAAGCCGGCACCGGATTCCATCAGCGTCATGATCCAGTCGGCGTCGAACTTGACGATGTCGGGCCTGAGTTCCTTGATGCGATTGATGTCGGATTCGTCCGCTCCGTAATCGTCGACCGCAATGCGCAAACCATTGCCCCTGAGCGCCTCGACGAAATTGTAGAGCGTCTCCTGCGACGCCGACTTCTGCTCGGTGACCTCGCAGACGACGCGGCGCGGATCGATGTCGGCCTCGTGCAGCACCAGCCGCATGTCGCGCAGCGCCTTGTCGGCGATGCTGCGGTCGGTGAATACCGATGGATCGAAGTTGATGAAGATCGAGGCGTCTCGCGGCAGGCAGGCGCCGGCGTTCAGAAGGTGCAGCGTCCGTGTCAGCGCCTCGATATGCAGACGGTCGACCGACGGACAGCTGTTGAAGAAACTCATTGGCGGCTGCGGCTCGCCTTCGCGGAACGGCCGGATCAGCCCCTCGAACGCGACGACGGAAAGCTTGCCCTTGTTGAAGGCGAAGATCGGCTGGAACGCGCTTTGCAGCGTATAGACCCCCCAGACACCGCTGGCGGTGCCGTCATCATGGCGGATGATATGGGCAAGCCCGATGCTGCGCGTCACGGTTCCTCGCTATGCGAGATTGGCGGACCGGCTACGGTCCTGCCGTTCAAGCTTTTACCGGTCGTTGATGAATTTATTGTTGCCGTCGTTGCGCGCTGGCTCATCCGACAGTGCTTGCGCTTGGCGGAATGATGCGACATGAGATGCGCCGCGGTTGGATGGACCGCCTGCATCCCAAAGGAGACAATATCGTCATGGCCTTTCTTGCCGACGTCCTTTCCCGCGTTAAGCCTTCCGCGACCATCGCGGTGACGCAGAAGGCGCGCGAGCTGAAAAACGCCGGCCGCGACGTGATCGGGCTGGGCGCCGGCGAGCCGGACTTCGACACCCCCGACAACATCAAGAACGCCGCGATCGAGGCGATCCGCCGCGGCGAGACGAAATATCCGCCGGTATCCGGCATCGTGCCGCTGCGCGAAGCGATCGCGAAAAAGTTCAAGCGCGAGAACAATCTCGACTACCGGCCGGAGCAGACCATCGTCGGCACCGGCGGCAAGCAGATCCTGTTCAACGCCTTCATGGCGACGCTGAACCCCGGCGACGAGGTGATCATCCCGCGGCCCTACTGGGTGAGCTATCCCGAAATGGTGGCGATCTGCGGCGGCACCTCGGCCTTTGCCGACACCTCGATCGAGAACGGCTTCAAGCTGACGGCAGCCGTGCTGGAAAAGGCGATCACGCCGCGCACCAAGTGGCTGCTGATGAACTCGCCGTCCAACCCCTCGGGCGCCGCCTATACCGAAGCGGAGCTCAAGAGCCTGGCCGACGTACTGTTGAAGCATCCCCATGTCTGGGTGCTGACCGACGACATGTACGAGCACCTGACCTATGGCGACTTCGTCTTCAAGACCATCGCCGAGGTCGAGCCTAAACTCTATGAGCGCACGCTGACCATGAACGGCGTGTCGAAGGCCTATGCCATGACCGGCTGGCGTATCGGCTATGCGGCAGGCCCGGTGCCGCTGATCAAGGCGATGGACATGATCCAGGGCCAGCAGACCTCCGGCGCCTGCACCATCGCCCAATGGGCGGCGGTGGAAGCACTGAACGGCCCGCAGGATTTCATCCCGAAGAACAAGGCGATCTTCCAGGGCCGGCGCGATCTCGTCGTCTCGATGCTCAACCAGGCGCGCGGCATCACCTGTCCCTCGCCGGAGGGTGCGTTCTACGTCTATCCCTCCTGTGCCCAGCTGATCGGCAGGAAGACCAAGATCGGCAAGGTGATCGACAGCGACGAAACCTTCTGCTCGGAACTGCTTGAGGCCGAGGGCGTGGCGGTTGTTTTCGGCTCGGCCTTTGGCCTCGGCCCGAACTTCCGCATCTCCTATGCCACGTCGGAAGCTCTGCTCGAAGAGGCCTGCACGCGCATCCAGCGCTTTACCGCCGCGCTGGCCTGAGACGTTTCAGCCGCCATACTGCTCGTCGCTGACGTTCTCCAGCCAGTCGACATGCACACCCTCGAGCGCCTCCTGCATGGCGATGTGGGTTATCGCCGATTTCGGCGCTGCGCCGTGCCAGTGCTTTTCGCCGGCCGCAAAGGAGACGACGTCGCCGGCCCTGATCTCCTCGATCGGCCCGCCCCAGCTTTGGACGAGACCGGCACCGGACGTGACATAGAGCGTCTGGCCGAGCGGATGCGTGTGCCAGTGGGTGCGGGCGCCGGGCTCGAAACTGACCAGCGTGGCGCGTAGCCGCGCCGGCGCCTCCTTCTCGATGATCGGCGTCTGCAAAACTCGGCCAGTGAAGTATGTTTCCGGCGCAACAATCGTCGGCACGCTGCCGCAGGCAATAATCTTCATCGTCGCAAGTCCTCGATCCAATCCAGTGTCTTAGAGCCTACCACTTTCGTCCGACGCCGGCTGCATGTTCTGCCGGCTACGGGCAAGGCGCGGCCAGAACAGGCCGGTCCGCGTGCGGTAAGCGTCGTAGGCGTCGGCCAACCTTGTCCGCGAAAATTTTCGCTCTTCGTCCAAGGCTGCGATCACGTAGATCGTAACGATGCCGGCGACCGGCACCACCGCCCAGACCGACCAGGTCGCGATGCCCCATCCGATCCAGAAGATGATGTAGGACGTGTAGAACGGATGGCGGACGTGGAAATAGGGGCCTTCGGTCACCAGGCTGTCGGGATTGTCCGGATCGAACGCGAAACGCAGCCGCGCCTTGCGGGAGACCGAGATCGCCCACCAGAACAGCGCCGTGCTTACCAGTTGGATGGCGAGCCCGCCGATCTTCGCTGCAACCGGTTGCCGCTCGATCCACAGCAGTGCAAGAAAGAACAGAGCCGTGCCGACCACGACGGCCGAAATGATCATCGCGCCTTGGGACATGCTCGGCGACTGGAAATGGCCGCGCATCGACCAGGCATATTGTCCGAGCGTCGCGATGCTGCTGATCGAGACGAGAAGGTCAAGCGTGGATTCCATCATCAGGCTCCGGGGGTTAGCTGTGGTGGATTCGGTCATCATACCCGGCAGAAACCGAGAAATCATTTCTTAACCACCGTTCTAAACAACATGGTGACCTCGGCATGCGATGTTGACCTAGAGACAATCCCAAGGTCCAACCAGATATGGCCGTTTCCCACCGCACGATCCGCACGCCGCACGCGGATTTGCGCCTCAGCCAGTCGTCGGGACCCGGCATCCCGCTTGTCCTGATCCACGGCTCGGGCAGTTCGCGCGCCGTATTCGCCCGCCAGTTCGACAGCCCGTTGGCCGCTGCCCATCGGTTGATTGCTTTCGACCTGCCCGGCCATGGCGAATCCTCGGACGCCCGCGATCCGGCGACGGACTACACCATCGCCGGCCTTGCCCAGTCGGCGGCTCAGCTCCTCGATGCCTTGGGGATCGGCCGCGCCGTCGTCTTCGGCTGGTCGCTTGGCGGGCACGTGGCAATCGAGCTCGCGAGTTTCCACCGCGCCGTCGGCGGGCTGATGCTGACCGGCGCACCGCCAGTATCCAAGGGCCCTTTCGGCATGCTGCGCGGCTTCCACGCGCATTGGGACATGCTGCTGGCGTCCAAAAAGACGTATTCCGAACGCGATGCCGAGCGCTTCGAGACGCTGTGTTTCGGCGACACCGCCGACCCGTCCTTCCGCAAAACCATCCTGCGCACCGACGGTCGGCTGCGCGCCGCGGTGACGCGCGGCATGCTCACCGGCAAGGGCGCCGACCAGAGACAGGTGGTCGAGCAGGCGGCATTTCCGGTGGCAATCGTCAATGGCGAGAACGATCCGTTCGTCCGGCTCGGCTATTTTGAGACGCTCGCCTACGGCTCGCTGTGGGAGCAGTGCCACATCATTCCCGGTGCCGGGCATGCGCCTTTCTGGGAGCGTGCGGACCTGTTCAATCCGTTGCTCGCTCGCTTTGCCGAGGCGGTGGCGGTGCAGCGCGTGGACGCAACGCCGCTGGCGTCGCGCCTAACCGGCACCGGCTGAATCCACCCTCAACTTCAAATCCCTTCAACCTCAAATCCCTTGCCCTCCCGGCCTGCCCGTGGGACGATGCCCTTTGGGTAGGTGGCAAATTGAAAAAAGCCTCGCCCGCGACGGCCGACAGGCCGGCCGCCGCTCACAGGGAAACGCCTGAGTGGAGGTCAGCCATGGGTACTCGCGCCGGAGGACGACGCACGGGACCGAAATGCATTGCCATAGTCGGTCCCTTCGCAAGCGGTAAGACGACACTTCTCGAAGCCATACTCGCCCGTACAGGCGCCATTCCCCGCCAGAATCCCGTTTCGTCCGGAAATACCGTTTCCGATCATTCGCCCGAGGCGCGCGCTCACGGCATGAGCGTCGAGGCGACCTTCGCCACCACCGAATTCATGGGCGAGCCGTTCACCTTCGTCGATTGTCCCGGCTCCATCGAATTCTCCTTCGAAGCCGAGCCGGTGCTGGCCGCCTGTGACGTCGCCGTGGTCGTTGCCGAGGCCGACGAGAAGAAGATCCCTGCCCTGCAGCTGATCATGCGCAAGCTCGACGATCTCGGCGTGCCGCGCATGCTGTTCCTGAACAAGGTCGACAAGGCGATATCAGGCGTGCGCGACACGCTGAAGATGCTGCAGCCGGCAAGCTCGGTGCCTCTGCTGCTGCGCCAGATCCCGCTGCGCAAGGACGGCGTCGTAATAGGCTCGATCGACCTTGCTCTGGAGCGTGCCTACATCTACCGCGAATATGCCGAGAGCGAGGTCGCCCAGATCCCGAGCGACGACAAGGCGCGCGAGCTCGAGGCGCGCTTTTCCATGCTGGAGACGCTCGCCGACCATGACGACCGGCTGATGGAGCAATTGCTTGACGAGATCGAACCGCCGAAGGACGCGATCTTCGACGACCTCGCCGCAGATCTACGCGACGGCACGGTGACGCCGGTGCTGATCGGCACCGCCGAGAAGGGCAATGGCGTGCTGCGCCTGTTGAAGGCGATCCGCCACGACGCACCCGACATCGAAGCGACGCGCCAGCGCCTCGGCGCTCCCGATGGCAATGCCACCGTGGTCCAGGTGATGAAGACCATCCACACCGCGCATGGCGGCAAGCTGTCGGTGTCGCGCATCCTGTCCGGCCAGGTCGCCGACGCCGCCGAGCTGTTCCTTCCCACGGGCGAGACGGCAAAGGTCTCCGGCATCTACAAGATGCTCGGCAAGGACCAGGTCAAGCTGACTTCGGCCAAGGCCGGCGACACGGTGGCGCTCGGCAAGCTGGACGCCGTCAGGACCTGCCAGACGCTGAGCTCGACCAAGGGCGGCATCAAGCCGCTGGTCACGCTGGCGCCGCCGCAGCCGGTCTTCGCCTTCGCGCTGCGACCGAAGGAGCGCAAGGACGAGGTCAAGATGTCGGCGGCCATCCAGCGCCTGGCCGAGGAAGATCCCTCGCTCAACCTGCATCACAACCAGGATTCCGCCGAAACCGTGCTGTCCGGCCATGGCGAGATGCATCTGCGCGTCGTGCGCGAGCGGCTGGAAGGCAAGAACCAGATCCCGGTCGAAGGCCATGTGCCGGCCGTGCCCTATCGGGAGACGATCCGTAAAGCGACGCAGCAGCGCGGCCGCCACAAGAAACAGTCGGGCGGCCACGGCCAGTTCGGCGACGTGGTGCTGGAGATCAAGCCGCTGCCGCGCGGCTCGGGTTTCCAGTTCACCGATACGATCACCGGCGGCGTCGTCCCGAAGACCTACATCCAGTCGGTCGAGACCGGCGTGCGCGATTACCTGAAATCCGGCCCGCTCGGCTTCCCGGTCGTCGATGTTGCCGTCAACCTTTCCGACGGCTCCTACCATGCGGTCGATTCCTCCGACATGGCCTTCCAGATGGCGGCGAAGCTGGCGATGAAGGAAGGCATGGCCGCCTGTTCGCCGGTGCTGCTCGAACCGGTGATGAAGGTCGAGATCGTCACGCCGTCTGATGCGACGTCGAAGATCATCGCGCTGATCCCGCAGCGGCGCGGCCAGATCCTCGGCTACGACGCGCGGCCGGATTGGCCGGGATGGGACGTCGTCGAGGCGACCATGCCGCAGGCCGAGATCGGCGACCTCATCATCGAGCTGCGCTCGGCCACGGCGGGTGTCGCCAGCTATCGGGCCGTCTTCGACCACATGGCCGAACTCACCGGCCGGTTGGCCGACGAAGCGCTGAACGCCAACGGCAAGGCCGCCTGAAACGGCAGCTTGCGGCCAGAACACTAATGCATGTCGCGCAAAAGTGTGCGACGGTTTTGCGATAACGACATGCATCAAACAAGGACCTAAAAGCGCGTCGCATGAGGCCGGTCGAACGCGACGCGCTTTTAGGAAGCACACAAGGAAACGGCGCCCGGATCATTCGGGCGCCGTTTCGTTGCGGACCGTCTTCGTGGGAGGCGAAACGGCAGGTCCGCCGCATACTTGCCGCCGGTGCCTGGCGGCGGAGGAAGGTTCGGACGCGGTAGCTGCCTGAGCCCGGATCGTCCGAGTGATGCCCCCATCCCCCGGACGAGCCACACCGCGTCCTATGCTCTTCTTAATCGATTTGGCGCGCCCGCGGCATGTTACCCGAGGTTACATGTCACTGTTACGCGACCGTTCCGGCCGATTTTCTGGCGATGTGTTGGTTTCGGGCAACAAAAAAGCCGGATCAATGAAGACCCGGCTGAGTTTGATTGGAAGTGCCTGTTAAGGCTAACCTCCAGAGGGGAACACTCGAGAGCGCTAATGGGAGGAGAACGCGCTCAGGAGATGATCTATATATGTGCTCTTCATGCCCAAGAAACAAGCATCTATTTTGCAACACACACATGCAAAAAGGCGCCGGCTGTGGTCTAATCGGTCCTGAAGCGCAATAGGACCAGTTGAATCGCTGAAATACGGCGTGCGGCAAGGCAAAAATCGATCCACAGCCGCGAATCAGCAGCGATTCCTGCTCTGAAAGTCGAAAAACGCAGGATGACATGGAATCGTGCAGCATGCGTTTGTTTTTTCGGCAGCCAGACCTTGCTGGTGCATGCCGCCCAAAAGCCCGCCATCGAGCTTGAGCTGAGGGTGCAGCGGTTTGGGTTACATGCCGGACAAGACCTGAAGCGTGTTGCGGGAGACCGTTCAAGGGCGCGCCCGTAAGGAGACCTACATGCGGGCCGCTTCGGCGATCGCCGGTAGCGTCATCTTCCTTGCTGCAGCGCCCGGCGTGGTCGCCGGACTGCTGCCTTGGCTGCTGACCGACCGTTATGGCCTGCCCTGGTCGAGACTGCCCGGTTTCGTTCCTGTGGGCTGGCTGCTGGTTATCGCCGGCACAGCCGTGCTGCTGCATGCCTTTGCCCGGTTTGCCCTGGAGGGCCTGGGTACGCCAGCCCCGGTCGCGCCGACCGAAAGGCTGGTCGTCGGCGGCATCTACCGCCATGTCCGCAACCCGATGTACGTCGCCGTGCTGTCGATCATCCTCGGCCAGGCACTGCTGTTTTCCAGCTGGACGGTCGCCGCCTATCTAGTCATCGCCGCGGCCGCCATGATCTCCTTCGTGAAACTATATGAGGAACCGACGCTTGCCCGCCGCTACGGTGACGAATACGAGGCCTACCGCCGCGCCGTACCAGGCTGGCTGCCCCGCCTGACACCTTGGCGCGGGTAATTTCTGGACGCCGACAATTGGTGAAACCGGCGATACGGCCCCCTTCTCCCGTCACTATACGGGGAGAAGGGCCCGGCAGGGCGATGAGGGGCGGCGCAACATATCAGCACTGCCCATCGCCGAGCCAAGCCAAGTACGACAAAGGCTGGTGCCGCCCCTAATCTGGCTGCCGCCATCTACAGCGACGGGGAGAAGGACGCTTTCACCGAGCTTTCGTCAATCGCCGCCGTTGCTCGGAAAAGTCGGCGCGCTGCTAGAGGCTAAAACGACCAGCTGCGCGCCTTGGCGATGATGAAATCGCGGAAGACATGCAGCTTCGCCTGATTCTTCATCGCGTCGGGATAGGCGAAATAGGTATCGAAGGACGGCACTTCGGTTTCGGGCAGCAACTGCACCAGCCCGGAATCCTTGCTGACCACGTAATCGGGCAGCATGGCGATGCCGGCACCGCCCTGCACCGCCCGCTTGATCGACAGGATGTCGTTGATCTGCAGCGTCGGCACCCTTTGCCCGCCTTCGAAATCGCCGACCGTCTCCAGCCAGTTCAGTTCCGACAGATGCGCCGGCACCGGCACGCCGAAGGTGACGATGCGATGGGTCTTCAGCTCGGCGATCGAATTCGGCTTGCCGTATTTGTTCACATAGGACGGCGCCGCATAGAGATGGAAATGCACGGTGAACAGGCGGCGCTGGATGAGGTCCGGCTGCTGCGGCTGGCGCAGCCGGATGGCGCAGTCGGCCTGGCGCATGGTGAGGTCGAGTTCCTCATTGGCCAGGATGAGCTGCAGGCTGACCTCGGGATAGAGCTCGATGAACTCCTGCACGCGCTCGGTCAGCCAGCCGGCGCCGAGGCCGACCGTGGTCGTCACCCTGAGCACGCCGGAGGGCCGGTCCTTGGTTTCGGTCAGTCGCGACTTGATGGTTTCAAGCTTCATCAGCACGTCGTGCGCCGTGCGGAACAGCATCTCGCCCTGCTCGGTCAGCACCAGGCCGCGGGCGTGGCGATTGAACAGCGGCACGCCGACATCATGCTCGAGCGCGCTGACCTGCCGGGAGATTGCCGATTGCGACAAATGCAGTGTTTCCGCGGCATGGGTGAACGACCCCGCTTCCGCTGCGGCGTGAAACACGCGTAGCTTGTCCCAATCCAACGCCATGATTTCCCCTCGTCCTGTTTTCTGGCGTCCGCCTGTTATGGCGTCTGAATGAAAAATCAGGCTTTTGCGCGGCTCTTCTCAGCCGCTTGTCGAACAATCACTCCGCCGCTTCGCGGTGAACCTCGATCCCTGCCAGATATTTTTCCGCCTCGAGCGCGGCCATGCAACCGAGCCCGGCCGCCGTCACCGCCTGGCGGTAGATATCGTCGGTCACGTCGCCGGCGGCAAACACGCCCGGCATGTCGGTGCGGGTCGAATCCGGCGCCGTCCACAGATAGCCGTTCGGCTTCTGCTTCAGCTTGCCGGCAAACAGCTCGACCGCCGGCGCGTGGCCGATCGCCACGAACACGCCGTCGACCACCAGATGCATCTCCTGCCCGGTCACCACGTTGCGCAGCTTCAGCCCTTCGACCGAAGGCGGCAGCGGCGCCTTGCCGGGCCGGCCGGTGATCTCGTCGACCACCGTGTCCCAGATGACGCGGACATTGTCTTTCCGCAGCAGCCGCTCGCGCAGGATGCGCTCGGCGCGGAAATCGCTGCGCCTGTGGATGACGGTGACGCTCTTGGCCAGGTTGGAGAGATAGAGCGCTTCCTCCACCGCCGAATTGCCGCCGCCGATCACCGCGACATCCTTGCCGCGGTAGAAGAAGCCGTCGCAGGTGGCGCAGGCCGAAACGCCAAACCCCATGAAGGTATGTTCGCTTGGAATGCCCAGCCACTTCGCCTGGGCACCGGTGGCGATGATCAGCGCGTCGGCGGTATAGATCGTGCCAGAATCGCCCTTGGCGCGGAACGGCCGCACGTTGAGGTCGACCTCGGTGATGATGTCGTTGACGATATCGGTGCCGACATGCTCGGCCTGCCTGAGCATTTCGCTCATCAGCCATGGACCCTGGATCGGTTCGGAGAAGCCCGGATAGTTTTCGACGTCGGTGGTGATCATCAGTTGCCCGCCCTGCTGCAGGCCGGCGACCAGCATCGGCTTGAGCATGGCGCGGGCGGCATAGATCGCCGCCGTATAACCGGCGGGGCCGGAGCCGATGATGAGAACAGGCGCGTGCTTGGTGATCATGAAAAGCCTCTGCGGGGAGCAGCCATGGATTGTGGCATGAACTCTCGTCGATTGTTGCGCGTAATGTAAGTGTTGCCTGCGACGCCAGCAAGGCAAGTTGCCGTTCGTCCCCGGAAAGCTTCGGCGCCGGCGACGGCGACAAGCAACCGGCAGCAAGATGATGCGAAAATCCTCGATCCAGCGGATGGAATAGACAGCAAAGTCGTTTAACTACAAAGTCGCGAAAGATTCTTTCGCGTCACCACGGAAGCCGCACGGAAGCCACCATGCCGATCAAGGCCGATCTCGATGCCATCGACTGGAAGATCCTGCGCGAGCTTCAGCAGGACGGACGCATGACCAATGTCGAACTGTCGGGCCGTGTCGGCATTTCGGCGCCGCCGTGCCTGCGCCGCGTCCGGCGATTGGAAGAGGCCGGCATCATCCGCGGCTACCGCGCCCTGCTCAACGCGCCAGCGCTCGGCCTCGACGTCGTCGCCTTCTGCCTGATCGGCCTGCATCACCAGGCCGACGCCGAACTCAAGACCTTCGCCGAGCGCACCCGCGGCTGGCCGATCGTGCGCGACGCCTGGATGGTGTCGGGCGAATCCGATTTCCTGCTGCATTGCGTGGCGAGCGATCTCGGTACCTTCCAGACCTTCGTCATCGAAGAACTGGCCTCGGCCCCCAATGTCGACACGGTGCGAACCGCGCTGACCATCCGCCGGGTCAAGGATGAAGGTTTAGTGGCGTTCAATGCCTGATCGGGACCGCAGCAACCGAAGCTTTGATATTCGACAATAGGAATTCTAAAACACTTTGAATATTAATTCCAATGTTAATATTCTAATAAATCTGGTCGATTTAGGTAAAACTTCCAATATAATTGCCGGTTTAATTCATATTATCGTCTGAACTTACACTCCGAAATTAGACGGGCGAAGCGTTGAGCACGACAGCACTGACACGCTCAATGTCGGCAAGCGACTGGGGGCAGTTGCTGCTTCTGGGTTTTCTGTGGGGCGGCACCTTCTTCTTCGCGCGCATCGCGGTAGCCGAGATTCCGCCACTTGCCCTTGTCCTTTATCGGGTGTCGATCGCCGCCTTGGTCCTGCATTTATGGCTGAGGATGCGCGGCATTTCCTTCGCTCCCGCACTGGCGAGGCCCGGTCCCTTCCTGTGCCTGGCTTTGCTCAATAACGTGATTCCGTTCTCCCTGATCTTCACAGGACAAACCGAGATTGGTGCGGGTCTTGCCTCTATCTTCTATGCAACAACACCTCTCTGGACGATCCTCCTTGCAAACCTGCTGACGGCGGATGAGAAGTTGTCGGCGACCAAGCTTGCGGGAGTGGGGCTCGGAATCGCCGGAGCCGCCCTCATGATCGGCCCCGGGCTGCTGTCCAATCTTGGTGGCCCTGCCTGGGCGAAGCTCGCCGTGATCGGGGCGGCCATCTCCTACGGCTTCGGCGTCGTCTACGCCAAGCGTTTCAAGAACATGAAGCCATCTGTGGTGGCGACCGGCCAACTCACTGCCTCCACCATAGTCATGTTACCGATCGTTTTCCTTCTCTACAGTCCCGAGGCGATCGTGACGTCAAGCGTCCCCATATGGGCGGCAGTGGCTGTTCTCGCGGTCTTCACGACGGCGCTGGCATTCATCCTCTATTTCAACCTGATCGCCTCGGCCGGAGCGACAAACGCTTCCCTCGTGACGCTTCTGGTGCCTGCCAGCGCGATCCTGCTTGGCACGGTGTTTCTCGGGGAAAGGCTGGAGCCGTTCGAGTTCGCGGGGATGACATTGATCATTGCGAGCCTGCTCATCATCGATGGCCGGCTTTTTCGCCGCTGGATGACGCAAAAATCCTGACTTCGCGACCAGCCAGCCCCGCGACAGGCCGGCGCACCGCTTCCATATCCGCCAGCTTGTCGCCAACTATAAGCGATCGTTTCAGATCGAACCCACGGCGCCTGGCCGCCTTGAGAAACCGGGCAAAGCGGCTGCGAAACAAAAACCCGGAAACAAAAAACCCGCCTCAACAAAAAACCCGCCTCGGCGGGCGGGTCGTCGGTGGAATCATCCCCATAGTCAAATTAGTAGCATAGCTGCCGGCACAAAGCAAGAACAAAATGTGGCTATGCGTCAAATAATAATCACTACAGGCTAGCGCTGCCCCTCACCCTTACCGTCTCCCCGTGAAGGACGGGGAGAGGGGGATCGCCGAGCTTGCAGGCTAGTCCCTTCTCCCCGTCCTTCACGGGGAGAAGGTGCCGGCAGGCGGATGAGGGGCGGCGCCAACATTGACAACGGATCCGCCTCTACACGATCACCCCGCGTCGCAGAGGCGCTCTTCGACCATTTCGCAGAGATGGTGGTAGAGGCACAAATGCCCCTGCTGGACGATCGGCGTCGAGGTCGAGGGTACGTTGAGCAGGATGTCGGAGAGCGGTTTCAGTCTGCCGCCGGTGTCGCCGGTCAGGCTGATCACCGTCATGCCCATCATGCGCGCTTGTTGGGCGGCGGCGAGGATGCTCGGCGAATTGCCGCTGGTCGAGATGGCGAGCAGCACGGCGCCCGCCGCGCCATGCGCCTCGACCTGGCGCGCAAACACCGTGTCGAAGCCGTAATCATTGCCCCAGGCGGTCAGCACCGCCGCGTTGGCCGGCAGCGCGATGACGTTGTAGGCCTTGCGCTCCCTGAGGAAGCGGCCGACCAGCTCGCCGGCGATGTGGATGGCGTCGCTGGCCGAGCCGCCATTGCCGGCTATCAGCAGCGCCTTGCCCTGCGAAAGCGCGGCGATGACGGCGCTGACCGCCCGCTCCATCTCGCTGGTCAGGTCGCGCTCGACCATCGCCGAAATCGCGGCCGCCGAGCGGGCCAGGTAATCGTTCAGTTCGGACATGAAACCCTCAGTTCCCGGCGCGTAATTTGCCGATGGTGCCGGTGGTGCTCTTGCCGGCGACGAGGTCGACCAGCACGACGCGCCCGCCGGCCTTCTGCACGACATCGGCGCCAACCACCTGATCGACCGTATAGTCGGCGCCCTTGACCAGTATGTCGGGGCTCAGCGCCTCGATCAGCGAAAGCGGCGTATCCTCCTCGAAGATGACGACGGCGTCGACCGAGGCAAGTGCTGCCAGTACGCAGGCCCGGTCATGCTGGTCGTTGACCGGGCGTCCCGGCCCTTTCAGCCGGCGCACCGAGGCATCGCTGTTGAGGCCGAGCACCAGCCGGTCGCACTGGCTGCGCGCCGCATGCAACAGGCTGACATGGCCGGCATGCAGGATATCGAAACAGCCATTGGTGAAGCCGACACTCAAGCCCTCGTCCTTCCAGGCTGCCACCAGCCGCGCCGCGGCGGCGGCATCGAGGATGGCATCCTTGTGGGCAACCGGACCATGCGAGCGAAACAGCGCGCCGGTGAGTTCCTCGATCGTCAGCCGCGCCGTGCCGCGCTTGCCGACGACAACGCCGCCGGCGGCGTTGGCGATCGATCCGGCCATGACGCGGTCGGCGCCTGCCGCAAGAGCCAGTGCGAAGGTGGCGATCACCGTGTCGCCGGCGCCCGAAACGTCGAACACCTCGCGCGCCTGCGTGGCGATATGGCGGGCATCGTTTGGACCGACGACGCTCATGCCCTTTTCGCTGCGCGTCGCGACGACGAAATCGAAACCGTGCGCCGAGATCAGCTGGCGCGCCGCCGTCTCGATCTCGTCGTCGGCAAACACTGCGCGGCCGACCGCCTCGCCGAGTTCCTTGCGGTTGGGCGTGATTGCCGTCGCGCCGGCATAACGCGCATAGTCGCTGCCCTTCGGATCGACCAGCACCGGCTTGCCCGTTTGCCGGCAGATCGAGATCAGCTCGCCGGCGACGCCGTCGAGCAGCACGCCCTTGCCATAGTCGGATAGGATGACGATGTCGGCGCGCGCCAGCGCTTCGCGAAAATGCCCGACCAGTGCCGCGCGCTCGGCATCGCCCAGCGGCTTGATTTCCTCTTCGTCGAAACGCAGCACCTGCTGGTTGAGCGCGCTGAACCGGCTTTTGGACGACGTCATGCGATCGGCATCCTGCACCAGCCCGCCGGTGTCGACGCGAAATTCGCCGAGCATGCGCATGAGGTTCTTGCCGGCCTCGTCAGCGCCGATCACCGAGACCGGTATGACGGCAGCGCCGAGCGAAACGATGTTGGCGACGACATTGCCGGCGCCGCCCATCGCCAGCGTTTCGCCGCGCCCGTGCAGCACGGGAATCGGCGCTTCCGGCGAAATGCGCTCGATCACGCCGTTGACGAAACGGTCGAGGATGAAATCGCCGACCACCAGCACGGTGCCGCCGCCGAAGCGCGAGATGGCGCGGTGAAGAGGTTCGGGAGAGGGCAGCTTGATCATGTCAACGCGCGGGAGGGCCGATTTTCAGTGATGGGAAATCCGATTGGCAGGGCCGGCCGTTCATGGCGATGCCGATATACCGCAATTTCAACCGACGCAACGCCGGGGCTTCGACCAATCGCGGCGGCGAGACAGTGCGTCAGCTTTTCTGCAACGCGACATGCACGCCCAGCCCGACGAGCACCGTACCGCCGACGCGCCGCATCAGGCGCTGCGCCCGGCTCGACTGCCGCAGCCTGGCGATCACCGCGCCGGCCAGTATCACGCAAACAATGTCGGCCGACGAGAACATCAAATTGACGATCGTTCCAAGCACGACGAACTGCAGCCAGACCGGAAGCGCTGCCGAGGCGTCGATGAATTGCGGCAGGAACGCCATGAAGAAAATCGCCGTTTTCGGGTTGAGCACCTCGACGGCAATGCTCTCGAAAAAGGCGCGGCGGGCGGATTTCGGCTGAATTCCCGGCAAGACAACGTCGCCTTGCGCCTTGGCGCGAAACAACGAAACACCGAGCCAGATCAGATACAGCGCACCGACCAGCTTGACCGCCATGTAAAGCACCGGCACGGCATGGAAAAGCACCGACAGGCCGACAGCGGCGGCGAAGACATGAACGTAGCCGCCAAGATGGATGCCGAGCGCCGCCATCAGGCCGGACCAGCGGCCGCGCGCCATGGTTTGCGCGGCGGCATAGAGCATGGCGGGACCGGGGATATAGGCGAAGATCGCCGTCGTGGCGAAAAAGGCGACAAGCAGTTCGGTTGATGGCATTACCTTGCTCCTGTCGCCGGTCGGCCGGCAGGCCGACTGAAACGAGACCTTTGCGGCGCCACTATGGCGCTCATCCGGCCGCCCCGCCACCTGCTTTGTCGACAGCCCGGCCCGCCTCCCCTATAAGGCCAGAATCCCACAAGGGCTACAACCGGCACAAGGTACCAGAGGCTTTCATGATCATCGTCACGGGCGGCGCCGGCATGATCGGTTCCAACATCGTCGCCGCGCTCAACGCCGACGCTTTCAGCGATATCCTCGTCGTCGACGACCTCACCGACGGCCACAAGATCGCCAACCTCGCCGATCTCGAGATCGCCGACTATCTCGACAAGGACGATTTTCTGGCGCGGATGGAGGCCGGTGACCTCGGCCGCATCGAGGCGGTCTTCCACCAGGGCGCCTGCTCGACCACCACCGAATGGAACGGCAAGTTCATGATGGAGGTCAACTACACCTATTCGAAGCGCCTGCTGCACGCTTGCCTGGCCCTGCGCGTGCCCTTCCTCTATGCCTCCTCCGCTTCCGTCTATGGCGACGGCGCCGAGTTCCGCGAGGAACCGCAATACGAGCGGCCGCTGAACGTCTATGCCTATTCGAAAAAGCTGTTCGACGACTATGTCCGCCGTACGGTTTTCGATACGGATCACTCGCCGGTCGCGGGCCTGCGTTATTTCAACGTCTACGGACCGCGCGAGGCGCACAAGGGCGCCATGGCCTCTGTCGCCTTCCATTTGTTCAACCAGGTCGAACACGGCGAAAACCCCAAGCTGTTCGGCGCCTATGACGGTTTCGGGCCCGGCGAGCAGAGCCGCGACTTCATCCATGTCGGCGATGTCGCCGACGTCAATCTGTGGCTGTGGAAACGCGGCTCTAGCGGCATCTTCAACTGCGGCACAGGCAAGGCCCAGCCCTTCCGCGCCATTGCCGAAACGGTGATCGATACACTGGGCCAAGGCCAGATCGAGTTCATCGAGTTTCCCGACCACCTCAAGGGCAGCTACCAGAGCTTTACGCAAGCTGATATGTCCCGCTTGCGCGCAGCCGGTTACAATGGCCAGTTCCGCACAGTGGAAACCGGCGTCAGAGACTATGTCGAATGGCTGAAAGCCCAACGATCCTCGTGATCGGCCCACGCTGGGTGGGCGATATGGTGATGGCGCAGTGCCTGTTCTCGGCGCTGAGGGAGCATCATCCGAACGCCGCCATCGACGTGCTGGCGCCGGCCTGGGCAGCGCCGCTGGTCAAGCGCATGCCTGAAATCCGCCAGCAGATCGACCTGCCGCTGCAATCCGGCGCGTTCGAATTCCGCATCCGAAGGCGCTTCGGCCGCCTGCTGCGCGGCCGCTACGACATGGCCTATGTCCTGCCGGGAAGCTGGAAATCGGCGCTGATTCCGTTCTTTGCCGGCATTCCGCGCCGTGTCGGCCATCTCAAGGAAATGCGCTACGGGCTGCTGACCGACATCGTGCCGTTGCCCGACCGCCTGAAACGGCGCACCGCGCAGGCCTATTTCAGCCTTGCTCGGGGTGGCGCCTTCCAGGCCCCGAAGCTTGCCGTCGATGCATATAGCCAGGCGGCACTGCTCGGCCGTTTCGGGCTGACGCTGGGGAAATTCGTGGCAGTCATGCCCGGTGCCGAATTCGGTCCGGCCAAGCGGTGGCCGAGCGAACACTATGCCGGGCTTGCCCGCGAGATGATGGCGAAAGGGTTTGGCGTCGCACTGTTCGGATCGAAGAACGACGCCGAAGTGACGGCGGAAATCGCCGCGCTGGCGCCGGGCGCCGTCGACCTTGCCGGCCAGACGCGGCTCGAGGATGCCATCGATCTGATCGCTGCGGCGAGGCTCGCCGTTTCCAACGACAGCGGGCTGATGCATGTCGCCGCCGCCGTCGGCACGCCTGTCGTCGCCGTCTACGGCTCGACTTCGCCGCAGAACACGCCGCCGCTCGCCGAGCGTCGCGAACTGGTCTGGCTCGGCCTGTCCTGCTCGCCCTGCCACAAAAAAATCTGCCCGCTCGGTCATCTCAACTGCCTGAAGACGTTGGAGGTCGAACGCGTCGTGGCGGCGGCGGAGCGGATGCTGGAAATGCCGGCCGCCGCATGAAGGTGCTGATCCTCAAGACGTCGTCGATGGGCGACGTCATCCACACCTTTCCCGCGATCGAGGACGCGCGCCGCGCCCGGCCGGATATCTCCTTCGACTGGTGTGTCGAAGAGGCCTTTGCCGGCATCGTGGCGCTGCATCCAGCCATCCAAACCATCCACAGCGTGGCGATCCGGCGCTGGCGCGGGAAGCTGCTCGAGCCCGGCACATGGCGGGAAGTGGTAGGCTTGCGCCGCGCCTTGCGCGATTGCCGCTACGACCTCGTCCTCGATGCACAAGGCTTGCTGAAATCGGCGCTGGTGGCGCGACTGGCGGCAGCACCGATCGCCGGGTTCGACCGTTCGAGCGCCCGCGAGCCTTCGGCGAGCCTGTTTTATGGCCACCGCTACGCCGTGCCGCGCGGCCTGCATGCGATCGAGCGCACGAGGCGGCTGTTCGCCCTGGCGCTCGGCTACGAGCCGGATTTTTCCCAGCTTGAATCGGGCATCGTGCCGCCAGCCGGAAGGTCGATTTTTGCCGGTGAAAAGACCGCCTTCCTGCTGCACGGTACCAGCCGCGAGGACAAGAAATGGCCGGTCGCGGACTGGATCGAAACCGCTCGCCTGCTGGTGGGCAAGGGAATGACGCCGGTCACCACCTGGTCGAACGACCGGGAAAAGGCAGTTGCCGAGGCGATCGCCGGCGCCGTCTCGCAAACCGTGGTGGTTCCCAGGTCGCCGCTTGCCGAGATCGCCGCTGTCATCGGCGGTTCGACGCTGGTCATTGGCGCCGACACCGGCCTGACCCATCTCGCCAGCGCCTTCGGCCTGCCGACGGTGGCGGTGTTCCTGGCCACCGAGCCCGGCCTGACCGGCCCGCGCGGCCCATTCTCATCGACGCTGCTGGCCAGGCCCGGCCGCAGCGTCACGCCGCCGGAGGTGATGGCGGAAGCCGAGAGATTGCTGGCGCTTCGGGCGCTTGGACAAGCCGGCGCCGACAAGAATTGATTTGTCAATTCAATAAGAAAGGTCGGCGCTGCCCCTCATCCGCCTGCCGGCACCTTCTCCCCGTATAGTGACCTATCGCATTCACACATCTGGGTTGCGCTTTGCGGCGAAGCTCGATTCTATTTCGGCGGGAAAGCCGAAGGAGGA